>DUSC01000087.1 GCA_012842935.1 Hyphomicrobiales bacterium | reverse complement strand
GCTCTCAGCCGTGCAAGGGCGCGGGCGGCCGCAAGCGTGTCGGCGCCGTCCATCCTCGACGCGATGCCCTCGGTCCAGGGGATGCGCCGCGCCTCGACTTCGGCGTGGAGGCGGCGGCCGGCCTCGGTCGGTTCGACGAAAGGCGAGCGCTTGTGTCCGGGATTGGCGGCGAAGCGGAGCAGATCGTCTCCGACCATCTCGTTCACGAGGCGCTGCAGGGACTGACGGGACTGGCCGAGGATGCGCGCGAGGTCGGAAACGGTCAGCGGCCGCCCGCCGGCGGCCACAGTTCCGAGCACCTGCCAGCGTGCGCTGGACAGGCCGAGGTCGGCCATCAGCGCATCGCCCGCGGCGATCAGCCGCCCGTGCAGGCGAAGGACCTCGTAGATCAGTCTTCCGGCGGCTTCGCCATCGGGAGTCATCGACCGCTTCATGTCTCCTCATGGCATATTGACAATACGTTGTCATTCTCGATATTGACAACATGTTGTCATTTCAAAGAGGAAATCCGATGATTCCGGACCGTGCCGCCGCCGCCCGCTACCGCGTCGACAAGTTCGTCGTCCCCCGCGCCGCAATGGCCGATTTCGCCGATGCGGTTCGCCGCACCCACGAGGTCCTGCGCCGTCAACCCGGCTTCGTCCGCGACGTCGTTCTCGAGCAGGTTTCGGGGCCCGGCGCGTTCAACGTGGTCACCTTCGTCGAGTGGGACGGCGAGGACGCGCTCGCTGCGGCGGTGGAGGCGGTCCGTCGCTTCCACCAGTCGGTCGGGTTCGACGGCAGGGCGTTCGCCGAACGCCTCGGCGTGCGCGGCGACATCGGCATCTACCGGGCGCGGGCGTGAGCCTGCCGGACGCGGCCTCTCCCGCGTCTACAGCCTCGCCACCGCGAGCAGCATGTGCGCCTCGATCTCGCGGCGCAGCTTTGCACGGTCTTCCGGCGTCCTCGTCACCAGATAAAGGTCGACGAGCGTTCCCATCAGGACGTTGAGAAGGCTGAGGCGGACCGGGTCGGCGGCCGTCCCGGGCGAGGCGAATCGGGCGAGGAACGGCGCCAGGATCTCCGCGACGACGCCGCTGCGTTCGTCGCTCTGGTCGGCCTCGACGGGGCGGATGGCGCGCATCGCCTTGAGCAGCCCGGCATGCGAGGGGATCGCCTCGGCGGCGTCGAGGTAGACCGCGAGCAGGCGTCGCGCTGCCTCCTCGACCGCGATTGCGTCGGGCAGGATTTCCAGTTCCTTCGCGCAGGCGGCGACGATCCGCTCGACCGTGGCGTCGTAGGCCGCGAGCAGGAGGTCGTCGCGGTCGGCGAAATAGCGGTAGAGCGTGCCGACCGAGACGCCGGCCGCGTCGGCGACGCGCGTCGTCGTGACGGCGCCGGCTCCCTCCGACGCCACGAGCGTCTCGACGGCCGCCAGCAGCGCGGCGCGGGTCCGCAGGGCACGGCCCTGCACGGGAACCGGCCGCGCCGGCTCGATCCCGGCGAGTCCTGCCGCACCGCCGGCACTCCCGGGGAACGGTTCGTCGGTAGGCGGATGTATGAACTTCGTCATGAAAGTGAAACTATTTCATTTTTGTTGACAGGACCAGACCCGAGAGTCATCGTCCGCGCAAAGACCGGCCGAACGCCGGCTAAGAGGGAGACATCGATGACTTCATTCCTTTCGCGCGTTGCGCTGGCAATGCTTCTGGGGGTCTCCGTCGCTTCTTTGGCCACGGCGGCCGAGATCGCCGTCGAGGCGGGCGAGGGTGCTGCCGAGCGCCTGACCGAAGCGCTGATTTCGGCGAAGCCCGGCGACACGGTGCGCATCGGCGCCGGCCGGTTCGACCTGACCGACGGCCTTTCGCTCGACGTCGACGACGTCGTCGTCAAGGGTGCCGGCCCGGACCGGACGGTCCTTTCCTTCAAGGGCCAGACCGGCGCGGGCGAGGGCCTGCTGGTGACGTCGGACCGTGTCGTGCTCGAGGATTTCGCCATCGAGGACACCAAGGGCGACGGTGTCAAGTCGAAGGGCTCCGACCAGATCACGTTCCGCAACCTGCGCGTCGAGTGGACCAACGGACCCGACGAGAAGAACGGCGCCTATGGCGTCTATCCCGTCGCGTCGAAGAACATCCTCGTCGAGAAGGTGCTGGTGAAGGGCGCCGCCGACGCCGGCATCTATGTCGGCCAGAGCGAGAACATCATCGTTCGCGAGAGCCGCGCCGAATACAACGTTGCCGGCATCGAGATCGAGAACTCGATGAAGGCGGACGTCTACAGGAACGTCGCCACCCACAATACCGGCGGCATCCTCGTCTTCGACCTGCCCAATCTCCCCGTCCAGGGCGGGCACGACATCCGCGTCTTCGACAACGACGTGACCGACAACGACACGGCCAACTTCGCGCCGAAGGGCAACATGGTCGCCATCGTGCCGAAGGGCATGGGCATCATGGTGATGGCCAACCGCAACGTTCACGTCTTCGGCAACCGCCTTTCCGGCAACGGCACGACGCATGTGCTGATCGCCGCCTATCCGAACGAGTACGAGGACGAGAATTACATGTTCGTGCCGCGCGGCGTCTACGTCCACGGCAACACCTACGGCGAGGGCGGCGGCGCGCCCGACGGCGAGGTCGGCAAGACCATCTCCGACATATCCGGGACGCCCGTGCCGGACATCGTCTGGGACGGCGTCACCACGATACCCGAATACTTCTCGTGGACCTCGGCGGAAAACCGCGTCTATGTCGACGAAGCGGAAGGCACGACCTTCATCAACCTCAAGATGATCTCGCAGCTTCTGCTGCCTTGGGGCTGGTGGCCGGATACCGACATCTCCGGCTACAAGGGGAGCCTGCCGGAGCCCGCTCCCGTGAAGCTGCCGCAGGAAGGCGGCGCCTGAGGTTCTTCGGGGAGGCGGCGATGGCGAGAGACGAGAGTTCGGTTGCCGGGCGCTCCTTGCGGCTCGTCCGGAGCGTGGCGGCCGGGCTCGCCGCCGCCGTCGCGACGACGCTCTGCGGGACCGGCGCGGCCGGGGCGGTGTCGCTCGACGCGATCCTCTCCGACACGCCGCCCGCCGAACTCTCGGCCTACGGCTTCTTCGCCGACATGGCGGCGCAGCGCCCGGCCGACGGGGTCGTGCCGTTCAAGCTGAACACGCCGCTCTACTCCGATGGCGCGGTGAAGATGCGGTTCGTCTTCGTCCCGCAGGGCAGACAGGCGAGCTACGACGCCGACGAGGTGTTCGACTTTCCCGTCGGCACGGCCCTGGTGAAGACGTTTGCTTTTTCCGCCGACTACCGTGCCCCGGACAGGGACCTGCGCATCGTCGAGACAAGGCTTCTCCTCCACCGCGAAGACGGCTGGCATGCGCTGGCCTATGTCTGGAACGACGAGCAGACCGAGGCGACGCTGAAAATCGCCGGCGCACGCATCGACATCTCGACGATCGACGCCAAGGGCGTGCCGTTCTCCTTCGCCTATGCGGTTCCCAACAAGAACCAGTGCAAGGGCTGCCACGACCTCGGCGGCGCGATCTCGCCGATCGGGCCGAAGGCACGCAACATCAACGGGAGCTTCCCCTATGCCGACGGACCGGCGAACCAGCTCGACCGCTGGACGGCGCTGGGGATACTCGCCGGGGCGCCGGCTTCGGCCGCGGCGCCGGCCGTCCCGGACTTCCTTGACGCCGCCGCGCCGGTCGACGCCCGCGCCCGCGCCTGGCTGGACGTCAACTGCGCCCACTGCCACAGGGCGGAAGGGCCGGCGAGCAATTCCGGCCTGTTCCTGACCTGGGGCGAGACCGAGCCGGTGCGCTACGGCGTCAACAAGCGCCCCGTCGCGGCCGGCAGGGGCTCGGGAGGGCGCCTGTTCGACATCGCGCCGGGCGACCCCGACGGCTCGATCCTCCTCTACCGGGTGGACAGCGTCGAGCCGGGCATCATGATGCCCGAACTCGGCCGCCACCTCCACGATCCGGCGGCAGTGGCGTTGCTGCGCGAGTGGATCGCCGCGATGAAGTGAGGCGAAACGCCCCGATCTGCCGGGCTCCTGAACGGTTTTCTAAGGATTGATGACAAAATATCACACAAAGTGATGTTGCTGCCGCGTGCCGATGTGGCAAAGGTGCGTCGGGCGGAATCCTGCTGGGGGAAGAGTATCAGCATGACGAGGCGCTACTTCGGCACCGACGGCATCCGCGGCCGGGCCAACAAGTTCCCGATGACGGCCGAAGTGGCCATGAAGGTCGGCATGGCGGCCGGCATGTCGTTCCACAGGGGCAAGCATCGTCACAGGGTCGTGCTGGGCAAGGATACGCGGCTTTCCGGCTACATGATCGAGAATGCCATGGTTGCGGGATTCTGCGCGGCCGGCATGGACGTGTTTCTGCTCGGACCGATTCCGACACCGGCCGTCGCGATGCTCGTGCGTTCGCTGCGCGCCGACATCGGCGTCATGATCTCGGCATCGCACAATCCCTACTACGACAACGGCATCAAGCTCTTCGGCCCCGACGGCTACAAGCTCTCCGACGAGATCGAGGCGCGGATCGAGGCGCTGATCGAGCAGGACGTCGACCTTGCGCTCGCCGATTCCGACGGGCTCGGCCGGGCCAAGCGAATCGACGGCGTCCATGACCGCTACATCGAATTCGCCAAGCGAACCCTGCCGCGGTCGATGTCGCTGTCCGGCCTGCGCATCGTCGTCGACTGCGCCAACGGTGCCGCCTACAAGGTCGCGCCCGCCGCGCTGTGGGAGCTCGGCGCCGAAGTCATCACCCTCAACACCGAGCCGAACGGCTTCAACATCAACCGGGACTGCGGCTCGACCAATCCGGACGCGCTCGCCAAGAAGGTCCACGAGGTGCGCGCCGACATCGGCATCGCGCTCGACGGCGACGCCGACCGGATGGTGATCGTCGACGAGTCGGGGTCGGTGGTCGACGGCGACCAGATCATGGCGCTGATCGCCGAATCCTGGAACAACAGCGGCCGGCTCGCCGGCGGCGGCGTGGTCGCCACGGTCATGTCGAATCTCGGGCTGGAACGCTTCCTCTCGGACATCGGCCTGCAACTCCACCGCACCCAGGTCGGCGACCGCTACGTCGTCGAATACATGCGCACCCACGGCCTCAACGTCGGCGGCGAGCAGTCCGGCCACATCGTGCTTTCGGATTTCTCGACGACGGGCGACGGGCTGGTGTCGGCGCTGCAGGTCCTGTCGTGCATCAAGCGCGCCAACAAGCCGGTGAGCGAGGTGGCGCGCAAGTTCGAGCCGGTGCCGCAACTCCTGAAGAACGTCCGTTTCTCGGGCGGCAAGCCGCTGGAGAACGCCGCGGTCAAGGACGCCATCGAGGATGCGCGCAGCCGCCTCGGAGCCGCCGGACGCCTCGTCATCCGGCCGTCGGGGACCGAGCCCCTGATCCGCGTCATGGCCGAAGGGGACGACCGGAAGATGGTGGAGACCGTGGTCAACGACCTGGTCAACGTCATCGCCGAGGCCAAGTCGGCGGCCTGAGCTTCGCGGCGGCCCGACCCTCCTACCTCGCCCGAACAAAGAGCGCCGTCCAGCCCGTGGGCGGCGCCTTGCGCATGCCGACGACGCGATCCCGGCAAAGAGACGGTTCCGAATCGTAGTTAAGGAACAGGGTTAAGTAGCCCTTAACCTTTGCGTTTCATTATCCAGGACGAGTTCAACGGTCGCCGGATTCCGAACGGATCCGCACATCGCAAGGGTAGAAGCAATGTACAGATTTGCCCGCAAGGCCTTTCTCGCTGCATTGGTCGCCAGCACCGCGGGATCTGCGTTTGCTGCCGATCTGTACGAACCGCCGGTCATCGAGACGACGCCGCCTCCCGTCTACGAGGAGGTATCCTACGGCGGCTGGTATATCCGCGGCGACCTCGATTATCACGCCTCGCGCTACCACAAGGGCGACTACATCACCTACGGCCCGCCGGCGGGCACCGGCGCGTTCGACTTCGGCAAACTACGCAGCACGTTCTCCCTCGGCGGCGGCATCGGCTACCAGGTCAACAGGTATTTCCGCACCGACGTGACCCTGGACTACATGTTCAAGTCGAAGTTCAGGGGGCAGACCACCGGAACGGCCGGTTCGTGCGGCCAGCCGGACTGCGTGTCCGTCGACGAGTCGGCTTACAGCGCCCTGCTCATGATGGCCAACGCCTACGCCGACCTTGGCACCTATCACGGCATAACGCCCTATGTCGGCGCCGGTATCGGCGGTGCCTACCTGAAGTGGGACGACCTGCGCAACACGGTCGGCGGGGTCACCACCGTCCACCGAGGAACCCAGAACTGGCGTTTCGCCTATGCGCTCATGGCGGGTGCCTCCTACTGCCTCACCGACAAGCTAAAGCTCGATGTCGGCTACCGCTACGCCAAGATCTCAGGCGGCCGGCAGTTCGAGTATGCTCCGGCGGCCGGCCCCGGTTTCGACCGCGGCATCTCGATCCATGAAGGACGCGCCGGCCTGCGCTACCAGTTCAGCGGCCGCAGCGAATGCTACGAGCCGGAGCCGATCGCCTACGAACCCCCGCCGGCGCCGGTCTACAAATAGGCGCCCGCCTGCCTTGCGTTCCCGCGCCGCCCGGCCCTGGCCGGGCGGCTTCGCATTTGCCGACGGCGCCGGCGCCGTGGTTCGGACTTTTCGCTAACGGTCCGTTATCCTTAACCGCCACTTAACCACTATGGTTAACACTCACTCCCATCAGCGCGTGCGCCGGCATTCCCTCGGCGGGCGCGAATCGGGAGTAGCGGCCATGAGCCTGAAGTCGTTCGTCATCGTCACCGCAGCGGCGGCCATGCTGCTGCCCACGGTTCCCGTCATCGCTGCCGACTACGATCCGCCGATCTTCGTCGAAGAAGCGCCCGAATACGTGCCTGTCGAAGTGGGATCTGGTTGGTATCTGAGGGGCGACCTCGGCTACGCCATCAACAAGCCCTACAAGATCGACGTCACGCCGGCCGGACTCACCGACGAGTACCAGCCGTTCTCCGGCAGCGTCGGCATGGGCTATCATTTCAACGACTACTTCCGCGGCGAACTGAACGTCGGCCTTCTGCCGACCAGCCGCTTCGACAACGCCTACACCACCACCTGCAACGGGACGCAGACCACCACGGTCGTCGACAATTTGACCGGCACCATAACCAGCCAGGCCACCGGCGTCGGAACGCGACCCTGCGAGGGCATGGACAAGGGCAGCAACAAGGCCTACGACCTGATGGCCAATGCCTACATCGACCTCGGCACCTATGTCGGCATCACCCCCTTCATCGGCGGCGGCGTCGGCCTCGCCTACAACAAGTACCGGCTGGCCCAAGGCGCGCGCGACTGCATCGACGAGACCACGACGACGGTCGGCGGCGGCAACACCACGACCATCAGTTTCGACTGCTACGACGACTCGTTCTACCAGGGAACGGTGACCTCGGAGAGCCAGATCAAGCTGGTCTATTCGCTCGCCGCAGGTCTTTCCTACCGGATGAACAAGAACGCCTCGATCGATCTGGGCTACGAATACCTGGCCATTCCGGACGCCAGCTACGTTGCCTTCAACCCGGTCCTGACCACGCCGGAGATCCGCAAGGGCCTCAGCTATCACCAGGTCAAGGTCGGATTCCGCTACGACCTCTGGTAGGCGAAGGGCGACCCTTCATCCTTCGAGGCGGCCGCGAGGCCGCCTTGGTCGTTTCGGCGGTGCGACATCTGCGCTCGAGTGTCCTGCGGCCGACGAAAACTTTCCCCTTGACGACAGCGGGGCGACCGCATATCGCCGTCCGTGGGCCACCCCTCCCCAACGAGGGGCCAGCTATCTGGAAGGATAGACCACGATGACGACGACCGTCGCAAAGCCGGACTTGCGTCCGGCGATCCCCAATTTCTCCTCAGGTCCCTGTGCAAAACGTCCCGGCTGGTCGCCCGGCTGCCTCGCCGACGCGCCGCTCGGCCGATCGCATCGCGCCAAGATCGGCAAGGCAAAGCTCGAGCAGGCCATTGCGCTGACGCGCGAGGTGCTGGAGGTGCCGGCCGACCACCGGATCGGCATCGTTCCGGCCTCCGATACCGGCGCCGTCGAGATGGCGTTGTGGTCGCTGCTCGGCGAGCGCGGCGTCGACATGGTCGCCTGGGAGAGCTTCGGCGCCGGCTGGGTCACCGACGTGGTGAAGCAGCTGAAGCTCGCCGACGTGCGCACCATCGAGGCGCCCTACGGCGCATTGCCGGACCTGGCGAAGATCGATTTCGACCGCGACGTGGTCTTCACCTGGAACGGCACCACGTCGGGCGTGCGCGTGCCTGACGCCGACTTCATCCCGGCGGACCGCAAGGGCCTGACGATCTGCGACGCGACCTCGGCGGCGTTTGCCCAGCGGCTCGACTTCGCGAAACTCGACGTCGTCACCTTCTCCTGGCAGAAGGCGCTCGGCGGCGAGGGCGCGCACGGCATGCTGATCCTCTCGTCCCGCGCCGTCTCCCGGCTGGAGAGCTACAAGCCGGCCTGGCCGCTGCCGAAAATCTTCCGTCTTACCTCGGGCGGCAAGCTGATCGAGGGCATCTTCAGGGGCGAGACCATCAACACACCCTCGATGCTCTGCGTCGAGGACTATCTCGACGCGCTGAAATGGGCAAAGTCGATCGGCGGCCTCGACGCGCTGATTGCCCGTGCCGACGCCAATTTCGCCGTGCTCGACCGGTTCACGAACGATAGCGGCTGGCTCGCCAACCTCGCGGTCGACCCGGCGACGCGCTCCAATACGTCGGTGTGCCTCACGATCGTCGATCCCGAAGTCGCCGCACTCGACGCGGACGGCCGCGCCGCCTTCGCCAAGGGTCTCGTCTCGAGGCTGGAGAAGGAGGGCGTCGCCTACGACATCGGCGCCTACCGCGACGCGCCTCCCGGCCTCAGGATCTGGTGCGGCGCCACCGTCGAGACGGCCGATCTCGAGGCGCTGCTGCCCTGGCTCGAGTGGGCCTTCGTCCAGCAGAAGGCGACGCTGAAGGCCGCGGCCTAGCGTCCTTTCCCTCCCCCGCGAGGGGAGGGCGGCCCGAAGGGCCGGGCGGGGGTGGTCGCGACGGACCGGACCAGGCAGGTTCGGTCTCGCCATTTCGAACCTCTCGCACCGGCCAGCCAAGTCCAACCACCCCCACCCGTCGGCTCCGCCGACACCCTCCCCGCAAGGGGGAGGGAGGGCGCAAATCTCGAAGGACCCCACCCATGCCCCGCGTTCTCGTTTCCGACAAGCTTTCCCCGACTGCCGTCCAGATCTTCAGGGACCGCGGCGTCGAGGTCGACTACCTTCCCGACCTCGGCAAGGACAAGGAGAAGCTGCTCGAGGTGATCGGCCGCTACGACGGCCTCGCCATCCGCTCGGCGACCAAGGTCACCGAGAAGCTCATCGCCGCCGCCACCAACCTCAAGGTGATCGGGCGCGCCGGCATCGGCGTCGACAATGTCGACATACCGGCGGCGTCGCGGCGCGGCATCATCGTCATGAACACGCCGTTCGGCAATTCGATCACGACGGCGGAGCACGCGATCGCGCTGATGTTCGCCGTCGCGCGGCAGATCCCCGAGGCCAATGCATCCACGCATGCGGGCAAGTGGGAAAAGAACAAGTTCATGGGAGTCGAGATCACCGGCAAGACGCTCGGCGTCATCGGCTGCGGCAACATCGGCTCGATCGTGGCCACGCGCGGCGTCGGGCTGAAGATGCACGTCGTCGCCTACGATCCGTTCCTGTCCGAGGACCGCGCCGAGGAACTCGGCGTCGAGAAGGTCGAGCTCGACGAACTGTTCCAGCGCGCCGACTTCATCACGCTGCACACGCCGCTGACCGAGCGCACCCGCAACATCATCGACGCCGCGGCGATCGCGAAGATGAAGGACGGCGTGCGCATCATCAACTGCGCCCGCGGCGGCCTCGTCGTCGAGGCCGACCTCGTCGCGGCGCTGAAGAGCGGCAAGGTAGCCGGCGCCGGCATCGACGTCTTCGAGGTCGAACCGGCGACGGAGAACGCGCTGTTCGGCATGGAAAACGTGGTGTGCACCCCGCATCTCGGCGCCTCGACGACCGAAGCGCAGGAGAACGTCGCCCTGCAGATCGCCGAGCAGATGGCCGACTACCTGATCAAGGGAGCGGTCTCCAACGCCATCAACATGCCGTCGATCACTGCGGAGGAGGCGCCGCGCCTGAAGCCCTTCGTCAAGCTCGCCGAGGTGCTCGGCGCCTTCGTCGGTCAGGTCACCGAGGACCCGATCAAGGAGGTCGAGATCCTGTTCGACGGCTCGACCGCGGCGATGAACACGCGCGCCCTGATCAGCGCTGCGCTCGCCGGGCTGATCCGCCCGCAGGTCGCCGACGTCAACATGGTGTCGGCGCCGATCATGGTGAAGGAGCGCGGCATCATCGTCGCCGAGGTCAAGCGCGACAAGTCGGGCGTGTTCGACGGCTACATCAAGCTCACCGTCAAGACCGAGCACATGACGCGCTCGATCGCCGGGACCTGCTTCTCCGACCACAAGCCGCGCTTCATCCAGATCAAAGGCATCAATCTCGATGCCGAGGTCGGCCAGCACATGCTCTACACGACCAACCCGGACGCGCCGGGCATCATCGGCCTGCTCGGCACGATCTGCGGCCAGAACGGCGTCAACATCGCCAACTTCCAGCTCGGCCGCGACCGGCCGGGTGGCGACGCCATCGCGCTGCTCTATCTCGACGCGCCGTTCCCGGAGAAGGTCCTCGCCGAACTGCGCGCCAACCCGAAGATCATGTCGGCCAAGCCGCTGGTCTTCGACGTGGGCAACTGACGCCAGAGGCGGCGCAGCTTACCCTGACCGGCTACGCCGCCTTGCGCCCGCCCAGCTCGGCGACGGCGATTCCGCCGAGCACCATCGCCATGGCCACGGCGTGGTAGAGGTAGAAGGTCTCGCCGAGAAGCACGATCGCCAGCAGCGTCCCGAAGATCGGCACGAGGTTGATGAACAGGCCGGCGCGGTTGGCGCCGATGAGTTCGACGCCGCGGATATAGAAGACCTGCGCCAGGATCGAGGGGAAGAGGGCCGTGTAGCCGATCACGGCCCACCCCTGCGCGTCGGGAAGGACCGCGGCGCCGTGGACGTACTCCGCGACGGCGAAGACGGCCGAGCCGATCGCGGCGGCGCCGCACATGACGATCATCAGGCTCTGCCAGTGGACGGCCGGACGGAAACGCAGCGCGACCGTGTAGCCGGCATAGACCACCAGCGCGATCAGCATCAGCGCGTCGCCGAAATTGACGTCGAGATCGAGCAGCCGGGCCGGCTCGCCATGGGCCGCGGTCAGCGCCACGCCGGCCAGCGAGACGACGAAACCGACGATCTGCGCCCAGGCGACGCGCAGGCGGAACAGGATGAAGTTGGCGACGAAGATCAGCATGGGCATGCCGGCCTGCTCGATGCTGACATTGATCGCCGACGTGAACAGCAGCGCGCTGTAGAGGGCGATGTTGAAGACGGCGAAGCCGGCGGTGCCGAGGACGGCCAGGAAGACGAGCCGCCCGCGCAGCGCCGGCCAGTCTGCCTTCAGCCGCCGCCAGCCGATCGCGGCAAGCACGATGCAGGCGATCGACCAACGCGCCGTGGTCAGCAGCATCGGCGAGACGTGGCCGATCGCCAGCTTCCCCGCAATTGCGTTGCCGCCCCAGAACAAGGTGGTCAGCAACAGCAGAATATAGGCGGTTCGGTCTCTCATTCGGGCTTCCGGTCCGTCCATCCGAACTAGAGACCTTCCGCTCCGGGGTAAACCCCGGTCCAGCGACAAAATGTTGGGCCTGAGGACACGGCTGCCGGCAAACAAGTGTCGCGCTGCCGAATCCTTGACGCTATAGAGGCCTGTCTTTGCGGCGGCCGACCGGCCGCTGCGCGCGAAGGGGAATAGCAGATGGCCAATGTCGTGGTGGTCGGGTCGCAGTGGGGCGACGAAGGCAAGGGCAAGATCGTCGACTGGCTTTCGGAGCGGGCCGACGTCGTCGTCCGCTTCCAGGGCGGCCACAATGCCGGCCATACGCTGGTCGTCGACGGCAAGGTCTACAAGCTTTCGCTGCTGCCTTCCGGAGTCGTCCGCCCGGGCAAGCTGTCCGTGATCGGCAACGGCGTCGTCTTCGACCCGCACGCCTTCGTCGCCGAGGTGACCAAGCTGCGCGGCCAGGGCGTGGAAGTCACTCCCGCCACCCTGAAGATCGCCGAGAACACGTCGCTCATTCTCTCGCTGCATCGCGAACTCGACGGATTCCGCGAGGACGCCGCCAGCAATGCGGGAACGAAGATCGGCACAACCCGCCGCGGCATCGGCCCGGCCTACGAGGACAAGGTCGGCCGCCGCGCCATCCGCGTCATGGACCTGGCGGACCTCGAGACGCTGCCGGCGAAGGTCGACCGGCTGTTGACCCATCACAACGCCCTGCGCCGCGGGCTCGGCCATCCGGAGAGCACGCACGAGGCGATCCTCGCGGAACTGACCTCGGTCGCGGCCGACGTCCTTCCCTTCATGGACCGCACCTGGAAGGTTCTCGACGAGAAGCGCCGGCGCGGCGCGCGCATCCTGTTCGAGGGCGCCCAGGGAACGCTGCTCGACATCGACCACGGCACCTATCCGTTCGTCACCTCGTCGAACACGGTGGCCGGCCAGGCGGCGGCCGGTTCGGGCGTCGGTCCGGGCGCCATCGGCTACGTGCTCGGCATCACCAAGGCCTACACGACCCGCGTCGGCGAGGGACCTTTCCCCAGCGAGCAGGACAATGCCGTCGGCGAGTTCCTCGGCACGCGCGGTCATGAATTCGGCACAGTTACAGGGCGTAAACGTCGGTGCGGGTGGTTCGACGCGGTGCTGGTCCGTCAGGCCGTGGCCCTGAACGGCATCAACGGCATCGCGCTGACGAAGCTCGACGTGCTCGACGGGCTCGAAGAGATCCAGGTCTGCACCGGATACCGACTCGACGGCGAGCCGATCGACTACCTGCCGGCGAGCCAGGGTGCCCAGGCCCGGGTCCAGCCGGTCTACGAGACGCTCGAGGGCTGGTCGGGGACGACGAAGGGCGCCCGCAGCTGGAACGACTTGCCGGCGCAGGCGGTGAAATATGTGCGGTACATAGAAGAGCTCATCGGCGCGCCGGTCGCGCTTCTTTCGACGAGCCCGGAGCGGGACGACACGATACTTGTGACCGACCCGTTTCAAGACTAGTTTTGCCCACCCCCGCGCCGACGGCCCCGACCGGCGACGGCGCGGCGGATCAGGAAGCTGACGCATGGCAGATTTCGTTGCGGTTCTGAGGAAAACGATCGACGGCCTCGGCGACAAGCCGACGCCGGAGATGCGCGCCCGGGTCTACGAGAAGGCCCGCGCAACGATCGCCGCGAAGCTTTCCACCCTCAATCCGCCGCCGCCCGCCGCGGTCGCCGAACGGCAGAAGCGCTCGCTGGAGGAGGCGATCGCGCAGGTCGAATCCGAATACGCGCCGGCGCGTCCGATGCGCGACCGTTCCGATCCGCTCGCCGAGCTGGAGCAGGTGTTTGCTTCGCTCCAGGCGAAGCCCGACATCAAGCCGGCAGTGCCGCCGGCGCCGGGCCCGGCCGCCCCTGCCGGCAGCTGGACGAGCAGCCCGGCGAAGGCCGCGCCTCCGGCATCGCCGGC
The DNA here is from genome assembly GCA_012842935.1 of Hyphomicrobiales bacterium. GTDB lineage: Bacteria > Pseudomonadota > Alphaproteobacteria > Rhizobiales > Rhizobiaceae > DUSC01. Next base: position 151 of record DUSC01000087.1, on the reverse strand, counting down.
GGCCGGTCCGCAGCCGGCACCGACGGCACCGGCGCAGGTGCCGGTCGCTCAGGCGCCGGCCGATCCCGCCGATCCGGAGGCCGTCGAGGCGCCGCATGCCTCGGGCTTTCCCTTTGTCTTTCCCGACACCTGGTCCCAGGCCCTCACCTTC
>DUSC01000086.1 GCA_012842935.1 Hyphomicrobiales bacterium | reverse complement strand
GCGGTAAGGAGAGCGCGGCGAGCTCGGTTTCGAAGGCCGCGGCGATCCTTTCGGCGCGCGCCTCCTGGCGGAGGACTACCCCCATCCGGCGCACCGCGCCGGGCACGGATTCGAGCGTCTGCGCATAGTCGAACGTCTCGACGCGCATGCCGACATGACGGAGCAGCTGTGTCGTGTTGTGGAGCGAATATGTGCCGGTCACGACGATATCGGGCTGCGCGAGGAACACCTCCTCCGCCAGGCCGCGGTTCTTCCGATAGGCGGCCGCCGCCCGTGAATGGAAGGAGAGGTCGGGATCGTCGGCCAGCGCCGAAAGCGACAGGATCTGTGCCGGATCCGCCAGCGCGAGCACCAGTTGATCGGTGCAGACGTTGAGCGACATGACGCGGGGCCGCGCCGGGTCTGCGGCGGCCGGCGTCGAGGCCAGAACCAGGAACAGCGCGGCGAGCCGCGCGGGCCGTCCGACCGGTCGCAGGGTGAATCGGTCGACGGCCCGCGCCATGGTCAGAACCGTGCTTTCAAGCCGGCGAAGACGCCGATGCCGGGCATGCCGTATCCCTTCACCACCTGGTATTTCTGGTCGAGCAGGTTCTCGCCGCGCACATAGATTTCGGTGTCCTCGTTCCACTGGTACGCGACCTTCGCGTCGACAAGGACGTAGTCGTCGAGGGCGACGTCGACGAAGGTGCCCCAGGACGGGCTGATGCGGTCCGTCGTGTCGAGCACGGCGCGGGCGGTTCCCGTGATCTCCCACTTCTCGGCCGGCCGCACCGTCGCCGACAGCGCGATGTCGTGGGCGGGAATGCGCGGACGCTCGAGCCCGTCGGGCTGGTGCGTCTGCGTGAACGTGTAGGCGGCCTCGAGGTCGAGCCACGGGGCAGCCTGCCAGGCGAGAGACGCTTCCACGCCCCGCCTCCTGGTCACGCCGGGAAGCTGCACGTACGAGAAGGTCGCGTAGCTGTAGTCGATCAGGTTGTCGGTATCGAGCTGGAAATAGGTGACGTCGGCGACCAGCCGGCCGTCGAGCAGCGTCTGCTCGACGCCGACGTCGAAGGAGAAGCTCTGCTCGGGCTGCAGCGACGGATTTCCGACCCAAGGGCCGTAGAGCTCGTAGAGGCTCGGCGCGCGATAGCCCGTGCCGACCGAGGCGTGCAGCTTCGTGCCGAAATCGGGAAACAGGTAGGCGCCGGTCAGCCGCCAGGTGTTATAGCCGCCGAAGACCGAATGCCGGTCGTGGCGCCCGCCGGCCGTCAGCGTCAGGTTTTCGACCGGTTCCAGAAGCGCCTGGGCCCACACGCCGGCGAGCGAGAAGGCGTCGGAGGTGTCGGTGCCGTAGTTGTCTGTCACCTTGGCGCTCTGCCATTCGCTGTCGGCGCCGAACTGCAGCGTCGCCCAGTCGGCGGCATGGAAGGCGCCCTGGTAGTCGACCTTCTTGCGCAGACCGCGGTAGTTGGCGTCGTACGGTCCATAGGCCGAGACGAGGTGCAGGTCGCGATCGACGTCGAAGATCTGCGCCGACACCGTGTTCGTGAAGCGGCCATCGAGGAGGTCGAGGTTGAAGCCGATGCGGCCGGCCTTCTGCGTCGTGTCGCCGGTATTGAAGAGATTGTCCGTCGGCGGATTGCCGCTGTCGTCGAACTCGCCGTCGGCCCGGATGAGCAGGCCCGCGGCGAAGACGGAGAAGGTCTCGCTCAGCTGCTGTTCGCCGGCAAACGTACCGGTGATGTTTCGGTAGCTGTCCGGTTCCAGCGAGAGGTCGGTGTCGAGGGGAGGGGTGCCGTTCGACAGCGCCCGCGAGATGCCGTCGGTGGTCAGCCCGTTCACGCCGAAGGAGAAGCGGCCGGTCTCGGTGGCGTTCGTCAGCCGGTAGCCGGCGCGCACCGTACCGCGCGATCCGCCTTCGATCGTCAACTCGTGATGGGTGCCGATCTCGATGCCGCCGAGCGTGGAAATGCCGATGACGCCGGCAACTGCATCGGAGCCGTAGAGCGTGCTCTGCGAACCCTTCAGCACCTCGATGCCCGAGACGCCGCCGGTCGTCAGGTGCTCCCACGAGGTCTGCACCTGAGTCGCCGTCGGGTCGGAGATGTCGATGCCGTTGAACAGCGTCTTCACGTACTTCTTGTCGGCGCCCCGCACCGACAGGCTGGTCTCCTGGCCGCCGCCGCCGGGAGCCGAGACCGAGACGCCGGGCAAAAGCGTCAGATAGTCCGTGATCAGCGGCTTCGATTCGCGGGCGATCTTTTCCTCGTCGACCGTCTCGACCTTCGAGCCGACCTTGCTCTTCTCCGTGGGAGTCCTGTTCGGCGTCACGACGATCGTGCCGATGTCGGTTTCCGCGTGAGCCGCCGGCACGGCAGCGAGTGCGGCCGCGATCGCGGCTGGAATGAGTGCCTTGTCATATCTCTGCATATGATCCCCCGTCCGCGCCGCGCGCGGTGCCTTCGTTTTGAACAGCCGGTGGGATCGATACATGCGTCCCGCCAGCGATGACTCTTGCCACCACTGTCGAGACAGTGCCGGAAGCTCCCCGCATCCGGAAAAGTGACCGTCCGGGGCAGGTCTCCTGGCTCGCGGGTCTCGGGCTTGCCGGCCTTCCCGAAGCGTCGCGCTTCAGTGGCGTTTTCGGACAAGCCTCGCCGTTCACAGTTGCGGGGGCAGCTACGGCTTCGGACGGAGCGTCCGTTCCGTATTCCCTCTTTCCTCCCGCACCGCCGTGCGGGAACCTCGGACATCCGGACGCTACCAAGCGCCCCGTCCTCCGTCAATCGCGGCAGCGGCGTCGATCGCGCCCATTGCGACAGCGGGCCGAACGGCCTATCGAAGGAACGGCGGCGCCGGATGCCGCCGGGAGCCGGCATGCTGAAATCCATCAAGATCCCGATTGCCGACATCTACGTTCCGACGGCACGCAGGAAGACGCTGCATGCGGAAACGGCGAGGCTGCTCGCCGAGGACATTCTTGAACACGGACTGAAGACGCCGATCCAGGTGCGCCGGGACGAGGGCCGATACGTTCTGGTCGAGGGACTTCACCGGCTCGAGGCGGCGCGCTTCCTCGGCGAGACGGCGATCGACGCCTATCTCGTGCAGGCGCGCCGCCACTGATCCGCAGCGGCGGCGCCGCGTTGATGCACGTCAATGTTTGCCGGGAGCCTGTCGGGGAAAATGATTGTATTGACCGGTCGCGGCGACCGGATCGCTTCCGGGAGGTTTCTTCGATGTCACTACGTTCCGTCGTCGCGGCGCCGTTCGTGGTCGCTGCCGCTCTGGCGGGAGCCAGCCTTCCGGCCGCTGCCGTCTTCGATTGCGAGGGGACGGTCGTCGGTGTCCGTCCGATCAGCCAGTACAACCACGCCAACGGCAACGGCTTCCTCGCGGTGCGCTCGGGACCGGGCGGCGGCTACGCCCAGATCGGCGAGGTCTACAGGGGCGACAAGCTTTCCGTCTACGGCAGGCGCGGCAACTGGTACGAGGCGAGCTGCATGTTCGGCCGCTGCCAGAATCCGCTCTGGGGCCCGCCCTATCCGGCCGGCTGGGTACACAAGAACTACGTCAAGGTGCGCGGCTACTGCCCGCAGTGACGCGTCGGCTCCCGAGGGGGCCGCAGCGACCCGGCTGCGGTTGTGCCGCGCCCCCCGACAAGGCGGAGTGGACTATTTGGCAAGTGGCGGCGTAGGCGGCTTTCGCTAGGATCGGCACATGCGTCCGTGTCTCAAGCAAGCCGAGCTTCAGCAGCGCCGAGGGGCCGCCATGCGCAGGCGTGCGGCGACCGGGGTGTGGCGATGAGCAACGACGTCACGCGTTTTCTCATCGTCGACGATCACCCGCTTTTCCGCGAGGCGTTGCAGATCGCCGTCCAGATGGCCTATCCGGATGTCGCCACCGTCGAGGCGCGAACCGTCGCGGAAGCGCTTGACCTTCTCGCAGGCCATGACCCCTTCGACCTGGCGCTGCTCGATCTCAACATCCCGGGGGTGCACGGCTTCGAGGGGCTGCTGCAGATCAGAACGCGCCATCCGAGGCTGCCGGTAGTGGTCGTGTCCGGACACGAGGAGCCGCGCGTGATCGCCGAGGCCTTGTCCTATGGCGCTGCGGGTTTCATCCCGAAGTCGGTCCGCAAGGACGAACTCGCCGGCGCGATCCGTTCGGTCATGGAGGGTGCGGTCTATGTTCCCGAGACCTACGACGGTCCGCCGAAGGCCGACGAGCGGTCCGACCGGAGCGAACTGATGGCGCGCCTGGCGCGGCTCACGCCGCAGCAGCTGCGTGTGCTGCAGATGCTGAAGCAGGGTCTCCTGAACAAGCAGATCGCCTACGAACTCCAGGTCGGTGAGACCACCGTCAAGGCGCATGTCTCCGAAATCCTGCGCAAGCTCAACGTCTACAGCCGCACCCAGGCCGTGATCGAGGTGTCGAAGCTCGACAACGCCGACCTGTTTCGCGACCAGGCCGGATTCTGAGCCGCCCGGCTGACGCTTCAGGCGAGAAGGTGGGCGAGCAGCGCGCGCAGCTGCGCCGGCTTGACCGGCTTCAGCATGACTTCGACGCCCGCCGCGCGCGCCGACCTTTGCAGGTGGTCGGAGGGATCGGCAGTGACGATGACGGCCGGCACCTGGCGCAGCAGAAGGCGCCGCGCCTGCCCGATCGCTTCGCTGCCGAGACCGCCGTGGTCGAGATGCTGGTCGGCAATGATCACGTCGGGCACCCAGTCCGAGTCGCCGAGGGCGTCGAGGGCCGCGGCCGCGGTCGCCGCCGAACGCACATTGCAACGCCAGCGCTCCAGCAGCGCCGTGGTCGCCTCGGCCACGGTCGCGTCGTTCTCGATCAACAGGACCTTGGCGCCGAACAGGCCGTAAGCGCGCGGCGCCTCGGGTTCGGGCGGGGCGACCTGGGCTTCCGGCCTTGGCGCCAGCGGGAGCGTCAGCCGGAAGACCGTGCCGCGACCGACCGTCGAGGAGAAGGTGAGACCATGGCCGAGGGCTTCCACCATGCGCCTGACGATGGAGAGACCGAGGCCCAGGCCGCCGGCCAGATCGGTCGCCGAGGCCGTGCCGCGATGGAATTCCTCGAAGATGTCGTCGCGCTCGTCGTCGGGAATGCCGGAGCCGGTATCGTAGACGTCGACGCGCAGGCCGTCACCACGGCGCCGCGCGGCGACGAGAACCCCGCCTCTCGTGGTGTAGCGCAGCGCGTTGGAGACGATGTTCTGCAGGATGCGGCGCAGCAGCGTGCGGTCGGAGACGACGGCGAGGTCGGTGGCGCGAAAGCGCAGCCTGATGCCCTTCTTGTCGGCAAGCGGCTGGAAGTCGGACTTCAGCGAGGCGAACATCGGTTCCAGAGCGACGTCGATCAGTTCCGGCTGGATGACGCCCGCGTCGAGCTTGGAGATGTCGAGCAACGTACGCAGCAACTCGCCCATCGTCTCCAGCGACCGCTCGATCTGGCGGACGAGGCGTCGCCCCTCCTCGCCGGATTGCAGTTCGGCGAGTGCCGAGACGGAGAGCAGGGCGGCATTGAGCGGCTGCAGGACGTCGTGGCTTGCCGCCGCGAGGAAGCGGGTCTTCGAGGTGTTGGCGCGCTCGGCGTTCTCCTTGGCCGCGGCGAGGTCGATGTTCGACCGCTCGAGCCGGCGCAGCGTCGAACGCAGTTCCTCCGTGCGCAGCTTCACCCGGCTTTCCAGGTTGATCGCCGTCTGGAACAGCGAGAACGCGTTGCCCTGCTGGTCCATCGCGCGCTCGACACGGGACATCAGCGCGGCATTGATGCGCTTCAGGCGCTCGATGTCGTCGATCTCGCGCATGCCTACTCCGCCGCCTGACGGCGCCCGAAGGCGATGCCGGTGAACGTCTGGTTCAGGTGCATCGAACGGTACTGCTCGCCGTATGTGCCGAAGCCGACGACGTTGTTTTCCCGATAGAGCTCGGACATGTCGCGGAACACTTGCCGGTTCTGCGCGTCGAGACGGCGCAGCACGCAGTCGAAGCCGAGGATGACGTCGGTGCCGCCGAGCTTCTCGTCGACGGCCTTCAGTGCGGCACGGGTTGATTCGACCATGCCCTTCGGCTGGGCGATGGTCAGCACGATGCCGTCGTCGATGGCGCAGAAGAAGGAGAGGGAACCGTCCGGCTGCACCTTCTGGATCGAGCGGCAGTAATATTCGCCGCCGACGCGGACCACGACCGGATGCGAGGCGAAGCTCATCGGCGTCAGCGAGCCGGGATCGAGCCCGATCGCCGCGGCATATTCCTCCGCCGCCGGCGCGGCGTTGAACTCCCGCACAATCCGATGGTCGGGGTCGGAAGCCGTAACCACCAGCTTGTCGCCGGTGGGCACGAAGTTTTCGGTCTTGAAAACCTGGAAAGGCAGGCTGGTGGCGACCAGCGCGATGACGGCGCAGTCGGTGTCGACGCCGCCCTCGGTGAACAGCGTCGTGGTCTCGAACTTCAGGTCGTCGCCGGCCGATCCGCCGATCAGGGGAATGTCGTCGAGGCTCCAGTGGATCGCCGAGGTCAGCGCCTCTTCGGCATAGGACAGGCCGTCGACGAAGCACAGCGCGAACACCTGGCCGCTCCTCATCGTCGCGCCGCTGGCGGCAAGACGTTGCTTCAGCCGCTCGACCTCGCCGGCGATGGCGTCCATGCCGGAGGCGGAGAGCCCGCGGATCATGGTCGTGGCGACGGCGAAGGAGGCGCGCGGAAAGAGGACGGCGACGATGTGGCCTTCGGCAAGTCCGTCCGGGGTGATCTCGCCCGCCGTCGAGCAGCCGGCATAGCGCAGGCCAGGTGCCCGGCGCGCGAGCGCTGCCGCCAGCGGCTGCGCCATGATCAGCGATTGCGAAAAGAAAACGAGACCGAAGCCGGAATCGGCGTCCTCGGCCGCCGCAGCCACCGCCGATGCGAAAGCGTCGGCGTCGGCCACGTCGGTGGCCAGCACGCTGACGCCGCAGGGATAGGTCGAGCGAGAGACGGCCAGCTTGTGAGTCCTCCCAGACCGTCGTCGCCTTCTACGGGCTCCGACGCAGCCGAATGTCGCGCCATCTTGGTCCGCACCGTCGGCTTTGACAAGGCACGCGCCGCCGCGACCGAAAGTACAATATACGCTCGAATCCCCGCCCGGCATTCTTCCGCGACGGCCGATGATTGGGTTAGGGTGGAACTCGTGTCGGCGGACGCGTCCCCGGAGCGGGCGGTCCTCGGAGTTTCGACATTGGGAGGAGAAGTCTAGATGTCTGAAGTCACGATCAACGTAAACGGGCGAACCGTCACCAAGACGGTCGAGGATCGGACGCTGCTGGTCCAGTTCCTGCGAGAGGACCTGGGCCTGACCGGCACGCATGTCGGATGCGACACCTCGCAGTGCGGTGCCTGCGTCGTCCATGTCGACGGCAAGGCGGTGAAGAGCTGCACTATGCTCGCCGCTCAGGCCTCAGGCTCGAGCGTCGTCACCATCGAGGGCCTCGCCGACGGCGCCGAGCTGCATCCCGTGCAGGCCGCGTTCAGGGAGCACCACGGCCTCCAGTGCGGCTTCTGCACGCCGGGCATGATCATGGCGGCCGTGGACATGATCAACCGCCATCCCGAAGGCCTCGACGAGGCGACGGTGCGGGCCGAACTCGAAGGCAACATCTGCCGCTGCACGGGCTACCACAACATCGTCAAGGCCATCCTCGCTGCGTCGGCGGCGATGGGCAAGGCCGGTAAGGGCAAGGCGAAGGCCGCCTGAGGCTGCGGCAGTCGGGAAACGGCAATCGAATCGAGGGAGGCGCTTCGGCACGAGCATCCGGCAAAGCCAAAGGGACTGCCGAATGCCGATTGCCGACTGGCGTTCCCGAAGGGAGGAAAGAATGGGTATGGAAGGCATCGGCGCCCGCGTGGCGCGCAAGGAAGACAAACGCTTCATCACCGGCGCCGGCCGCTATGTCGACGACATGGTGGTTCCGGGCATGAAGCACGCCGTGTTCGTGCGCAGCCCGCACGCACACGCCGAGATCAGGAAGATCGACGTCAAGAAGGCGAAGGCCATGCCGGGCGTCATCGACGTCCTGGTCGGCAAGCAGCTGAAGGCCGACGGCATCGGCAACCTGATCTGCGGCTGGATGATCCATTCCAAGGACGGCTCGCCGATGAAGATGGGCGCCTGGTCGCCGCTGGCAGTCGACCGCGTGCGCTATGTCGGCGAGGCGGTGGCGGTCGTGGTGGCCGACACCAAGGGCCAGGCCCGCGACGCGGCCGAGGCCGTGGAGGTCAGCTACAAGGAGCTGAAGGCGGTGACCGAGGCGGTGGACGCGCTGAAGAAGGGCGCGCCGCAGCTTCATCCCGAGGCCGAGGGAAACCTGATCTACGACTGGGAGATCGGCGATGCCAAGGCCGTCGACGCGGCCATCGCCAAGGCGGCGCATGTGACCAAGATGCACATCGTCAACAATCGCCTGGTGCCCAACGCGATGGAGCCGCGCGCCGCACTCGGCCACTACGACAAGGCGGAGGACCACTACACCTGCTGGACCACGTCGCAGAATCCGCACGTCGCCCGCCTGGTGATGAGCGCCTTCTACAACGTCGCGCCGGAGAACAAGCTGCGCGTGATCGCGCCCGACGTCGGCGGCGGCTTCGGTTCGAAGATCTACATCTACCCCGAGGAGATCGTCTGCCTGTGGGCCTCGAAGAAGACCGGCGTGCCGGTGAAGTGGGTGGCCGACCGCACGGAGAGCTTCCTCTGCGACGCGCACGGCCGCGACCATGTCACCGAGGTGCAGCTCGCCTTCGACAAGGACCACCGGATGACGGCGCTGAAGGTCGACACGATCGCCAATCTCGGCGCCTACATGTCGCTCTTCTCCTCGTCGGTTCCGACCTATCTCTACGCGACGCTGCTGTCGGGACAGTACGTGATCCCGGCGATCCACGCCAACGTGCGAACGGTCTATACCAACACCGCGCCCGTCGACGCCTATCGCGGCGCCGGCCGGCCGGAGGCGACCTACCTGCTCGAGCGCGTCGTCGAGACCTCCGCCCGCGAACTGGGCGTCGATCCCGCCGAGCTGCGGCGCAAGAATTTCATCACGTCCTTCCCGTACCAGACGCCGGTCATCATGTGCTACGACGCCGGCGACTACGCGGCGTCCCTCGACGCGGCGATGAAGGCGGCCGACTACGCCGGTTTCGCAAAGCGCCGCGAGGAGGCGAGGAAGCGCGGCAAGCTGCGCGGCATCGGCATGTCCAACTACATCGAGGCCTGCGGCATCGCGCCGTCGGCTGCGGTGGGTTCGCTCGGCGCCGGCGTCGGCCTGTGGGAATCGGCCGAGGTGCGCGTCAACGCGGTCGGCACGATCGAGGTGCTGACCGGCTCGCACAGCCACGGCCAGGGCCATGAGACGACGTTCTCGCAGCTCGTCGCCGAACGCTTCGGCGTGCCGATCGAATCGGTCTCCATCGTCCACGGCGACACCGACAAGGTGCAGATGGGCATGGGCACCTACGGCTCGCGCTCCGGCGCGGTCGGCATGAGCGCGATAGTCAAGGCGCTCGACAAGGTCGAGGCGAAGGCCAAGAAGATCGCCGCCCACCTGCTCGAGGCCGATGAGGGCGACATCGTCATCGAGAACGGGGCGCTGAAGGTGGCGGGCACCGACAAGAGCGTGCCGTGGTTCCAGATGGCGCTGGCGGCCTACACGGCGCACAACCTGCCGGCCGGCATGGAGCCCGGCCTGAAGGAAGGCGCGTTCTACGACCCGTCGAACTTCACCTTCCCGGCGGGCTGCTACATCTGCGAGGTCGAGGTCGATCCCGAGACCGGCCACACCGACATCGTCCAGTTCGTGGCGGCCGACGACTTCGGCAACATCATCAACCCGATGATCGTCGAGGGGCAGGTCCATGGCGGTATCGCGCAGGGTATCGGCCAGGCGCTGCTGGAAGGCTGCCGCTACGACTCGAGCGGCCAGCTGCTGACGGCGAGCTACATGGACTACACCATGCCGAGGGCCGGCGACCTGCCGTCCTTCAAGGTATCGACGTCGAACACGCCGTGCCCGTCCAACCCGCTCGGCATCAAGGGCTGCGGCGAGGCGGGCGCCATCGGCTCGCCCCCGGCCGTGATCAACGCCATCACCGACGCCATCGGCAACAACGACCTGACCATGCCCGCGACGCCGCAGAAGGTCTGGGCGGCGCTGCAGGCGGCCAAGAAGCACTGAGGAGGAACAGCGATGTATTCGGTCAACTATCACCGCGCCGCCTCGGTCGCGGACGCCGTCAAGAAGGTCAAGGCCGGCGACGGCAAGTTCCTGGCGGGTGGCATGACGCTCATCCCGACCATGAAGTCGCGGCTGGCGGCACCCGGCGAGGTCGTCGACATCAGCAGGATCGCCGGCCTGTCGGGCATCACGGTCTCGGGCAAGACCGTCACCATCGGCGCGACGACGACGCATTACGAGGTCGCCACCAGCGCCAAGCTGGCAAAGGTCTGCCCGGCCTTGTGCAGTCTCGCCAGCCACATCGGCGATCCGCATGTGCGCCACAAGGGCACGATCGGCGGCTCGATCGCGAACAACGACCCGGCGGCCGACTATCCGTCGGCGATGCTGGCGCTCGGCGCCACCATCGTCACCAACAAGCGCCAGATTCCGGCCGACAAGTTCTTCAAGGGCCTGTTCGAAACGGCGCTGAAGGAGGACGAGCTGATCACGGCGGTGACGTTTGCCGCGCCGGGCAAGGCCGGTTACGCAAAATTCCCCAACCCCGCCTCGCGCTACGCCGTCACCGGCGTGTTCGTGGCGAAGGGCAAGGACGGCGTGCGGGCGGCGGTGACCGGCGCCGGCGACAACGGCGTGTTCCGCTCGAAGGAGATCGAGGCGGCGCTGGCGAAGAAGTTCGACCCGGCGTCGCTCGACGGTGTCAAGGTTTCGGCGAAGGGTCTGATGGGCGACATCCACGCCTCGCCGGAATACCGCGCCAACCTGATCGTCGTCATGGCGAAGCGGGCCGTGGCCGCGGCCAACGCCTGAGCGGGCTCGCGCTGGCAAGGGAAGGGGGCCGCGCGGCCCCCTTTTTCGTTTGTCCGACGGCGTAGGCCGGCGGCGGGAGCCGACAGAGGCTCAGCCGAGCGGCCGGGCGAAGTAGCGCACCGTCTTCTTGCCGCCGTGGATCGCGGCCGACCCCACCTCGGCAAAGCCGAGCGCGGCATGGAAGGCGTCCGAGACCGGATTGGGCGGATCCGAATTGACCTCGCAGACGACGATGTCGTGGCCGGCGGCGCGGGCCGCGGCGAAGAGATCCTCGTAGAGGCGCCGGGCATGGCCGCGGCCACGCGCCGCCGGGTCGACGGCGATGCGGTCGACATAGACGAATCGCGGATAGCGTTTGCGGAACCAGAGGAAGTTCGGGCTGTCGTAGTCGGCGTCCTGGTCGAAGGCGAGCATGTAGGCCTCGACCGCGCCGATGCACGGTGCGGCGAAGGCCTTGCCGATCATGGCGCGGAGCTTTTCCTGCTCGAGCCAGGACAGTTCCTCGGCGTGGGCGTTGTTCAGCGCGAGCACGGCCGGCTCGTCGGCCGGGGCGATTCTTCGGATGGGCGGGAGCCCTGTCGGATCGTTGGTGCGCAGGAGCTCGCCTCGTCTTGCAAGGCCGGAGAGGAAAGCCAGAACCGCCGCGCGCATGGCCGGCGTCTCCACGTGACCGGTGTCGGGCGAGCGCAGAAACGTCAGCGCGCCCGCCGCGCCGCGGGCGGCATAGGCGGCGCGGGTCTCGGCGAGGGCGCGGTCGACGGCTTCCGGCGGCGTCAACGGGTCGCGATCGCCGACGCAGACCAGCTGCGGCCGCGGCGCGACCATGCCGGCGATCCGGCCGACCGTGGTTCTTTCGAGCAGGCCGGGAATCGTCATGTAGTGACCGTGAAGGTCGTGCGCGCCGGTTGCGACGAGGCTTTCCCAGTCAGCGAAGCAGCACAGATGCGCGACGCCCGCCAGCGCCGGCTCCAGCGCACCGAGGAAGAAGGCGTGGGTCGCGCCCATCGACAGGCCAAGCGCGGCGATGCGGGTGCGATCGACATCGGCGCGTCCGGCGAGATGGTCGAAGGCGGCCAGCTGGTCGCCGAGCATTGCGCCCATCAGCGTGCGCCCGTGCCACAGCAGCGCCTTCGACAGCG
>DUSC01000085.1 GCA_012842935.1 Hyphomicrobiales bacterium | reverse complement strand
GCTGCCGCCTGGTCGCGATCGCGATCGCGGTCGCGTCCGCCGCGCCGCCGGCGCCGCCGGCGCTTGCGCTGGTCGCGTCCGCCTTCTGCCTCACCGCTCCGCACCGTTTCGGCCGGCGCAGTCGAAGCTTCGGCCTCCTCGGTCTCGTCCTCCACGCCCTCCTCGTCGAGGCTTTCCGTCTCGGCATGGGCGGCGGGGGCCTGTCGCGCCTCCGGCAAGCCGACCGGCTTCTCGGCGACGGCACCGCGGAAGATGGCGAAGTGCTGCGCGCCGAGCGTTTCGTCCGCTTCGAGCGAAATGGTGAGGCCGAACCGCCGCTCGAGGTCGACAAGATTCGAGCGCTTGTGGTTGAGCACGTAGAGGGCGGTCGCCGTCGGCGTGCGCACCGTGATGTGGTGGCGCGAATCTTTCAGCAGGAATTCCTCGATGGCGCGGATCACCATCAGGGCAACCGAGGAATCGGAGCGGACGTGGCCGGTGCCGCCGCAGTGCGGGCAGGGCTTCATGGTCGATTCGAGCACGCTGGCGCGGATGCGCTGGCGCGACATCTCGAGAAGGCCGAAATGCGAGATGCGGCCGACCTGGATCCGGGCGCGGTCGTTCTTGAGATGGTCCTTGAGCCGCTTCTCGACCGCGCGATTGTTGCGGTTCTCCTCCATGTCGATGAAGTCGATGACGATCAGCCCGGCGAGGTCGCGCAGGCGCAGCTGGCGGGCAATCTCCTCGGCAGCCTCGAGATTGGTCTGCAGCGCGGTGTCCTCGATCGAGTGTTCCTTGGTCGAGCGGCCGGAGTTGACGTCGATCGAGACCAGCGCCTCGGTCTGGTTGATGATGATGTAGCCGCCGGACTTCAACGTCACCTGGGGCTGCAGCATGCGATCGAGCTGAGCCTCGATACCGTTGCGGGCGAAGATCGGCACCGAGTCGCGATAGGGCTGCACGACCTTGGCATGGCTGGGCATCAGCATGCGCATGAAGTCCTTGGCCTCGCGATAGCCTTCCTCGCCGGCGACGAGGATCTCGTCGATGTCCTTGTTGTAGAGGTCGCGCACGGAGCGCTTGATGAGCGAGCCTTCCTCGTAGACGAGCGCGGGAGCGGTCGACTGGAGGGTGAGCGTGCGCACCGTCTCCCACAGGCGCATGAGGTACTCGTAGTCGCGCTTGATCTCGGCCTTGGTGCGGCTTTCGCCGGCCGTGCGCAGGATGACGCCCATCCCCTCCGGAACGTCGAGTTCCTGGACGACCTCCTTCAGCCGCTTGCGATCCTGGGCGTTGGTGATCTTGCGCGAGATACCGCCGCCGCGTGCCGTATTGGGCATCAGGACCGAATAGCGGCCGGCGAGCGACAGATACGTCGTCAGCGCAGCACCCTTGTTGCCGCGCTCTTCCTTGACCACCTGGACGAGCAGGATCTGCCGGCGCTTGATGACTTCCTGGATCTTGTAGTTGCGCCGCAGGGGCCGGCGGCGCTCGCGCACTTCCTCGAGCGCGTCTTCGGCGCCGACCGATTCGATGCCGCTGTCGTCGTCGCCGGAGCCGTTGATCTCTTCGACGGTGCCGCCATCCTCGCCGGCCGGAACCGGCTCGGCGATCGTGTCAGCGTCGACGGTGGCCGCCATCGAAGACGGACCGCGCTCCTCGTCGTCCGCCTGCGCCCCGGCAATGCTCTCGACGTCGGCTTCCTCGCCGTCAGCCGCGACGTTCTCGACGCCGGCCTCGCCGTCCCCTGCGGCCTCGATGAAGGCGCCGGCTACCGCGTCGGTTTCCCCGACCGGATCGGCGCGAGCCGGTTCTTCCACTTCCCCCGTGTCCGACGTCTCGTCGTCGCGGGAAGCCGTCTCGGCGGCCGCCGACTGCGGCTGGTCTCCGCCGCGCCGCTCCTGATCGCGGTTTCGTCCGCGCCGGCGGCGGCGTCCGCGTCCGCGTTCACGGCGCTCGTCGTCCTCGTCCTCTTCGTCTTCCGAACTGGCCGCCTCGGCGTCAGCTTTGAGCAGCGCCTGGCGGTCGGCATAGGGTATCTGATAGTAGTCGGGATGAATTTCGCTGAAGGCGAGGAAGCCGTGGCGGTTGCCGCCATACTCGACGAAAGCCGCCTGGAGCGACGGTTCGACCCGCGTCACGCGGGCCAGGTAGATGTTTCCTTTGAGCTGCTTCTTGTCCTGGGATTCGAAATCGAATTCTTCGATGCGGTTACCTCGGACGACGACGACGCGTGTTTCCTCCGGGTGGGAGGCGTCTATGAGCATTTTGTTGGGCATTATGTGTCTCCCCGGCGGCCGCATGTCGGAATCCGCGGGCACGAATGCCCTTTCCTAGACCCGTGCGCTCGGCCCTGCCGGATAAATTGACGTCCGCCGACAGCGGGCGTGACGCAGCGACCGAGCCGGCCGGCGCCGTCATGGCGCGGATTTTCCCGTCTCGTTCCTTCGCTGCAGCTAACGCCATCGCAGTTCCTGCGGAACCATTTGAACCAAGATCCGGAAACCGGACCCGCTGATTTGCTCGCAATGAGCCGGCACGAGACACGCTGCCTCGGCCGTTTTCGAACGTCAGGGCGTCCGCGTCACCGGAAGCTCTGAAGAATCCTGTCGGAGCCACCTTCTTGTCCCGGATACGCCAGGACCTCAACGACCTTGAACGATTTCAGGTGAGGCGGCCGGTCGTTTACCGGGCATTGCAGTGGTCCGGTACCGCTTTTATGATCTGCCGGAAGCCAAGGCAACCCCTCGCTTCTTCCGCTCCGGCAGGGGGCGACGTCCGCCGCCGGCGGAAAGGCTTGCTTAACCATGTGACGCTACGAATCGTTAATCGGCTGAGCGGCGAGCGGGGCGGGCGTTTTGCGTTTTTTCGGGTTCGGTGACAGGCGGAGCGCGTCGTGAACGGTCACGGCAGAAATGACGGTTTCCGCGCGTTTTGCCGCCTCCTGCGGGCCTTTTCGCTCGTCCTGGCCTTGGCGGCGCTGTTCGCCGCGGCGCCGGCCGAGGCCGGCGCGCATGCGGTGACGGCCGAATCCTTCAAGCTCGCCGGCGACGCGACGCGCATGCGGCTCGTCCTCCAGTTCGATGCCGAGCCCAATCCGAGATGGTTCCTGCTGCGCGGTCCTCACAGATTGGTGATCGACTTGCCGGATACGGCTCTCTCCCTCGATGCGAAGGATCTCCAGCCCCGCGGCCTGATTTCCGGCGTGCGCTACGGCAACATCGAGGCAGGCGTCTCGCGGCTGATTCTCACCGCGAAGGGCCCGTTCGCGCTGGAGCGAGTCGATGTCATCGCCAACGAAACCAGCCCCGGATACCGCATGGTGGCCGACGTCGTGGCGTCGTCGGAGGCGGCCTTCGACGCCGCGCTCGCGATCCAGGCCGAGACGACCGGTTCGACCACGGCGCCGAAGGGTGACCGCGTCGGCAAGCCGGCACCTCGCGAAGGCAAGCGTTTCACCGTCGTTCTCGATCCCGGGCACGGCGGCATCGACGGCGGGGCGGAAGGGGTGAACGGATCCGTCGAAAAGGCCATCACGCTCTCCTTCGCCCGTGAACTCAGGTCGGCGCTGCAGGCGTCCGGCCCCTACGACGTCTATCTGACCCGCGAAACGGACGTCTTCCTGCGTCTCGACGAGCGGGTGCGCATCGCGCGCTCCCACGACGCCGACCTCCTGATCTCGATCCATGCCGATACGATCCGCCTGAAGAACATCCGCGGCGCGACCGTCTACACGGTGTCGGACAAGGCGTCGGACGCGGAGGCGGCAGCCACGGCCGACCGCGAAAACCTCTCCGACCAGCTCGCCGGCATCGAGATCGTCGAGGAAAACCAGCAGGTTGCCGACATCCTCGTGGACCTGATCCGCCGCGAGACCCACTCGTTTTCGATCCGCTTCGCCCGCTCGCTCGTCGGGGCGCTGTCCGGCAGTATCGAGCTCATCAACAATCCGCACCGTTCGGCCGGCTTCCGCGTGCTCAAGGCGCCCGACGTGCCCTCCGTGCTCGTCGAGCTCGGCTACCTGTCGAATCCCAAGGACGAGGAACAGCTGCTCGACGGCGAGTGGCGGCGCAAGGCCATCGGCAGCATTGTGGCGGCCGTCGCCCAGTTCGCCGAAGCCAAGCTCGGCACGGGCGGGTAGCATGGCGCGAGGGTCCGCCCCGGCGTTCCGACCGCGCCGCCACAGAGGCGGCACGCCCGGACCCGACGCCGCTGTCGCCTCGGCCCCGGTGCTGCCCTATTTTGCCCACATCGACACGACAAGAGTTGACGCGGTCGGGCCGTCGCCGCTACGGCGCGCAACGGCTGCGGCATCCGCCATTCCGGGCGGACGAAGGCTGGGACTGGAGCGGGAATGATACGTCTCATCGGTTACTTCTTCGGCGTGGGCGTGATGCTGGCGCTCGTCGCGGCGGCCGGCGTGGGACTCTACGTCAGCGCCCTGACCAGGGACCTGCCGGATTACGAGGTGCTGGCGAAGTACGAACCGCCGGTGACGACCCGCATCCATGCGGGCGACGGGTCGCTCATGGGCGAATTCGCGCGCGAGCGGCGGCTCTTCCTGCCGATCCAGGCCGTCCCCGATCGCGTCAAGGCGGCGTTCCTCTCCGCCGAGGACAAGAACTTCTACACGCATCCCGGCATCGACGTGTCCGGCCTCGTCCGCGCCATCTTCACCAACTTCCAGAACCTCGGCTCTGGCCGGCGTCCGGTGGGCGCCTCGACGATCACGCAGCAGGTCGCCAAGAACTTCCTGCTCAGTTCCAGCCAGACCTACGACCGCAAGATCCGCGAGATGATCCTCGCCTTCCGCATCGAGCAGGCCTATTCGAAGGACCGCATCCTCGAACTCTACTTGAACGAGATCTTCTTCGGCCTCGGCGCCTACGGCATTGCCGGCGCGGCTCTCACCTACTTCGACAAGTCCGTCAACGAACTGACGGTGGCCGAGGCGGCCTACATGGCGGCCCTTCCGAAGGGCCCGTCCAACTATCATCCGTTCAAGCATGCCGACCGGGCGATCGAGCGGCGGAACTGGGTGATCGACCAGATGGTCGAGAACGGCTACGTCGAGCCCGCCGAGGGCGAGAAGGCCAAGGCCGAGCCGCTCGGCGTGTCGCCGCGCCGCAAGGGCAACTACCTGTTCGCCGGCGAATACTTCACCGAGGAAGTGAGGCGCGAGATCATCGCCCGCTACGGCGAGGAAGCGCTCTACGAAGGCGGCCTCTCGGTGCGCACCACGCTCGATCCGCAGCTCCAGCTCTACGCGCGCAAGGCACTGCAGAACGGCCTGATCAAGTTCGACCGCCTGCGCGGCTATCGCGGCCCGCGCGACAGGATCGACATCTCGGGCGACTGGGGCTTGGCTCTGGCCAAGGTCAAGGCCCTCGACGACGTGCCGGAGTGGCGGCTGGCCGTGGTTCTCGAAAGCACCGGGAACAGGGTCACGATCGGCCTGCAGCCGAAACGCGAGATTTCCGGCGCCATCGAGCAGGCGCGCGAGACGGGGACCCTCTCGGAGGAGGGAATCGGCTTCGCGATGCGCCACGTCTCCAACGGCAAGCGCGTCAAGGCCTCGTCCCCCGAGGAGGTGTTGCAGCCGGGCGACGTCGTCTTCGTCGAGAAGGCCGCGGACGGGGAGGGCGTCTACGATCTGCGCCAGGTTCCGGAAGTTTCCGGCGGCATGGTGGCCATGGATCCGCACACGGGACGCGTGCTCGCCATGGTCGGCGGCTTCTCGTTCTCCGATTCCGAGTTCAACCGCGCCACACAGGCCAAGCGCCAGCCGGGCTCGTCCTTCAAGCCGATCGTCTACGCCGCCGCGCTCGACAACGGCTACACGCCCGCATCGGTGATCATGGACGGTCCGATCACCATCAAGATCGGCAACACGACCTGGACGCCCAAGAACTACGACGGCAAGGCCGCCGGCCCCTCGACGCTGCGCAACGGCATCGAGCGCTCACGCAACCTGATGACGGTGCGCCTGGCCAACGACATGGGCATGAATCTGGTCGCCGAATATGCCGAGCGGTTCGGCGTCTACGACAAGATGCCGCCGCACATCTCGATGTCTCTGGGTTCCGGCGAAACCACCGTGATGCGCATGGTTTCCGCCTATGCGGTGATGGCCAACGGCGGCAGGCAGATCAAGCCGTCGCTGATCGACCGAATCCAGGACCGTTACGGCAAGACGGTGTTCAAGCACGACGAGCGTTCTTGCGAAGGCTGTGTCGCCAAGGAGTGGATGGATCAGCCCGAGCCGGAACTGATCGACAACTCCGAACAGGTCCTCGATCCGATGACCGCCTACCAGATCACGTCGATGATGGAGGGCGTCGTCACCCGCGGAACCGCCACGACCGTCGCCGAACTCGGTCGCCCGATCGCCGGAAAGACCGGGACGACCAACGACGAGAAGGATGCCTGGTTCATCGGCTATACGCCGAACCTCGTCGTCGGGCTCTATATCGGCTACGACAAGCCGCAGGGCCTCGGCAAGGGGTCGACAGGCGGCGGCCTCGCGGCGCCGATCTTCAAGGAATTCATGGCGGCGGCGCTCAAGGACAAGCCGGTCGTCGACTTCCGGGTGCCGGAGGGCATGAAGCTGATCGCCATCAACCGCAAGACCGGCATGCAGGCGGCTCCCGGCGAGAGCGGCACCATCATCGAGGCCTTCAAGCCCGGAACCGGGCCTGCCGACAGCTATTGGGTGATTGGCATGGGCGAGGACGGTTCGAACGGCTTTGGCGAGGCCCTGTCGCCGCAGGCGAGCAAGGTGCTCCAGAACGGCGGCGGCGGACTCTACTGACCGTCGCGCCGGCGGCCTTCGCTTCCGCCCTGCCATTTTCCTTTACAGCGCGCAGGGGCCTCCCTATGTTCCGCGCCGATTCAATCCGGCATGGCCGGCAGCGGGAAGACAGCATTCATGCGTACCGAAACGCAGAACCTGGTCGACGAGATCAAGCAGGCGATAAGCCTGCTGAGGAGGCATCTTTGACTGGGACCAGGCGATCAAGAGACTGGACTACCTGAACATGCGGGCGGAGGATTCCAGTCTCTGGAACGATCCGCAGGAAGCCCGGAAGCTGATGCGCGAGCGTCAGTATCTCGACGACGGTATCAGGGCTGTGCGCGGCCTTGACCAGGCGCTCGAGGACAATATCGGCCTCATCGAGCTCGGCGAGGAGGAGGGCGACGCCGGTATCGTCGCCGAGGCCGAGGCGGCGATCCGTTCGCTGGCCGGCGAAACCAAGGCGCGCCAGATCGAGACCATGCTGTCGGGCGAGGCCGACGCCAACGACACCTATCTCGAAGTCCATGCCGGTGCAGGCGGTACGGAAAGCCAGGACTGGGCGTCGATGCTGTTGCGCATGTACACCCGCTGGGCGGAGCGGCGGGGCTTCAAGGTCGAGGTGCTCGAGGTCCACGAGGGCGAGGAGGCCGGCATCAAGTCGGCGACGGTGCTGATCAAGGGCCACAACGCCTATGGCTGGCTGAAGACGGAATCGGGCGTTCACCGGCTCGTGCGCATCTCGCCCTATGACAGCAATGCCCGCCGCCACACCTCGTTCGCCAGCGTCTGGGTGTATCCGGTCATCGACGATTCGATCGTCATCGAGATCCCGGAATCGGAGGTGCGCATCGACACCTACCGGTCGTCGGGCGCCGGCGGCCAGCACGTCAACACGACCGATTCGGCCGTGCGCATCACGCATATTCCGACGGGCATCGCGGTCGCCTGCCAGGCGGAGCGCTCGCAGCACAAGAACAGGGCGAAAGCCTGGGAAATGCTGCGTTCGCGCCTCTACGAGGAAGAGCTGAAGAAGCGCGAAGCCGCCGCCAACGCCACGGAAGCCGCCAAGACCGACATCGGCTGGGGCCACCAGATCCGTTCCTACGTGCTGCAGCCCTACCAGCTGGTGAAAGACCTGCGCACCGGCGTCGAGAGCACCAGCCCGTCCGACGTGCTGGACGGCGACCTCGATCCGTTCATGGAAGCGTCGTTGTCGCAACGCATCGAAGGCGGCGTCGGACAGCCGATCGCCGATATCGACTGAACGCCGCCTGTTTGCGGCGTTCAGAGCAGGTCGCTGACCTTCCTCCCGGCCTTCAGCATGCGGACGGGATCGATGGCGTCGCCGTTGCGCCGAACCTCGTAGTGGAGATGCGGGCCGGTGGATCGGCCGCTGGAGCCGATCCTTCCCACGATGTCGCCGACGTCGACCTCGTCGCCGACGTTCACCAGGACCTTGCTCAGGTGGGCATAGCGCGTGGTGAAGCCGTCGCCGTGATCGATCTCGACCATCCGTCCGTAGCCGCCGTTCCATCCGGCCTTGACCACCGTGCCCTTGCCGGTCGCCCGCGCCGGCGCGCCGACGGCGCCGCGAAAGTCGATACCGGAATGCATGGCGGGGGTTCCGAGGAGCGGGTCGCGGCGAATGCGGAAGCCGCTCGAGACGGAGACGCCGGGGGCGGGATTGGCGATCGGATAGCGGCGCGCCTCCTTCTTCATCGCGTCCAGATGGTCGAGGGCCTCGTCCAGCTCGCGTACCCGCGTCTCGAATTCGCTCGCGCGGTCGGGCGCTATCAGCGGGCCGCCGATGCCCTGCTTTCCGTAGTCGGCGTCGATCTCGAGGCCGGCATCCTCGAGCGCCTGGGCGATCGCGTCCGCCGTCTCGGCGGCGTTCGCGGCGAGTGTCGTGATCTTGGTCAGCTGCTCGCCCTCGATCGCGCGCAGCGACTGGTTGATGGCGACGAAAAGCTTGTCGGCACGGTCGGCAGCCGATTCGCCGCCGATGTCGCCCGTCCGCAGCGGAAGTGCGGTCCCGGCACCGGTCGCGGCCGCATAGGCCAGGATCGCCGAGGTGCCCGCATCGGCACGAACCTGCGGCTTTTCGGTCGGGACGGGCGCGTCGGCAGGCAACGGCCGGGTCTCTCCGGCCGCACGTTCGAGGATCGGGCCGATCCGGCCGTGCCGCTGTGAAAGCATGTTCTGGCGTGCCAGCAACTCGGTCACCTTGTTCTCCATCAGCTGCTGGTCGAGCAGCTGCCGGCTGGTGATCCGGTCGACCTGGGCGCGCAGCGCGGAGATGCGGTCTTCGTAGGCCTGCTGCATGCGCGCCTGCCGCGCGACCGCCGCGCCGATCAGGTCGTCGCGAAGGACGAGATAGGAGGTGGCGAGCAGGTATCCGATGGCGATGGCCGCGACCGCCGAACCGACGACCGCCGCCACCCAGGGGCGTACGGTGAAGTGCCGAATGTCGTCGCCGCGGGCGATGATGACCGTATGGGGCTCCCGGCGCTTGCCAAACACTGCTGACTGGGCGGATGCTTTCACGTCACTCGACTTCCATGCCGTGGACTTGTTTCCGGCTGGCGCTGATTACACATCGTTAGGGTTAACAAAGCTTTGCCGCTCGCGGCGGCGTCCGCAGCCCGTCGCGCAATCTCGTCGCGTGTCGCCGAAGTCCGGGCCGGGGGCGAATGTGCGGGGATGGGAACCGGCATCCCCATCAATGAAATCAATGTCTTCCGCATTTTCCGCGGCGATTTTGTCCCCCTCCCGGGAAACCGGCCCTATCCTGTGGACGGTCAATGGAGGCCCGGACATGGCGGGTATGTACCAGGACAGGGGGACGCTTGCGGGAATCGCCCGGTCGCTTCTTGCGCTGGCACTGATCGCCGAGCGCGCGGCCGCCCGGTCCTTTCCCGTCCGCTTCCTCCTCCTTGCCGTCCTGTGGCGGGCCGAGGCGATCGCGCGGGCCTATGTCCTCAGGGAGGTCGGGGCGACCGGCCGGAGCCTCGACGCACCGCTCGCACTG
Source organism: Hyphomicrobiales bacterium (assembly GCA_012842935.1). Lineage (GTDB taxonomy): Bacteria > Pseudomonadota > Alphaproteobacteria > Rhizobiales > Rhizobiaceae > DUSC01. Next base: position 15,811 of record DUSC01000085.1, on the reverse strand, counting down.
CACGGCGGAGCGGCCGAGGCCGAACTCCTGGCGCTGCGCCTGCGCATGCTCGCCGCGGTGCTCGCTGCGCTGGCGGATGCCAACCCCGATTCCGGCGAATGTACGGTCGGCTCACCTGCCGGACGGGCGTACCGCCCCGGCGACGCGCCGCATTGGCCGGTATTCCTGCTCTTCCGCCTGCCCGCGGCGCGCCGGTCCCGGCCGCACGACACGTCGTGAAGCCGCCCCGGACGTCTCCTACGAAAAGAAGCCGATTGTCGGAGTTGCCCCCTCATCCGGTAGCCGGGACTGCCGTCGCGCGACGAAAAAGGACCCGGCGGCGGCAAGTGCGGATGTCGGTTCGAGGCCGCGGCGCCCTGGTCGAGGAACTGCCGCACCATCGGGCCGTCCTTCGCATCCGTCTCGCCGGACGGCAAAGGCGCGGCTTGACCACCGGTTCCCGGTCAGAGCGCCTCGACGGCCGCAAGGACGTCCTGCGCATGGTTCTTGACCTTGACGTTGCGCCAGATCCGGGCGATTCGGCCGTCGCGGCCGATCAGCACCGTCGATCGGATGACACCCATGTAATTGCGCCCGTAGAGGCTCTTCTCGCCCCAGGCGCCATAGGCCTCGATCACCGCCCGGTTTTCGTCCGAGCCGAGGATCAGGTTCAGTCCGTGCTTGGCCTTGAACCGGTCGTGGCGCGTGGGCATATCCGGGGAGATGCCGACGACGACCGCGCCGGCCGCCTCGAACCTGGGCAGGAACGCGGAAAAATCGATTGCTTCCGCAGTGCATGACGGGGTGTCGTCCTGCGGGTAGAAATAGACCACCACCGCTTTGCCGGCGAAGTCCTTCAGCGCGACGGTGCCGCCGCCGTCGCGGGGCAGTGCGAAGTCCGGTGCCAGACTGCCGACCGAAGGTTCAGTCATACCCTTGCCCTTGTTTGCGCTTAGCCTTTCCGGCTGGCAAATAGGGCGTCGAGGGGGATTCGTCCACCGCCGCGGACCACAAAAGGAATTCAGTGAACCAAGAGGTTCAGAAACACGAGAAGATCCGGTTCAGGCGCGGAGAGATCGCCGAGCTTCATGCCCTTCCGTCCGCGCAGGGACAGGGGGAGTGGCGGCGGCGAACCGCGCTGTCGCTCGCCTTGCGCTATGCCGGCGCCGCATTCGGCGTGCTTGGCTGCGTCGCGATTCTCCTTGCCGCCGCCATCTATCTCGTCGGTGTCAACGGCATCGGTACCGACACTGTCCGTGACGAGGCCGAAGTGGCCGTCGAGCACCTTCTCGGGATCGATCTCGACGCCTCGCTCGGGCCGGCCCGGCTTTCCTTTGATCGCGAACGGTTCCTCGCCGTGGAGATCGAGGACGCGCTGTTCAGGACGGCAACGCAGGAGGTGGTGAGGGCCGGAAGCGTCCGCATCGGCCTGCGGCCGCTCGCCCTGCTCGCCGGCCGCATCGAGGTCGGCAGCGTGCGGATAGAGAACGCCCGCATCGCTGCGGACGTGCTTCCCGAAGGCGACGGAAACTGGATGGCCGCTCTCGCCAATGCCGATGGCCTCATCGATCCCGATCTCGTGTCCCAGGCGCTTCTTTCCGCGCTGCATCTGGCCATCGATGCCATCGAGAGCGGAACGACGCGGGCGATCGAACTTTCCGCGGTGGAGATCGCCCTGCCGCATGGCGGCGGACGGACGCTCGCCATCGACGGGGCAGCGCTGCGCGTCGAACGCGCCGGCGAGCTTTCCGTCGCGATGGATGCGGAATTCGCCGGTCGCACGTTCAAGGTCGCCGGCACGGCCCGCAGGGAAGCGGCCCCGAAGCGCATTTCGGCGCTCGATCTCACGGTCGAGGCTGTCCAGGACGCGGAGGGCGCCGGTTCGCCGGTCCCGACACCGGCTGAAGGCGATACCCGCATCGGCAGCCTCAAGCTGCACATCAGCGGCGAGGAAGGTATCCGGGGCGAAGCTTCCCGTTTCGCCATCGCGGCGTCCCTCACCGATGCCGTTATCCCGGTCGACGCGACGGACAGCATCGCCGGCGACGCCGAGATCAATGCCGCGCTGCTCACCGGCAGCGGCAAGCTGGAAATCGCGCGCGCGCGGCTGACGGTCGGGCGATCGAGGTTCGAATTTCACGGCGCCGTCGGGCCGCGGCCGCACGCAGAGGGAGAAGCGCCGGCCTATCGCTACGAGTTCGTCAGCGACGGTTCCTATCTGTCGCCGGGCGATTCGACCGAACCTGCGCTCCAGTTCCTGTCGCGCGTCGCCGGCAATTACGATCCGGCTTCCCGCCGGCTTTCCCTCGACGAGCTTCGCATCCGCACCGCGGGGGGCGAACTGTCCGGCAAGGCGGCCTTCGATATCGTCGGTGATGGTGCGCCGGGCATCTCTCTGGCGCTGAGCGTTCCCCGGATGCCCGTAGCCCACGTCAAGGTCCTGTGGCCGTGGCTGGCGGCAGGCACGGCGCGGCACTGGGCGATGAACAACCTGTTCGGCGGGAATGTCACGAACAGCACCCTGCGCTACGAAGTCGCGCCGCGACGGCTCGGCAACGGCGTTCCGCTGTCGGGGGACGAGGTTTCCGGCCATTTCGAGATCGCCGGCGCGCGTTTCGACGTGGCCGGCCGGATTCCGCCCATCCGCGACGCGATCGGCAGGATCGACTTCCGCGGCAACGACGTCGACATCGCGCTGGCGTCGGGTGTCGTCTACCTGCCCAGCGGGCGCATGGTCGCCGCGCGCGACGGGACGTTGATTATCCGCAACGCGCACATCGCGCCGACGATCGGCAAGCTCGACATGAACGTGGAGGGGGCCGCGGACGCGGTGACCGAACTCGCTTCCTACGAGCCGATCGATGCGATGCGGCACATCGGCATGACTGCGGACGAGTTCTCCGGTCAGGTTTCCGGCAACGTCAAGGCCGACATCCCGCTCTACGGGGTCGGCGCGGATGTTCCGCTGGACTGGCTGGTTGCGCTCGATTTCCGGGATCTCGACGTCGCGCGCCCGTTCGACGGGCAGCTCGCGACCGAGGCGACGGGCTCTATCACCCTCGACCCGACACGGGCGGTGATCAGGGCCAGGGCCAGGCTGAACGGTGCACCCGCCGAGATCGACATGGTCGAGCCGATCGGCGAAAGCGGGGTGGCGCGCGAGCGGCGCATTTCCGTCGTGCTGGACAACAAGGCCCGCGAGGCGATTGCGCCCGGCCTGGCGATGCTGCTCGACGGACCGACGAAGGTGTTGTTCGGCGAAGGCGCGCCTGCCGCGCCGCGCCGCATCGAGGCCGACCTCACCGACACGCAGCTCACCATCCCCTGGGCGGGCTGGAGCAAGGGGCCGGGCATCGCGGCGAAGGCGTCGTTCACCCTGGAAACGACCGGCGACCGGACGACGCTCCGGGATTTCAAGCTGTCCGGGCAGACCTTCGCCATCGAGGGCGAGTTCGTGCTGCTGTCGGGCGATCTCGTGTCGGCGAATCTGGCGACGGTCAGGCTCAACCGCGGCGACGATGTCCGCGTCGCCATCCGCCGGGACGGGAAGGGCTATGCGGTCGACGTCGCCGGCGAATCCCTCGACGCGCGTTCGCTGATCAAGACCTATCTCTCGGATTCCGGGAGTGCCGCCAAGGCGACGGGCTCGGCCGCGGTAACCGTGAACGGCGAAGTGAGCAGGGTCGCCGGCTTCAACGGCGCCGGCATGACCGACGTGAAGCTCTCCTATTCCGGGACGGGCGCCGTGATGAAGGGCATGAAATTCGAAGCCGCAACCTCGCGCGGCGGCCGCGTTGCCGTGACCAGCGGCGGCGAGAACGGCGGCCGGACGATGGAGATGCAGTCGAACGATGCCGGTGCGATCCTGAAGTTCCTCGACATCTATCCGCACATGGAAGGCGGCACGATCCGGCTGGCCCTTGCCGGCGATGCGGACGGCCCGATGAAGGGGCAGGTCGACGCCACCGATTTCTGGGTGGTCAACGAACCGAAGCTCGCCTCGATCGTCGCCACGCCGCCGGCCGGCGACCAGCGCAGCCTCAACCAGGCATTGCGCGGCGAGATCGACACGTCGCGCGTGCGGTTCGAGCGCGGCTTTTCCGTCATCGAGAAGGGTCCGGGCAGCCTGAAGCTGGAACGCGGCGTCCTGCGCGGTCCGGTGATCGGCCTGATCTTCCAGGGCACGCTTTACGACCGGCAGGGCAACATGGACATGACCGGCACCTTCATGCCGGCCTACGGCCTCAACCGGATCTTCGGCGAAATCCCGCTGTTCGGGCAGATTCTCGGCAACGGCAGCGACCGCGGCCTGATCGGCGTCACCTTCCGCCTCGCCGGCGACGCCAACTCCCCGAACCTGCAGGTCAACCCGCTTTCGGTGATCGCGCCGGGCATCTTCCGCTCGATCTTCGAGTTCCGCGGCTGAGCCGGCGCGCGAACGCGCCGGCAAGATCCTCCTGCGCGGCCGGTATCAGACCGGGCGGACCAGGATGTGCTTCTTCTTGCCGAGCGAGAGCTTGGCAATGCCATCCGCGGTCAGGTCCGTCGACGTGACCACGCGCCGTTCGTCCGACACGAGCTGGTCGTTGATACGCACCGCGCCGCCCTGGACGTGGCGCCGCGCTTCGCCGTTCGAACCGGCGAGGCCCGCCCGGACCATCAGCGAAAGCAGCCCGATGCTGGCGTCGAGTTCCGCCCGGCCGACCTCCACGGTCGGCAGCGTCTCGGCGAGAGCCCCTTCCTCGAAGGTCTTGCGCGCCGTCTCGGCAGCCTCGTCGGCCGCGGCGCGGCCATGGAGCATCGCGGTGACTTCTGTCGCCAGCACCTTCTTGGCGTCGTTGATCTCGGCGCCGCCGAGCGCTTCCAGCCGCGCCACCTCGTCCATCGGCAGCGTCGTGTAGAGTTTCAGGAAGCGCCCGACATCGTTGTCCTCGGTGTTGCGCCAGTACTGCCAAAAATCGTACGGGCTCAACATTGCCGGATCGAGCCAGACCGCCCCGGAAGCCGTCTTGCCCATCTTGGCGCCGGAAGACGTTGTCAGCAGCGGCGTCGTCAGTGCGAAGAGCTGCGACGTTCCCATCTTGTGGCCGAGGTCGATGCCGTTGACGATGTTGCCCCACTGGTCGGAGCCGCCCATCTGCAGCCGGCAGCCGTAGCGCCTGTTCAGTTCGACGAAGTCATAGGCCTGCAGGATCATGTAGTTGAACTCTAGGAAGGACAGGCTCTGCTCGCGTTCGAGCCTGAGCTTGACGCTGTCGAAGGAAAGCATCCGGTTGACCGAGAAGTGCCGGCCTACGTCGCGCAGGAATTCGACGTAGTTGATCGACATCAGCCAGTCGGCGTTGTTGACCATCAGCGCGTCTTTCGGCCCTTCGCCGAAGGTCAGGTAGTTGGCGAAGTTCCGGCGGATGCCGGCGAGGTTGTCCGCGATGCTCTCGGGCGTCAGCAGCTTGCGCGCCTCGTCCTTGAAGGAGGGGTCGCCGATCATCGAGGTGCCCCCGCCCATCAGCGCGATCGGCCGATGTCCGGTCTTCTGCATCCAGTGCAACATCATGATCTGGATCAGGGACCCGGCGTGCAGGCTCTTCGCGGTCGCATCGAAGCCGATATAGCCCGTCACGATTTCCTTCGCGAAAATCTCGTCGAGGCCGGCTTCGTCGGAAATCTGGTGGATGAAGCCGCGCTCGGACAGGATGCGCAGGAAATCGGACTTGAAGTTGGTCATGGCTCGGCGCTTTCGGTGGGCGACGACCGGCGGCGGTGCCGTGGTCATCGGCGATGCGCGCCTTTAGCATCGCGCCGACGGGAATCACAAGGACGACGGGACCCGAATGACGATCCGCTGCGCGATCGGGCTGATGAGCGGCACTTCGATGGACGGCATCGACCTCGCGGTCCTGTCGACCGACGGCGACGCCGTCGTGCGCCGCGGTCCCTCGCTGTTTGTGCCGTATGAGGCTGCGTTTCGCCGCCGCATCGAGGAAGGTCTCGTCGAGGCGAAGGCGATCCGCACGCGCAGCGAACGGCCCGGCGGTCTCGCGGCGCTCGAACGCGAAATCACCCTCCGCCATGCCGGAGCCGTCGCGCGGTTCACCGGATCGCCGCCGGCGTTCACGGCCGAACTCATCGGCTTTCACGGCCAGACGGTGCTGCACCGGCCGCAGCTCGGCCTGACCGTGCAACTCGGTGACGGACCTCTGCTCGCCGAGCGGACCGGACTTCCGGTCGTCTACGACATGCGCGCCGCCGACATGGTCGCGGGCGGGCAGGGGGCGCCGCTGGTGCCGGCCTACCACGCCGCGCTGGCCCGTTCGCTTCCGGCCGAGTTCGCCGGCCGCTGGCCGATCGCTTTCGTCAATATCGGCGGCATTTCCAACGTGACCTTCGTCGATCGCGCCGGCGATCCCGTCGCCTTCGACAGCGGCCCGGGCAATGCGCTGATCGACCAGTGGGTGTCGCGCGAGGGCGGCGTCCCCTTCGACGCCGACGGCGCAATCGCCGGCGAGGGCGCAGTCGTGCGTGGCGTGCTCGATGCCTATCTCGCCAACCCGTTCTTCGACCGGCCCGGCCCGAAATCGCTGGACCGCGGCGATTTCACGCTCGACCTCGCGGAAGGCCTCGAACTGGCCGACGGCGCGCGAACCCTGGCCGCGGTCTCTGCTCAGGCGATCCTGAAATCCGCCGGGGGACAGGCATCCTTCCCGAAGCTCTGGATCGTCTGCGGCGGCGGCCGAAAGAACCCGCACATCCTCGCCGATCTGCGCGCTGGCGCCGAGGCCCGCGGAGCGTCCGTGATCCTGGCCGAAGATGCCGGCCTCGACGGTGACGCCATGGAGGCGGAGGCCTGGGCCTACCTCGCCGTGCGCGCGCTGGCCGGGCTGCCCCTGACCTTCCCCACGACGACGGGCTGCCGGGCTCCGGCCCGCGGCGGAGTCGTCGCCTCGCCGCCGCCCGCGTCGTGAAATGAGTCCGTCCGCCCGCGTCGGGGCGTTTCGTCTGCGCGAACGCGCCGGATCCTTCAGTCCGCGACGGTGAAGGGAAGGGACATCACCGCCGACTTGTCGCTGTGGATGTCGCGTGTCCGGTACTCGACGACGTAGTCCCCGGCCGGAGCGCCGTCGATGTTGAGCGTCAGGGTCAGCATGAACTCGCGATTGCGCGACCGGCTTGTCAGTTCGAGGGTCTGGAAGTTTTCCTGGCCGCCGACGATCTCTCCTTTCGACGATTTCAACAGGAGATCGACGTTGAAGCCGAAGGAATATGTGCCGTCGCCATTGTCCTTCCACGCATAGCCCACCGGCTCGGCATAGACGATCAGCGGCTCGCCGCTCTTGAAGATCGCGTCAGCGCGTGCCTGGTAGACGCCGAATCCCTGCGCGTTGTCGACGAAGAGCGCCCTCCGGTAGGCGAGCGGTGTGGCGGTCCACGCGGCGATGACGGCCTCTTCGGCCTTCTCGATCGCCTCGATCGACTGTGCCCCCGCCTGTGTCGCGGCCGCCACCATCATGGCCGTTCCGATCAGCTTCCGTATCGCCCGTTTCATCGCGACATCCCCCTCGCTTTCATTCCGGGAGCACTGCGCGGACCTTCGCAATGATCTCGATCAATCGCGGTCATGGTTCACGGCGATTCGGCCGAAGCGGGCAACCGACCGCCGGAACCCGCATGCCGTCCGAGCGTCGCCGCCGCACGGGCGGTCGACGCACCGGTTGCCGGTGTCACTGGAATTCGCCCTCGCCGGCCAGCCCGTCGATGATCGGACATTCCGGCCGGTGGTCGCCGTGGCAGCAATTCACCAGATGGCGGAGCGTGTCGCGAAGGCCGGCAAGTTCGGCGAGCTTGCGCTCGATCTCGACGAGCTTGGCTTCGGCGACGGCCTTCACCTCCGCGCTCTCGCGGTTATTGTCGTTGTAGAGCGACAGCAACTGACGGCATTCCTCGACGGAAAAGCCGAGGTTGCGGCTGCGCCTGAGGAAACGCATGCGGTGGACATCGGCCATCGAATAGTCGCGATAACCGTTATCGGCGCGGTCCGCGGCGAGCAGGCCGATGTCCTCGTAGTAACGTATCGTCTTGGGCGGCAGCCCGGACTTTTTCGATGCGGTGCCGATGTTCATGGATATCGGTTCCCGTGTTCCGTCTTCCTTGTCCTGCGATCGCGCGGCCTGGCGCTGGAGGCCGGCCCGGCTGCGGTCGTCCTCAGGCGGCAGGCCGCGAGTCGTAACCGGCCCTGCTCAACGCGGCTGCGAGCACGTCCGCGCTGGCGTCCGAACGGATCGTCACGGTCCTGGCATCGAGGTCGACAGCCACGTCGGCGCCCGCGTCGACACCTTTCACCGCCTTCGTGACGGCGCTCACGCAATGGCCGCAGTTCATGTCGGGTACGGTGAGTTTCAGCATCTTCTGTCCTATCTTGTCTCTTGTCGGTTCGAAGCCCGTTTCCCACTTCAGGCTTCCAGCAGGGGGAAGGTCAAGAGAAAGTACGTCCCCGCTATCGCCAAATATGCACTGACGACCGGTTGACCTTCCCGTGACTGGAACGTCTACATGTCGTGGCGGATCATTTCGAGGACCGGAGATGAACGCGCCCGTCACCCACGACCGACCGTTCGCGCGGCAGTCCCTGCCGATCGAGGGCATGACCTGCGCTTCCTGCGTGCGCCGCGTCGAGCAGGCGCTGGCCAAGGTGCCGGGCGTGCGCAGCGCATCGGTCAACCTCGCGACCGAGCGGGCCGACATCGTCTATGAAGCCGAACCGGCAACCGCCGCAGTCGTCGAGGCCGTGCGCGCGATCGGCTACGAGATTCCCGGCGAAACGGTCGATGTCGGCATCGATGGCATGACCTGCGCATCCTGCGTCCGCCGGGTGGAAAAGGCGATCGCCGCGGTTCCCGGCGTGACCGCGGTCAGCGTCAACCTCGCCACGGAGCGCGCCCGCGTCACGACGGCCGGCCACGTTTCGCCCGAGGCAATCGACGCCGCCGTCCGCGCCGCCGGTTACGAGACGCGCCGCCCGGCACCGGCGGCCGGCGGCCATGAAGGCCAATTCGGGGCAAAGCGGGAAGAAACCGACACGCTGCGCCGTGACTTCCTCGTCGCGGCGGCACTGACGCTGCCTCTTTTCGTTCTGGAGATGGGATCTCACCTTTCTTCCGATTTCCATCACTGGCTGTTCATGAATGTCGGCCGGCAGACCCTCTATGGCGCGTATTTCGTGCTGGCGACGGCCGTCCAGTTCGGACCCGGCCTGCGCTTCTACCGGAAAGGCGTTCCCGCACTTCTCCGCCTGGCGCCGGAGATGAACGCGCTCGTCGTTCTCGGCTCGACGGCGGCCTGGAGCTATTCGGTCGTCGCGACCTTCTTGCCCTCGGCGCTCCCGGAGGGCACGGCCAACGTCTATTTCGAAGCCTCCGCGGTTATCGTCACACTGATCCTGCTCGGCCGCTTTCTCGAAGCCAGGGCGAAGGGCCGTACCAGCGAGGCGATCAAGCGGCTCATCGGCCTGCAGCCCAACACCGCCACCGTCGGACGCGACGGTGCCTTCGTCGAGATCCCGCTCGCCGAGGTTCGCGTCGGCGACCTCGTACAGGTCCGGCCGGGCGCCCGGATCGCGGTCGACGGCCAGGTCGTGAGCGGCTCGTCCTACGTCGACGAATCGATGATTTCAGGCGAACCGGTCCCGGTCGCCAAGGCTGCGGGCGCTGAGGTCGTCGGCGGAACGATCAACAAGACCGGCAGCTTCGTCTACCGGGTGACCAAGGTCGGCGCCGACACGGTGCTCGCCCAGATCATCCGCATGGTCGAAGCCGCGCAGGGATCCAAGCTGCCGATCCAGGCTCTCGTCGACAGGGTCACGGCATGGTTCGTGCCGGCTGTCATGGCGGTGGCCCTGCTCACTTTCCTCGCCTGGCTGGCATTCGGGCCCGAACCGACACTCACCTTCGCCCTCGTCAACGCCGTCTCGGTGCTGATCATCGCCTGTCCGTGTGCCATGGGCCTGGCGACGCCGGTTTCGATCATGGTCGGGACCGGAAGGGCGGCCGAGATGGGCGTGCTGTTCCGCAACGGCGAGGCGCTGCAGACGCTGAGGCGGGTCGATACCGTCGCCCTGGACAAGACCGGAACGCTGACCGAAGGGCGGCCGCGACTGACCGATCTCGAGCCTGCCGAGGGATTTTCGCGCGGCGAAATCCTGTCCCTCGTCGCCGCGGCGGAATCGTCCTCAGAGCACCCGGTGGCGGCCGCGATCGTCGCTGCGGCGAAGGAGGAGGGCATACCGCTTCTTGCGGTCGAGGCGTTCGAGGCCGTGCCCGGCCACGGAATCCGTGCCACGGTGGGCGGCCGCCGCGTCCTGGTCGGCGCCGACCGCTTCCTCGCCGACGCCGGCATCGACGTCGCGCCGCTGGCGGGCGCGGCCCGGCGCGCCGGCGAGGCGGCGCGGACCCCGCTCTATGCCGCGGTCGACGGACGGCTCGCTGCCCTTCTTTCCGTCGCGGACCCGTTGAAGCCGACCACCGCGGCGGCCATCCGCTCCCTCCACGGCCTCGGCCTGAAGGTGGTGATGGTCACCGGCGACAACCGCAGGACAGCCGACGCGATCGCCCGCGAACTCGACATCGACGAGGTGGTGGCCGAAGTCATGCCCGACGAGAAGGTGAGGGCGGTCCGGCGGCTACGCGGCTCGGGCAGGGCGGTCGCCTTCGTCGGTGACGGCATCAACGATGCACCGGCACTGTCCGAGGCCGATGTCGGCGTGGCCATCGGCACGGGCACCGACATCGCCATCGAAAGCGCCGACGTGGTCCTGATGTCCGGTGACCTCGGTGCGGTCACACGCGCGATCGCACTGTCCAAGGCGACGATCGCCAACATCAGGCAGAACCTGTTCTGGGCCTTCGCCTACAACGTGGCGCTGATCCCGGTCGCCGCCGGCGCCCTCTACCCGCTCTGGGGCACGCTGCTCTCGCCCATGCTGGCGGCCGGCGCGATGTCGATGTCGAGCGTCTTCGTGCTTGCCAACGCCTTGCGGCTGCGGCGGTTCGAAACCGGCTCGCGCTGAGGGCAACGGCTTTCCGGCGTCGGGGGTCCGTCACGTTTGCCGCCGGTACCCTGAAACATACGAAACGGTCGGCCGGCTCACCGCGGGTATCGAGCGGAAGCACGAACGCCGTCAACGGGCGAGGCCGGACGATGACGAGGCCGCCGCGCGGATCAGGCCGACATCCTGCGTCCGGTTGGCAGGAGCGACCAGCCCAGGTGCCGCTCGACGAGACCCCAGATGCCTCGGCCGGAAAACGACACCACGAGGATCGCGACCACGCCCAGCACGATCAGGTAAAACACCCCGTAGCCGCTCAGGGTTTCGCGCAGCAGGAAATAGACCGCGGTCCCGACGATCGCGCCTTCCAGGCGGCCGATACCGCCGATCACCACGATGAAGATGACGGCGACCGTCCAATCCTGCAGGGAGAAGGCCGCCTGCGGCGAGACGCGCAGTTTTTGCAGGAAGATGATGGCGCCGACCACGCTGGTCAGCGCGGCGACCATGACATAGGTCCAGAAGCGGATGCGGCTGATGTTCACGCCAACCGACACCGCAGCCGTCGGGTTGTCCCGAAGCGCCATCAGGGCCAGTCCCGGCTTCGAGCGGATCAGCGTGTAGGCCGCGGAGAGCGTGCCGATGCCCAGTCCGCAGAGCAGCCAGTAGACGACGAATTCACGCATCTCGCGCGTCTCGGCAATCGAGCGGACGACGTCGGCGGGCAGCGAAATGCCGGCGCCGCCGCCCCAGGCGGGCACTCCTGCGAAGACCAGCGCGACACTTTCGGCCGCGACCCAGGTGCCGATGGCGAAATACGCCCCGACAAGGCGGAAAAGCAGCAGGGCGAAGGCGGCGGCGGCCAGCCCGGCGACGACGAAGGCGATCGGCAGCGTCGCCAGCGGCGGCAGTCCCATCGACACCGTGCCGATGACGAGGACGTAGCCGCCGAGCCCGACGAAAGCGTGCTGGCCGACCGACATGAGCCCTGCATAGCCGGCGAGGAGGTTCCACAACACGGCGAGCGCGAGATAGGACATCATCTCGCCGATCAACCGCAGGTCGGCGCGCCCGGCCCACAATGGCGCCGTGGCGAGGATCAGCGCTGCGACGGTCAAGCCCAGCACGACACGAAGCGTAGTGTTCGACATGGATCAGTCCATCCGCGGGAACAGGCCGCGCGGGCGCACGGCGAGGATCAGGAAAAAGACGAGGTGGCCGGCGAGGAACTGCATCTGCGGAGAGATCTGCGCGCCGAGCGCCTGCGCGACGCCGAGCACAATCCCCCCGGCGAGCGTGCCCCACAGGCTGCCGAGGCCACCGATGATGACTGCCTCGAAGCCGAAGATCAGCCGCGCAGGACCGCTGAACGGGTCGAAGTTCGAACGCGCCGCCAGCAACACCCCGGCGATCGCGATCACGGAGAAGCTGATTGCCATGGCGATCGAATGCACGTGGCGGGTATTCACGCCCATGGCGCGGGCGATCTCCGAATCGTCGGACGTGGCGCGGAAGGCGCGGCCCATGGCCGTGCGGTAGAACAGCAACTCCAGTCCGGCGATCAGAGCCACGGCGACCAGGAACGTCGACACCGGCAGCCAGCCCACCGAGATCGGGCCGAGCGACAGGCTCGCGGTCTCGATCGCGCCAACGGCGAGGCGCCGGTTGTCCGTCGAAAAGAGCATCAGCAGGGAGTTCTCGATGACTACCGCGAGCCCGAAGGTGACCAGGATCGGCGGCAGCAGGTTCGGTCCCAGCGTGCGGTTCAGCAGCCATCGCTGGATAGCGTAGCCCAGTCCCGCCATCAGCGGCACCACCACGATCAGCGACAGGAACGGATGAAGCCCGGTCGTCTGAACGGTCACCAGGGCAATGTAGGCTCCCAGCACGATGAAATCGCCGTGCGCGATGTTCACCAGGCGCATCACGCCGAAGATGAGGCTCAATCCGGCAGCGAACAGCGCATAGAGCCCGCCCAGAAGGATGCCCTGCGTGATCGCGTCGACATAGGCCATGGGGTCACTCTCCGAAGTAGGCGTGGGTGATCTGCGCCTTGGTGAAGTCGCCCGTCGGCCCCGACAGCACGACGCGACCCTCGTTCAGGCATACCAGCCGGTCGGCCATGCGGCGGATGCGTTCGACGTCCTGCTCCACCACGATTGCCGAGATGCCGCTGCCCAGAATCGCCGGCATGGCCGCGTAGACGTCGTTGACGATGATCGGTGCCAGCCCCAGCGAGATCTCGTCGAAGAGGATGACAGAAGGATTGGAGACCAAGGCGCGGCCAATGGCGACCATCTGCTGCTGACCACCCGACAATGCGGTGGAGGCGGCGTGGCGCTTTTCGCGCAGCGCGGGGAACAGGTCGAACACCCGCGTCACGGTCCATTCGCCGCGGCGCCCGCTTTCGGCGGCAAGCTTCAAGTTCTCCTCGACGCTGAGCGAGCGGAAAAGGCGGCGTCCCTCGGGCACGAGCGCTATGCCGAGCCGCAGCATCGCTTCGGTGCGCAGGTGGCCGATAGGCTGGCCGCGGAACGTCACCATGTCTCTGCCGCGTGGCAGAAGCCCCAGGATCGCCTTGAACAGGGTCGACTTTCCCGCCCCGTTCGCGCCGACGAGGCCGAGAAGCCCGCCTTCGGGCAGGTCGAGGTCGATCCCGAAAAGCGCCTGGAAGTCGCCGTATCCGGCGTTCAGGCCGCGCACGGAGAGGATGGGGGTGCTCATGCCTGAATCTCCTCGGGTCCGAGGTAGATGCTGGTGACGTGCGGGTCGCGGAGGATGGTCTCGGGCGGCCCCTCGGCGATGACCTTGCCAAAATCGAGGACGAGAATTCGGTCAACAACCTTCAGCAACGCGTGGAGGACATGTTCGATCCAGACGATCGTCACTCCGGCATCGCGGATTTCGCGCACCAGCTCGACCAGTTCCGAGCATTCGGCTTCGGTCATGCCGCCAGCGATCTCGTCGAGGAGCAGCAGGCGCGGACCGGTGGCGAGCGCGCGCGCCAGCTCCAGCCGTTTGCGGTCGAGCAGCGTCAGGTTGCCCGCCGGCATGTCGGCCTTGCGCGCCAGACCCACGCGCTCCAGCGCCTCACGCGCGTGCGGACGCGCCGCCTTCTCGCTCAGCGCCCGGCCGAACGCGGCGGCGATCAGCGCATTCTCGTAGGTGGTGAGCCCGGTAAAGGGCTGAGGCACCTGGAAGCTGCGCGCGATCCCGGCGAGGCATCGTCGTCTAGCGTCGAAGCGGGCAATGTCTTCGCCGAATAGGGTGATCTCGCCGGAATCGGCGCGAACCGCGCCGGTGATCAGGTTGAACAGCGTCGTCTTTCCCGCACCGTTCGGCCCGATGATCCCGAGCGCGCTACCGGCAGGCACGGACAAGGAGACGTCTCGCGTCGCCGCCAACGCGCCGTACGACTTGTTCAGGCCGATCGCATGCAAGGCCGTCGCGGGCGACGTTTCGATCATGTCAGTCCTCCCCGGACACGACTACAGCACACAATGAATGTTGAGCACAATAAAATATTATGTGTTGCGCAATATTTTATAATGTGGCACCAATGGCATGGCGAGCGGGGAGGTTCGCAGCCGAGGGGTGCGTGGTCGGCCCCGTCAAATGGGAGGGCTTTGAAATGAAGCGATATTCCAGTTCGATCTGGACGCGCCGGCAGGTACTGGGTGCGGGTGCTGCGGCGCTTGCCGCTCCGGCAATAATGCCTCGCCGCGCCTGGGCGCAGGGCGACGAGATCCGGATCGGCTGGGTCAGCCCGACGACCGGCCCGGTCGCCGCGTTCGGCTCCGCCGACGACTACATCCTGGCCGGCGTCGAGGCGGCAATCGGTCCGGGAATCGAAATCAACGGCACGCTGCACCCCGTGCGGATCATCCGAAAGGACTCGCAGTCCAATCCAAACCGCGCCGCCGAGGTTGCCAGCGAACTGATCCTCAAGGACGAGGTGCACCTCATGCTCTCGTCTTCGACCGCAGATACCGTTCTGCCGGTCGCCGACCAGTGCGAGCTGAACGAGGTGCCTAGCCTCTCGACGGACACGCCCTGGGATGCCTTCTTCTTTGCTCGCGGCGGCGATCCGGCGAAAGGCTTCGACTGGACCTACCATTTCTTCTGGGGCGGCCAGCAGATCGTGGACTGCTACGCTTCGCTGTGGAACCAGCTCGACACCAATCGCCGAGTCGGCGTGCTGATGTCGAACGATTCCGACGGTGTGGCGATGTCGAACCCGGAGACGGGCTTCGCCGCGATGGTCGGTCGGGCCGGGTTCGAGGTAGTCAACGGCGGGCTGTTCCAGCCGCTCGCCGATGACTACACGGCGCAGATCGCGCAGATGCGCGACGCAGGCGTCGACATCCTCACCGGCGTGTTCCTGCCGCCTGACTGGACGACGTTCTGGATGCAGTCCGTGCAGCAGAACTTTCGTCCGAAGGCGGCGACCATCGCCAAGGCGCTGTTGTTCCACAACGCAGTCGTGGCGCTGGGCCCGCAGGGGCACGGCCTGTCGACCGAGGTCTGGTGGGCCCCGCAGTATCCGTTCCCGTCGACTTTGACCGGCGAAACGTCGCGCCAGATAGCCGAGGGCTACGTCGCCAAGGCCGGCGTACCCTGGGTGCAGCCGATGGGCTACAAGCACGCCCTGGCGGAGGTCGCGGTGGATGTGCTGAAGCGCTGCGCGAATCCGTTCGATCCCGGCGCGATGATTGAGGCGATCCGCCAGACCAAGATGACCAGCCTCGTCGGCCGGATCAGCTTCACCGACGGGCCCGTGCCCAACACCTGCTC
>DUSC01000084.1 GCA_012842935.1 Hyphomicrobiales bacterium | reverse complement strand
CGTCTATCTCGGGCTGCAGGACCCGGAATCGTCCGGCGGACCCGCCTCTCGTGTCACCGCTTCGCGCCCGGACATCGTCGACCGCAATGGCGAGGTGCTCGCGACCGACATCAAGACGGCGTCGCTGTTCGCCGAGCCGCGCCGCATCGTCGATGCCGACGAGGTGATCGAGAAGCTGTCGACGGTGCTGCCCGATCTCGATGCCGAGCAGACCTACCACAAGCTCAAGAGCGGAGCGGGCTTCGTCTGGCTGAAACGGCAGCTCACCCCGCGCCAGCAGGGCGCGATCATGCAGCTCGGCCTTCCCGGCATTGGCTTCCGCACCGAGAAGCGCCGCTTCTATCCCGGTGGCGCAACGGCGTCCCATATCGTCGGTCTGACCAACATCGACAACCAGGGTATCGCTGGCCTGGAGAAATATATCGACGATCAGGGCCTCGCGGACCTGCAGGCATCGGGTCTCGCCGTCGCCGAAGACCTGAAACCGGTCAGGCTGTCGATCGACATCCGCGTGCAGCATATCGTCCACGACGAACTAGAGCGGTCGATGGAGAGATATAACGCGATCGCGGCCGGCGCTGTCATTCTCAACGTGAAGACGGGCGAGGTGATGGCCATGGCTTCATTGCCCGACTTCGACCCGAACAATCCCGTCAACGCGCTCGACAAGGACCGCCTCAATCGCATGTCGGCCGGTGTCTTCGAGATGGGCTCGACGATCAAGAGCTTCACCACCGCAATGGCGCTGGATTCGGGCAAGGTGACGATGGCGAGCACATTCGATGCGACTCGCCCGATAACCATCGGCCGCCAGACGATCCGCGACTTCCATGGCAAGGGCAGGGTGCTTTCCGTGCCGGAAGTGTTCATCTACTCCTCGAACATCGGCTCGGCGCGCGAGGCCGACGTTGTGGGTATCGAAGGCCATCGCGAATTCCTGAAGCGCCTGGGTCTTCTCGACCGCCTGCGGACAGAACTTCCGGAGGTGGCGCGGCCGACCGAGCCGAAGGTCTGGAAGAAGGTGCATTCCATCACCATCGCCTTCGGCCACGGGATGTCGACGACCCCGCTGCAGACGGCAGTCGGTGCGGCGGCGCTGATGAACGGCGGCAGGCTGATACCTCCGACCTTCCTGCCACGCACGGAAGAAGAAGCCGCAGCGCTCGCTACGCAGGTGCTCAAGCCGAAGACCAGCGAGGACATGCGCTACCTCTATCGCCTCAATGCCGAAAAGGGATCCGGCAAGAGGGCGGAAGTCCCCGGCTACCGGGTCGGCGGCAAGACCGGCACGGCCGAGAAGGTGGTCAACGGGCGCTATTCCTCCGACAAGCGCTTTAACGCCTTCCTCGCGGCGTTCCCGATGGACGATCCGCAATACGTGGTGCTGACCATCATCGACGAACCGAAGCCGGAAAAACCGGGTATGGGCGCGACGTCCGGCCTCAATGCGGCGCCGACGGTCGCCAACATCATCCGCCGCGCGGCGCCGCTGCTTGGCGTCAAGCCCGAATTCGGCCATGAAGGTAAGCCGTTGCTCGTTTCGTACTGAGTGATTCTGCCGGCTTGCGGCGAAGACGTGCGTTGTCTGTGACTGGATTTCCATGGAACTGAAGGATCTTGTCGGCATCCTGCTCGCCGACGTCGCCAGCGCAGGCCACGTCGTCATCACCGGTGTCTCGTCGGATTCCCGCGAGGTGAAGCCCGGCACGTTATTCGTTGCCGTACCGGGAACGAAGGCCGATGGTGCTGCTTATGCGGCGGAAGCCGAGCGGCGCGGCGCGGCTGCCGTCGTCTCTGCCCGTGGTGCCGTCACCGCGCCCTTGACGATCCCGTTGATCGAAGTCGACGATCCGCGGCGGGCGCTTGCACTTTGCGCGGCCCGGTTCTTCCCGCGCCAGCCGGACGTCATGGTCGCCGTCACCGGCACAAGCGGAAAGACCTCGGTCGCCGCCTTCGTCCGGCAGATCTGGGAACATGAGGGCCTGGCAGCGGCGAGCATCGGTACGACCGGCGTGGTGGCGCCAGGCCGCAACGAATACGGCTCTCTGACGACGCCGGATCCGGTCGGCCTGCACCGACTCCTCGACGAGCTCGTCCGGTCCGGCGTGACCCATGCGGCGATGGAGGCGTCGAGTCACGGCCTCGACCAGCGCCGCCTCGACGGAGTCCGCCTTTCCGCCGGGGCCTTCACCAATCTCGGCCGCGACCATATGGACTACCATCCGACAGTCGACGAATACTTCGCCGCGAAACTGCGCCTGTTCGACCAGCTTCTGCCCAAGGGCGCGCCGGCGGTGATCTTTTCCGACGATCCGTGGAGCGCGGCGACGGCCGCGCATGCGAAGGCAGCCGGCCTGATGGTGCTGACCGTCGGCCGCCACGGCGATTTCCTGACGCTGAAGCGGGTCGAGCACGAGCGACACCGGCAGCGCGCCGAGGTCGCGGTCGGCGGTGCCCTCCATGAAATCGATCTGCCGCTCGCCGGCGATTTCCAGATCGCCAACGCTCTCGTCGCCGCCGGCCTCGCCATTTCCACCGGAACGCCGACGGACAAGGCATTCGCCGCGCTGGAGAGACTGAGGGGAGCGCCGGGGAGACTCGAGCTCGTCGGCACGACGGTCCACGGCGCGCCGGTCTATGTCGACTATGCCCACAAGCCGGATGCGCTGGAGAATGTGCTCGCTTCGGTCAGGCCGTTCACCACCGGCCGCGTGATCGTCGTGTTCGGCTGCGGTGGCGACCGTGACCGCGGCAAGCGGCCGATCATGGGCGAGATCGCGACCCGGTTGGCCGATGTCGTCATCGTCACCGACGACAATCCTCGTTCGGAAGTGCCGGCCGAGATCCGCGCCGCGATCCTCGCCGCCGCGCCGGGGGCGATCGAGATCGGCGACCGGCGCGAGGCGATCCGCAAGGGCATTTCGCTGTTGCATGCCGGCGACACGCTGATCGTGGCCGGCAAGGGTCACGAGGTCGGCCAGACGTTCGGCACCGAGACGGTTCACTTTTCCGACCACGAGGAAGTGCGCGCCGCACTCGCCGGGGCGTCGGCATGAACGTGCTCTGGACAGCCGACGCGCTGGTCGAGGCGACGGGAGGGCGACCGCACGGTCAGCTTCCTCCCGCGGGCATCGGCGGCATCTCGATCGATAGCCGCACTCTTCGGCCGGGCGACGCCTTTTTCGCCATCAAGGGCGAGAGCATGGACGGCCACGACTTCGCCACTGCCGCGGTCAAGGCGGGCGCCGGCGTGCTCGTGGTGGCCGAGAGCAAGCTTCCGGCGCTCGGCCGCCTGACGGCCCCGCTCATCGTCGTGCCCGACGTTCTCGTCGCGCTGGAGAAGGCCGGGCGCGCGGCACGCGAGCGCAGCCGCGCGAAGATCGTCGCGGTGACCGGCTCGGCCGGCAAGACCAGCACCAAGGAAGCGCTGCGGCACGTCCTTTCGGCGGTCGGCACGGTGCATGCCTCCGACAAGTCGTTCAACAACCACTGGGGCGTGCCACTAACGCTCGCCCGCCTGCCGCAAGACTGCGACTTCGGCATCTTCGAGATCGGCATGAACCATCCCGGCGAGATCCGTTCGCTGGTGAAGATGGTACGGCCACACGTGACCATCGTCACATTGATCGCGGCCGCCCATCTCGGCCATTTCCGCAATCTCGACGATATCGCCCGCGCCAAGGCGGAGATCTTCGAGGGGCTGGAGCCCGGTGGCGCGGCGCTGCTCAATCGCGACGACCAGCGCTACGGGCTCCTCGCCAAACTGGCAAAGGCGCAACGCGTAACGCGTATCCTCGGCTTCGGCGAGGACGCGCGCGCCGACTTCCGCCTGCTCGACTGCACACTCGCCGCCGATTCCTCGACGATCCGGGCCAGGATCGGCGATACCGAGGTCGCGGCGCGGATCGGTGCGCCGGGCCGCCACGTCGTGCAGAACGCGCTCGCCGTGCTCGGTGCGGCAAGCCTGGTCGGCGCGGACATCGGCAAGGTCGCGGAAGCGCTCGGCGGCATCGAGGCGGAGCAGGGACGCGGACGCCGCTACCGCCTGGCGCTGCCCGGCGGTGCCTTCACCCTCATTGACGAAAGCTACAACGCCAATCCGGCCTCAATGCAGGCCGCCATGGCGCTGCTCGCCACGACACCGGTCGAAGCGGGCGGCCGGAGGATTGCCGTACTCGGCGACATGCTGGAACTCGGCAGCCATTCGGCCGAACTGCACGCCGCGCTCGCCGAGCCAGTCAAGAAAAGCGGGGCCGATCTGGTCCTGCTCGCGGGAACGGAGATGAAGGCGTTGGCCGACGCGCTGCCCAAAGGACTTGCCGCCGAATACCGCGCCGACGCGGAGTCGCTAAAGGCGGTACTGCTGGATGCCGTTCGTCCGGGCGATGCGGTCATGATCAAGTCGTCGAAGGGCATCGGCTTCTCCAGGCTGGTCGACGCCCTCATCGCCCAATACCCGGCCCAGGCCGGGCAGCAGAAGCCAGCATGAAGCCATAGAGGGAACCAGGACGCATGCTGACGCTGCTCGTCGCCTTTTCCGACCAGGTCTCGGTCTTCAACATCTTCCGCTACATCACGTTCCGGACAGGCGGGGCGTTGATCACGTCGGCCCTGATCGTCTTCATCTTCGGTCCCTCCGTGATTTCCTCACTGCGGATCAGGCAGGGCAAAGGGCAGCCGATCCGCGCCGACGGCCCGCAGACACACTTCAAGAAAGCCGGCACGCCGACGATGGGCGGGCTGATGATCCTGTCGGGCATCATCGGTTCGTCGCTGCTGTGGACCAACCTCTCCAGCGTCTACGTGTGGGTTGTACTGCTGGTCACGCTCGGCTTCGGCGCGATCGGCTTCTACGACGACTACCTCAAGGTCACAAAGCAGACGCACAAGGGCTTCTCCGGCAAGGCGAGGCTCGCCATCGAGTTCGTGATCGCCGGCATCGCCGCATGGGTGATCATGGACGCTGGGCAGGAGCCGTTCTCGTCGTCCCTGACTTTTCCCTTCATCAAAGACTTGATCATCAATCTCGGCTGGTTCTTCGTGCCGTTCGCCGCCTTCGTCGTGGTCGGCGCTGGAAACGCCGTCAACCTCACCGACGGCCTCGACGGACTTGCCATTGTGCCGATCATGATCGCCGCAGCGTCGTTCGGCATCATCGCCTACCTGTCGGGCAATGCCGTATTCGCCGAATACCTGCAGATCCACTTCGTCCCCGGCACCGGAGAACTCGCCGTCGTGCTCGGTGCCGTCATCGGCGCTGGCCTCGGTTTTCTTTGGTTCAACGCGCCACCGGCCGCCATCTTCATGGGCGACACCGGCTCACTGGCGATGGGCGGCCTGATCGGCACCATCGCGGTGGCAACGAAGCACGAGATCGTCATGGCGATCATCGGCGGCCTCTTCGTCGTCGAAGCGCTGTCGGTGATCATCCAGGTCGGCTACTTCAAGATCACCGGCAAGCGCGTATTCCTCATGGCGCCGATCCATCACCATTTCGAGAAGCTCGGCTGGACCGAGAGCCAGGTCGTGATCCGTTTCTGGATCGTTGCGGTCATGCTGGCCCTGGTCGGTCTGTCGACGCTCAAGCTGCGCTGAGACGGCAATGATCCCGGCGCGGGAGTTTGACGGAAAGAGGGTCGCACTGTTCGGGCTCGGCGGCTCGGGGATGGCGACGGCGCAGGCGCTCATCGCAGGCGGCGCGAGCGTGCTTGCCTGGGACGACAATCCCGAAAGCGTGGCGAAGGCAAACGCCGCCGGTATCGCGACGGGTGATCTGCGTGCTGCCGATTGGGCGAGCTATTCTGCCTTCGTGCTTTCACCCGGCGTGCCGCTGACCCATCCCAAACCGCACTGGAGTGTCGATCTCGCGCGTGCTGCCGGCGTGGAGATCATCGGCGACATCGAACTCTTCGCGCGCGAGCGAGCCGCACATGCGCCGAAGGCCCCCTTCATTGCGATCACCGGCACAAACGGCAAGTCGACGACAACTGCGCTCACGGCGCACATCCTCGCCTCGGCGGGGCGCGACACCCAGATGGGTGGCAATATCGGGCGCGCCGTGATGACGCTCGATCCGCTGCGCGACGACCGCTTCTACGTCGTCGAGTGTTCATCCTACCAGATCGACCTGTCGCCGTCGATCAATCCGACGGCAGGCATCCTCCTCAACCTGACCCCCGATCACCTGGACCGTCACGGAACGATGCAGCACTACGCCGCGATCAAGGAACGCCTCGTTGCAGGCAGTGACGTGGCGATCGTCGGCGTCGACGACAGCTACTGCGCGCAGATCGCCGACCGGCTCGAACGCGCCGGCAAGGAGGTCGTGCGTATCTCCAAGCGCCTGCCGCTCACCGACGGGCTGTTTGCCGACGGCACCGACCTGATGGAAGCCAGGGACGGACGCTACGAGCGCATCGGTTTCCTCGAGGGCATCGGCTCGCTGCGCGGCCAGCACAATGCGCAGAACGCACTCGCCGCCGTCGCCGCCTGCCTGAAGGTCGGCCTGGACCTCGGCGAGATCCAGGCCGGCCTCGAGAGCTTTCCAGGGCTCGCGCACCGCATGGAGCAGGTGGGGCGGAAGGGCCGGATACTCTTTGTCAACGATTCCAAAGCGACCAACGCCGACGCCGCGGCACCGGCACTGTCCTCCTTCCCGCGTATCTACTGGATCGCGGGCGGCCTGCCGAAGGAGGGCGGCATCGAGCCACTTCGTTCCTTCTTCCCGCGAATCGCCAAGGCCTACCTGATCGGCGAGGCGGCACCTGCCTTTGCCGCAACGCTCGGCGAAGCGGTACCGTTCGAGATTTCCGGCACGCTGGCGGCCGCCGTCGAACACGCTGCCCAGGACGCCTCCGAGGACGGGGCGGAGGCCGTGGTGCTCCTTTCGCCAGCCTGCGCCAGCTTCGATCAGTTCCGCAACTTCGAGGTCCGCGGCGAAGCCTTCAGGCAAGCTGTCGCTGCTATTCCGGGCATGGAGCCGATTCGCGGAGACCGCCGATGACCAGCCGCCTAGACCGCAGCCCCGTCGCAACGTGGTGGTGGACGATCGATCGCTGGTTCCTCGCGGCGTTCCTTTCACTGATGGGGCTCGGCATCATTCTTTCCTTCGCCGCGAGCCCGGCCGTCGCCGAGCGCATCGGCCTCGGCTCGTTCCATTTCGCGACGCGACAGATCGTCTTCATGGTCCCGGCGCTTGCTGCGCTGCTTTCGGTCTCCTTCCTGGATGCGCGGCAGGTCCGCCGCCTGTCGGTCGCAATGCTGGCGATCTCGCTCCTGCTGATGGTGGCGGTACTGTTCGTCGGTGTCGAAGTGAAAGGGGCGCGGCGCTGGGTATCGCTCGCCGGCGTATCGATCCAGCCATCCGAATTCCTCAAGCCGGCTTTCGTCATCATCTGCGCCTGGCTGTTCGCCGAGCATCGCCGGCAGCCGGACATTCCGGGCAACCTGTTCGCGATCATCCTTCTCGGGCTGGTGCTAGCGCTACTCGTTGCGCAGCCCGACCTCGGTCAGACCATCCTCGTGCTCGGGACCTGGGGAGCGATGTTCTTCATGGCCGGAATGCCGTGGATCTGGATCATGGCGCTGGGGATCCTGGGTGCTGCGGGCGCCGTGGCCGCCTATTCGATATTCCCGCACGTTGCCGGCCGCATCGACCGCTTCCTCACCGGGGAGGGCGACACCTTCCAGGTGGACATGGGACGCGAGGCGGTCATCAATGGCGGCTGGTTCGGCGTCGGGCCGGGCGAGGGCACCGTGAAGCGCATCATCCCCGACAGCCATGCCGACTTCGTCTTCGCCGTCGCCGGCGAGGAGTTCGGCATCGTGCTGCTCTTCGTCATTCTCGGCCTGTTCGCCTTCGTCGTCCTGCGCGGCCTGGCAACGGCGCTGAAGGAGCATGATGACTTCACTCGCTTCGCGGTCGCGGGACTGGTCGTCAATTTCGGCCTGCAATCGATCATCAACATGGGCGTCAACCTGCAGATGATGCCCGCCAAGGGCATGACGCTGCCGTTCATTTCCTACGGCGGCTCGTCGCTGATCGCGATCGCGATCGCGATGGGCATGGTGCTGGCGCTCACCCGCAAGCGGCCGGAAAAGCGCCAGCAATTCACCTTCGCCCCCCGCACGCCGCGGGAAGCGCCGGCGGAATAGATGGCTAAGGGTGCGATCCTCCTGGCAGCAGGCGGGACCGGCGGGCACCTTTTTCCCGCCGAAGCGCTGGCGCACGAACTGAAAGCGCGCGGCTGGTCGGTCCACCTGGTGACCGACGAGCGTGCCGGCCGCTACGCAGGTTCGTTCCCCGCCGACCATATTCATGCGGTGCGTTCGGCGACGATCGGCTCGAAGAACCCCGTGGCGCTGGCAAGGGCTTTCTGGAACATCTGGGGCGGCGTGCGCGAGTCCTCGGCACTGTTTCGCCGGATCAAACCAGCTGCGGTTGTGGGCTTCGGCGGCTATCCGACGCTGCCGCCGCTCTACGCGGCGACGCGCCGCGGCCTGCCGACGATGGTGCACGAGCAGAACGCCGTGATGGGCCGCGCCAACCGGGCGTTGGCCGCCCGCGTCACCGCCATCGCCGGCGGGTTTCTCGTCGTCGAGGGCGCGCTTGCGGCGAAGACGGTAGTAACCGGCAACCCTGTTCGGCCCGCCATCCTCGAGGCGGCGCGGACGCCTTACGCCGAGCCGACGAAGGACGGCGAATTCCGCCTGCTCGTGTTTGGTGGCAGCCAGGGTGCGCAATTCTTCTCAGAAGCGGTCCCACCAGCGATCGCGGCGCTGCCGGAGGCGGACCGCCGTCGCCTGAAGGTCACGCAGCAGGCGCGTCGCGAGGACGAGGCGGCCGTGCGCAAGGCCTATGCCGCAATGGGAGTCGAGGCCGAGATCTCTCCGTTCTTCGACGACATGCCGGCTCGCCTTGCCGCGGCGCACCTGGTGATTTCCCGCTCCGGGGCCTCGACGGTCTCGGAAATCGGCGTCGTCGGCCGGCCGGCCCTGCTGGTGCCCTATCCCCATGCGCTCGACCACGACCAGGCGGCCAACGCCGCGACGCTCGCCGCGGCCGGTGGCGCCGAAGTGCATGTCCAGTCGACGCTTTCGACCGAGCGGTTAGCGACGCTGATCGGTGGGCTGATGCGCGACCCTCAACGGCTCGTCGCCATGGCGGAGGCGGCGCGCTCGGCCGGACGTCCGGACGCGACGCGGTTGCTCGCCGACCTGACAGAAGCTATTGCCTCCGGCCAAACCGTTGCCCAGTTCTGGGGAGGAGCGCGCGCATGAAGATGCCGCAGACGATCGGCCTGGTCCATTTCATCGGCATTGGCGGCATCGGCATGAGCGGCATCGCCGAGGTGCTGCACAATCTCGGGTACCGCGTACAGGGCTCCGACCAGGCCGACAGCGCCAACGTCCAGCGCCTGCGTGACAGGGGGATCGCCTGCTTCGTCGGCCACAAGGCGGAGAACCTTGGCGACGCCGAGGTGGTCGTCGTCTCGACCGCAATCAAGAAGAACAATCCGGAGTTGGTGGCGGCGCGCGAGAAGCTGCTTCCCATCGTCCGCCGTGCCGAGATGCTTGCCGAATTGATGCGCTTCCGCAACGCCATCGCCATAGGCGGTACGCACGGGAAAACGACGACCACGTCGATGGTGGCCACGCTCCTGGATGCCGGTGGCCTCGACCCGACAGTTGTGAACGGCGGCATCATCAACGCCTACGGCACAAATGCGCGCATGGGAGCGGGCGAGTGGATGGTGGTCGAGGCCGACGAGAGCGACGGTACCTTCCTCAAGCTGCCGGCCGACATCGCGGTCGTCACCAATATCGATCCCGAGCACCTCGACCATTACGGCAGCTTCGACAAGGTGCGTGAGGCGTTCCGCCAATTCGTCGAGAACGTTCCTTTCTACGGTTTCGGCGTGATGTGCACCGACCACCCGGAAGTGCACTCGCTGGTCTCACGCATCGAGGATCGCCGCGTCATCACCTATGGCGAGAACGCCCAGGCTGACGTGCGATTCGAGAACCATCGCTTCGACGGAGCGACGTCGCAGTTCGACGTCGTCATCAGGAACCGCAAGACCGGGCGGGAAACCGACGTCCGCGACCTGCGCCTGCCGATGCCCGGGCGACACAACGTGTCGAACGCCACGGCTGCGATCGCGGTAGCACACGAACTCGGTATCTCCGGCGATGCGATCCGCAAGGGGCTGGCCGCATTCGGCGGCGTCAAGCGACGTTTCACGCATACCGGCTCGTGGAACGGCGTCGAGGTGTTCGACGACTACGGACACCATCCGGTCGAGATCAAGGCCGTATTGAAGGCCGCACGCGATTCGACCAAGGGGCGCGTTATCGCCATCGCCCAGCCGCACCGCTTTACCCGCCTGCACGACCTGTTCGGCGATTTTGCCGCTTGCTTCAATGATGCCGACACGGTCGCAATCGCCCCGGTCTACCCCGCGGGCGAGGAACCGATCGAAGGCGTCACTTCCGAGGCATTGGTGCAGCGTATCCGCTCCGGAGGGCATCGCGACGCCCGCTACATCGAGGGGCCGGCAGCGATCGCGCCTCTGGTCAGAAGCCTTGCCAGGCCCGGCGACTTCGTCGTCTTCCTCGGGGCCGGCAACATCACGCAGTGGGCCTATGCACTGCCGAAGGAACTCGCCGGGGCAGCCCCGTGATGCGCGGCGAACTCCTCATCGGTCGGCTGTCCGAAAGTCTGGCGGGCGTGCGCGGCAAGATCACGGCGAACGCCGAGATGGAGAAGATCACCTGGTTCCGCGCCGGCGGGCAGGCCGAGGCGCTGTTTCAGCCGGCCGACGAGGACGACCTGGCGACCTTCCTGAAGGCAGTGCCGGAGGACGTTCCGGTGATGGTCGTCGGTGTCGGATCCAACCTGCTCGTCCGCGAAGGCGGCATTCCAGGCTTCGTCGTCCGTCTCTCGGCAAAAGGTTTCGGCGAGGCCGAAGTGATCGGCCCGACAAGGATCCGCGCCGGCGCGGCAACCCCCGACAAGCGCGTCGCGGCGCTTGCGCTGGAAGCCGGCATCGGCGGTTTCCATTTCTATCACGGCATACCGGGCGCCATCGGCGGCGCGCTCAGGATGAACGCCGGCGCCAACGGTGTCGAGACGCGCGAGCGGGTCGTCGAGGTGCGCGCGCTTGACCGAAAGGGAAATACGCACCTGCTTTCGAACGCCGATATGGGCTATTCCTACCGGCATTCCTCGGCACCGGCCGACCTGATCTTCACGTCCGCGATCCTCGAAGGCTACCCGGAAGACCGGGAGACGATTCGTCGCCTGATGGACGAGGTACAGCAGCACCGAGAGACCGTGCAGCCGATCCGGGAAAAGACCGGCGGCTCGACATTCAAGAACCCTCCTGGCACGTCGGCGTGGAAGGAAATCGACAAGGCGGGTTGCCGCGGCCTGATGATCGGCGGCGCGCAGATGTCGCCGATGCACTGCAACTTCATGATAAACACCGGCAACGCTACCGGCTACGACCTTGAATATCTTGGCGAAACGGTTCGAGCACGGGTGCTGGAAAATTCCGGTGTACGGCTGGAGTGGGAGATCAAGCGCATCGGCCGTTTCAAACCCGGGCACGAAGTGCAGGAGTTTCTCGGGCAGCTTCTCTGATCGCCGCCGCCGGTAACCGAGGTGTTGCGCTTCGGCGACAGGGGCGGCTTTCGCCGAAGAAGGCGAAAGAAAATGAATCTCTCGGAATCTCCGGGACTTGTCAGCGAATCCGCTCTCTGATTCCTTGGCTGCAAGCGTTCCCCGATTGAGTCGTCCGACGCGTAGGCCGCGTTTCTGCCGGGAGGTGCAACCGCCCCCGCGAGAACCGACTCAATCTCGGGGCGCTGCGATGAAAACGCACCGAGAGGGGACCGTCGGCGCATGGCGAAAAAACACGTGGCGGTGTTGATGGGAGGGTTTTCGTCCGAGCGGCCGGTTTCGCTGTCGTCTGGCAAGGCCTGTGCCGACGCGCTCGAGGCGGAAGGCTACCGCGTGACGCGCGTCGATGTCGGCCGCGACGTCTCTTCGGTACTTTCCGATCTGAAGCCCGACGTTGCCTTCAACGCGCTTCACGGGCCGTTCGGCGAGGATGGCACGATACAGGGCATTCTCGAGTATCTCGGCATTCCCTACACGCATTCCGGCGTGCTCGCTTCCGCACTCGCCATGAACAAGGAGCAGGCCAAGAAGATCGCTCGCGCGGCCGGTGTCCCGGTGGCAGAATCGAAGGTGATCAACCGCTTCAAGATCGGCTCGAAGCATCCGATGAAGCCGCCCTACGTGGTCAAGCCGGTCAACGAGGGCTCCAGTTTCGGGGTGGTCATCGTCAAGGAAGACCAGTCGCACCCGCCACAGGTAATCGGCTCCACCGAATGGCGATACGGCGAAACGGTCATGGTCGAGCGCTACGTGCACGGGCGCGAGCTGACCTGCGCGGTGATGGGCGACGTGGCGCTCGGCGTCACCGAGATCATCCCGGTCGGTCACTCCTTCTACGACTACGATTCGAAATATGTCGCGGGTGGTTCAAAACACGAATGCCCGGCGAAAATTTCACCGAATATTTACCAAAAAATACAGACACTGGCGCTGAAGGCTCACCAAGCGATCGGCTGTCGAGGCGTTTCCCGGTCGGACTTCCGCTACGACGATCGTCATTCCCCCAATGGCGAGGTCGTCTGGCTGGAAATCAACACCCAGCCGGGGATGACACCGACGTCGCTGGTGCCCGAGATTGCTGCCCATGCGGGGCATTCGTTCGGTGAGCTGCTGAGTTGGATGGTGGAGGACGCTTCGTGTCTTCGGTAGGTTCAGGGCGGGATCGGGAACCCGGCGCAGTTCGCCGCGCCCTTTCCGTGCTCACCCTGTGGTCCGAGGGGTTCGTGCTGCCGCGCTGGTTGCGCCGGCCGGCGCGACTGCTCGGCCGGCTGACCGCCGGCGATGTCGCTGCGCCGCGATTCTCCGCCTCGATCATGACGGCGACGTTCCTCGCGGCGACCGGGCTCTATGGCGCCCAGGTCGGCGGCCACATGCCCGCACTCATCCAGGCGCTCACCGCGCGAAGCGGTTTCGCCGTCGAGCAGGTGCGAGTAACGGGTCACGTCGAAACTTCGGAGATCGATATCCTCGACGCGCTCGCCCTCGACGGGTGGACTTCTTTGATCGGCTTCGACGCCGAAGCCGCGCGGAAACGCGTCACGGCTCTTCCCTGGGTTCGTTCGGCCGCCGTCCGCAAGGTCTATCCCGACACGATCGAGGTCGAAGTCGCGGAGCGAACGGCCTTTGCCATCTGGCAGCGCGGCAGCGAACTGCTGCTCGTCGAGGAATCGGGAAAGCCCATCGCGCCGTTCGTTGGCGGACGGAAGGCAGCATTGCCTCTCGTCATCGGCGCGGGCGCAAACGAAGCAGCCAGCGCGTTCATCACGAAAGTCAGGGGCTATCCCGAACTTTACTCCCGGGTGAAGGGCTATATCCGTGTCGGCGAACGCCGCTGGGACCTCAGGCTGGAGAACGGCATTACCGTCAAGCTGCCCGAAAGCGGCGAGGATGAGGCGATCGTGGACCTTCTGTCGATGGACCGCGACAGCGCGCTGCTCTCGCGCGATATCCTGTCCGTCGACCTGCGATTGACCGACCGCGTCGTCGTCCAGCTCACGCCCGAAGGCGTCGAACGTCGAGCCGCCGCACTCGAAGAAGGCGCCAGGGCGCGCAAGCGCTTGGAGAAGAGGACATGAGCTGGCTCCGAAGCGCTCACAAACCGGTGGCGCGCCGTTCGGGCGTCATCACCGTGCTCGACGTCGGTTCGAGCAAGGTTTGCTGTATCATCGCGAAACTGAGGCCCAATGCGGACAGCCAGTTGCTTCGCGGCCGCACCCATCGAGCGCAAGTCATCGGCATCGGCCATCAGAAATCGCGTGGCGTGAAATCGGGGGTGGTCGCGGAACTCGACCGCGCCGAGCAGGCGATCCGCCTCGCCGTCGATTCGGCAGAGCGCATGGCCGGCTTGACCGTCGATTCGCTGATCGTCAACCTGACGGCCGGCCGGATCAAGAGCGGGACCTATACCGCCACGATCAACCTCGGCGGCCACCAGGTCGACGCCGAAGACATTGCCAAGGTGCTCGCGACGGGCGCGCGTCAGGCCCTGAAGAGCGAACGGCAGGTCGTGCATTCGCTGGCCACGGGCTTCTCGCTGGACGGCGAGCGCGGCGTGCGCGATCCGAGTGGCATGGTCGGCGACACGCTCGGCGTCGACATGCACGTCGTCACCGCCGACGCCGCGCCGATGCGCAACATCGAACTTTGCGTGAATCGTGCCCACCTGTCGGTCGAGCGCATGGTCGCCACGCCCTACGCCTCGGGGCTTGCCTCCCTCGTCGACGACGAACTGGAGATGGGTGCGGCCTGCATAGACATGGGCGGCGGCACGACGACGATGTCGCTGTTTGCCGACGGCAAGTTCGTGTTCGCCGATTCGATTCCGCTCGGCGGCAACCACGTCACCATGGATCTCGCGCGCGGCCTTTCGACCACCCTCGATGATGCGGAGCGGCTGAAGGTCATGCACGGTTCGGCCCTGCCCGGCAGTGCCGACGACCGCGACGTCGTCTCGATCCAGCCGATCGGCGAGGACAGCGACGTGCCGCTGCAGGTGCCTCGATCGGTCATGACGCGCATCATCCGCGCGCGTACCGAAGAGACGCTTGAGATCGTGCGCGACCGGCTCGCCCATTCGGGCCTCGGAAGCGTGATCGGCAAGCGGGTCGTGCTGACCGGCGGCGCCGCGCAACTCACCGGCCTCCCCGAAGCGGCGCGGCGTATCCTCGGACGCAATGTGCGCATCGGGCGGCCGCTCGGCGTGGCCGGCCTTCCAGAGGCGGCAAAGGGCCCGGCCTTCTCGGCCGCGGTCGGCTTGTTGATCTATCCGCAGATGGCGGCATTCGAGACGAATGAGGCCAGGGGCGGAACGAACTTGCGCATGACGGGGACGGGTGGCCGTTTCCAGCGCATGGGACAGTGGCTGAGGGACAGTTTCTAGTATCGGTCCGGGCGGCAACGCCCCGGAAGTCGGCGGCCGCAGCGGCGACGCGGCGTGAAAGGAAAAAGGGACGAGCATCATGACGATCAATCTGCACAAGCCGGACATCACCGAGCTCAAGCCGCGCATCACGGTGTTCGGCGTGGGCGGGGGCGGGGGCAATGCCGTCAACAACATGATCAATGCGGGGCTTCGCGGCGTCGAGTTCGTCGTCGCCAACACGGACGCCCAGGCCCTGACCATGTCGAAGGCCGAGCGTCTCATCCAGCTCGGTGCACATGTCACGGAAGGCCTCGGTGCGGGTTCCCAGCCCGAGGTCGGCCGCGCGGCGGCGGAGGAGTGCATCGACGAGATTCTCGATCACCTTTCGAACACCCACATGTGCTTCGTTACCGCCGGCATGGGCGGCGGCACAGGGACCGGTGCGGCTCCGGTCGTGGCACGCGCCGCCCGCGAGAAGGGTATCCTGACCGTCGGTGTCGTGACCAAGCCGTTCCACTTCGAGGGCCAGCGCCGCATGCGTACCGCGGACGCCGGCATCGAAGAGCTGCAGAAGTGCGTGGACACGCTGATCGTCATCCCGAATCAGAACCTGTTCCGCATTGCCAATGACAAGACCACCTTCGCCGATGCCTTCGCGATGGCCGACCAGGTGCTCTACTCCGGCGTGGCCTGCATCACCGATCTGATGGTCAAGGAGGGCCTGATCAACCTCGATTTCGCCGACGTCCGTTCCGTCATGCGCGAAATGGGCAAGGCCATGATGGGCACCGGCGAGGCATCGGGCGAGGGGCGCGCGATGGCGGCGGCGGAGGCTGCCATCGCCAATCCGCTGCTCGACGAGACGTCGATGAAGGGCGCCAAGGGTCTGCTGATCTCGATTACCGGCGGCCGCGACCTCACGCTGTTCGAGGTCGACGAAGCCGCGACCCGTATCCGCGAAGAGGTCGACCAGGATGCCAACATCATTCTCGGCGCTACCTTCGACGAAGCCCTCGAGGGCGTCATCCGCGTGTCGGTGGTCGCGACCGGCATCGACAAGGCGGCGGTCGATGCTGCCGTCCCGCCGATCCAGCTGCGCCAGCCGATGAAGCCGGCAGCCCGGCCGGCTGCTCCGCTTGGCGAGGCCCGCCCGGCCTCCCAGCCGACCCATGCTCCTGTCCAGGAAATGCCGGTGGCGCGTGCCGCCGACCCGGTGGCCGAGGCGATCCGTATGGCCGAGGCTCATGCCGTCGAGATGGCACATTCTCGGCCGATCCAGCCGGCCGATGAGTTCCGCCCGGCGAGCAAGCTGTTCCAGGCGCCGCCCGCCGTGCCGGCCATGCCGGCCGATCCGGTGGCAATGCCTGCCCAGACTCCGCCGATGGTCCGCGAGACCATCGCACCCGCCGCTGGCCAGCCGCGCATGCCGCGCGTCGAGGACTTCCCGCCGATCGTGAAGGCTGAGGTCGAGGCGGCGCAGAACGTCCGCGCCGCCGACCATGAGGAGAAAGGTCCGATGGGCCTGCTCAAGCGCCTGACCAACGGTTTGACACGGCGCGAGGAAGAGGCGCCAAGATTGCAGCCGGCGCAGCCGCGCGAGGCCAGACTTCGCCAGCCGGCGCCGGACGCACGGCGCATGGCCAGCCAGGATTCGCAGGTCTACGCGCCGCGCCGCGGCCAGCTTGACGAGCACGGCAGGGTTGCCCAGCAGCAGCCGCGCACCGCGCAGGACGAGGATCAGCTGGAAATTCCGGCCTTCCTTCGCCGGCAAGCCAACTGACATATGCCGAAATCGCGGTTCGAGGCGGGCGCAATACGCCTGCCTCTTTTCGTACCGATGACCGAGATTGCGATTTTTCAACCACTTGCGCCTGTCCGATCGCGGTAACACGGAGTAAGAAACCGTGATTTGGCGGCCCGCACAGGCTGGGACTATGTTCCGCGTCGACATAGGGGCCACGGCAGGAATGGGGGTGTGATTCCTGTCTATGTGCCGTAACCGCGCCGCGGGGCACCATGCGGCCGGCCACGGGGCGCAAGGGGATCGGTTTTGCACGATCAGCAGACGACGATCAAATCGCGCGTATCCCTTTCGGGGACGGGCGTCCATAGCGGCAAGTCCGTTTCCGTCCATTTCAGCCCTGCGGATGCCGATACCGGCGTTGTCTTCCATCTTCTTTCCGATGCCGGGGTTACGGAAATCCGGGCGCTTCATTCGGAAGTCGGCAGCACGGACCTTTCCACGGTGCTCGGCGACCCGTCAGGCGCGCATGTCGCGACCGTCGAGCACCTGATGGCGACGCTGCTGGGGTTGGGGATCGACAACATCGTCATCGAGATCGACGGCAGCGAGGTGCCGATCCTGGACGGCAGCGCGGCGCTTTTCGTTGACGCCTTCGAACACGCCGGCATCGAGCGTCTCGCGGCGCGACGGCGCTACATTCGCGTTGTGAAACCGGTGCGTATCGAGTCCGGCGGCTCATGGGCCGAGTTCCAGCCGCATGACGGCACCCGTTTCGAGATCGAAATCGATTTCGACAGCCCTGCGATCGGATGCCAATCCCTGAGCATCGATCTCGACCCGGCAAGATTTCGCGATGTCGCGCGGGCGCGCACCTTTGGCTTCATGAAGGATGTCGAGCGCCTCTGGGCCGCGGGGCTTGCGCTGGGTTCTTCTCTGGAGAACTCCGTGGTGATCGGCGACGACCACCGGATCATCAATATGGAAGGCTTGCGCTATCCCGACGAATTCGTGCGTCACAAGACGCTCGATGCAATGGGCGACCTTGCGCTCGCCGGCGCACGGTTCATCGGTTGCTTCCGGTCCTATCGCGGCGGGCATCGACTCAATGCTGCGGCCCTGCGCCGGCTTCTGACGGACAGTTCCGCCTACCAGATCGTCGAGACAAGCCGCCGCGAGCGCAGTCGTGCGGCGGAGATGAGCGCGGTCGCGGGACCCCTCCACGCGCCGTCCGTTCGCTGAACGGAACGGCGGCGCCGCCCGTCTGCAAATGCGTGTCCGGCGGGCCACACCTTCCTTCCCTTCGCACCAGGCGCGTTTCTTGCCACAAATTCGCGCCATTGCCGCCCGATAGCGTTGCCGGTTAGTGGCTTGTATGATTTATGGCAGCGTCACGAGCCGTTCTTTTCCAGTGACTGCCAGAGGGGCGGAAGCCGAACATGCTTTTCAGGACTACCGCGAAGTCGAGCCGCTCGTTCTTTCTGGCGCTTCCGGCGATGCTTCTGCCGATCGTGCTGACCGCCTGTGCGTCGGATGCTGACGTCGATCTCGCCACTTATGTCGAACAGACCGATCCGGCCGACGTGCTCTACAATCAGGGTCTCGCCAACCTCGAGTCGGGCCGGCTGAAGGAAGCGGCGGCCAAGTTCGACGCCGTCGACCGCCAGCACCCCTATTCGGAGTTCGCGCGCAAGTCGATGATAATGAGCGCCTTCGCCCAGTACCGACAGGGCAACTACGACGAGGCGATCAACGCCGGAAAGCGCTACGTCAATCTCTATCCATCGACTCCCGATGCCGCCTACGCGCAATACATCGTCGGCCTGAGCTACTTCCGCCAGATCCGTGACGTGACGCAGGACCAGAAGGAATCACGCCGCGCCATCGAAGCGATGGAAGAAGTCGTCGCACGCTGGCCGGATTCTGAATATGTGGAGGACGCCAAGGCGAAGATCCGCTTTGCCAGGGACCAGCTTGCCGGCAAGGAGATGCAGATCGGGCGTTATTACCTCGAACGGCGCGAGTATCTCGCGGCAATCAAGCGGTTCCGCTACGTCGTCGAGCAGTACCCGAACACGCGGCACGTCGAAGAGGCGCTGGCACGGCTCACCGAAGCTTATTACGCCATGGGCCTGACTTCGGAGGCACAGACCGCGGCGGCCGTCCTCGGCCACAATTATCCGGATAGCCAATGGTACGCGGATTCCTACAAGCTGCTGCAGAGCGGCGGCCTCGAGCCGCGCGAGAACAAGGGCTCGTGGATCTCCAAGGCCGGATCGCTCATTCTCGGTACCTGACGCCGGTCCATGCTGGCGCATCTGTCGATCCGCGATATCGTCCTGATCGAACGGCTGGACATTGATTTCTCCGGCGGATTGTCGGTGCTGACCGGCGAAACCGGTGCCGGCAAATCCATACTCCTCGATGCGCTTGCGCTGGCGCTCGGCGCGCGAGGCGACGCCTCGCTGGTCCGCCACGGGGTGTCCCAGGGCCAAGTCACGGCGGTCTTCGACGTTCCGGCCAACCATCCGGCCCGCGGCCTTCTTTCCGAGAACGCCATCGACGACGACGGCGACATCATCCTCAGACGCGTGCAGAGCGCCGACGGGCGCACCCGAGTCTTCGTCAACGACCAGCCGTCGAGCGTGGCGCTGATGCGCGACGTCGGTCGCTTGCTTGTCGAAATCCACGGCCAGCATGACGACCGGGCTCTGGTCGATCCGGCGGCTCACAGGACGCTGCTCGACGCCTTTGGCGGCCATGCCGGCTTGACCGCCGAAACGGCGGACGCCTGGCGCCGCTGGCGGGCGGCCGAGCAGGAGCTGGCGCGCCAGCGCGCGCGCGTCGAAGCGGCGGCGCGGGAGGCAGACTTCCTTCGCGCCTCGGTCGCGGAACTCACCGCGCTCGATCCTCAGCCCGGGGAGGAGACCGAACTTGCCGAGAGACGAGCGGCGATGATGCGTGCGGAAAGGATCGCCGCCGACGTCAACGACGCTAACGAAATCCTGTCGGGACCGCAGGCAGCCTCGCCGCAACTCGCCAGTCTCATGCGGAGGCTGCAGCGCAAGTCGACCGAGGCGCTGGGCCTGCTTGACGACGTGCTCGGGGCGCTCGACGAGGCGCTCGTCGCGCTCGATGCGGCACAGGCGGGCATCGCCGCGGCGCTGAGGGCGATCGAATACGACCCGCAGCGACTGGAAAAGACCGAAGAGCGGCTGTTTGCCCTCCGTGCGGCCGCAAGGAAGCATTCGGTGGGGGTCGACGACCTCCCAGCGTTGCGCGACCGGATGGTTGCGGACCTCGCCGACCTCGATGCTGGCGCAGAGCGCCTCGGCATGCTCGAGCGACAAGCGCAGGCATCCCGTGAGGCCTACGACCGTCTTGCTGCGGAGCTTACCGAGAAGCGCACGGCGGCCGCCCGTCATCTCGAGGACGCAGTGATGGCCGAATTGCCCGCGCTGAAACTCGAACGGGCTGAGTTCATCGTCGAAATGTCCAGCGACCCGGAAAGCCGCCAGGCCGAAGGTGTCGATCAGGTCGAATTCTGGGTCAGGACCAATCCGGGCACGCGGCCTGGGCCGATGATGAAGGTGGCGTCCGGCGGCGAGCTGTCGCGCTTCCTGCTCGCGCTGAAGGTGGCGCTGGCCGATCGCGGCTCGGCGCCGACGCTCGTCTTCGACGAGATCGACACGGGCGTCGGCGGCGCCGTGGCCGACGCTATCGGCCAGAGGTTGGCGCGGCTCTCGCGACGCGTTCAGGTGTTGTCCGTCACGCACGCGCCTCAGGTCGCTGCCCGTGCGCATACGCATTACCTCATCTCGAAGTCGGGCGGCGCGGACCGGGTATCGACGGGGATTGCCGCCATGGACCGGCCGCAACGCCAGGAGGAAATCGCGCGAATGCTGGCCGGCGCGACGATCACCGAGGAGGCGAGGGCCGCCGCCGAGCGGCTGCTTAGGGAGAATGTCGGCTGAAGCCAGGGCGGCTGTGCCGTGCGGCCTTTCAGGGGGCGTCAGCAGCTTGTGATTCCGGGTCCACAAGACCCGCGGGCCGCGCTAGAACTTTCCGTCATGTCCGGAACGACCGCATGTCCCTGAGAAACAAGCCCGTCGAACAGTTGACCGAGAAGGAGGCCGCCGAAGAACTCGGGCGCCTCGCTGCTGAGATTGCCGAGCACGACCACCGCTATCACGTGGAGGACAGACCGGTCATCTCGGACGCCGAATACGACGCGCTGCGCCTGCGCAACGCCGCAATCGAAGCGCGGTATCCCTGGCTGGTGCGCGCGGATTCGCCCTCGCGCGGAGTCGGTGCCCCACCGTCGTCGACCTTCGCTCCGGTCCAGCATTCGCGGCCGATGCTGTCGCTCGACAACGTCTTTTCCGATGAGGACGTGGCCGACTTCGTCGCCTCGGTACGGCGCTTCCTGGCGCTGCCAAGCGATGCGGAACTCGTCTTCACGGCCGAACCGAAGATCGACGGGCTTTCGATGTCGCTGCGCTACGAAAACCGCCGGCTGGTTACGGCGGCCACACGCGGCGACGGCACGACCGGCGAGAATGTCACCGCCAACATCCGTACCCTCGACGAGGTTCCCGAACGGCTGCCGTCCGACGCGCCGGACCTGATCGAGGTGCGCGGCGAGGTCTACATGCGCCGCGACGACTTTCTTGCCCTGAACCAACGTATGGCCGAGAGCGGCCAGGCGTTCGCCAATCCGCGCAATTCGGCGGCCGGGAGCCTGCGGCAGAAGAACCCTGAGGTGACGCGTGCGCGGCCGCTCAAATTCTTCGCCTACGCCTGGGGCGAGACCAGCGCGCCGATCGCGGAGACGCAGTTTGACGCGGTGCGGCGGCTGGCCGGCTGGGGCTTCGTCGTCAACGACCTGATGGTGCGCTGCCGCTCGCTCGATGACATGCTCGGCCATTACAGGGCGATCGAGGCGATGCGCGCGACCCTGCCGTACGACATCGACGGCGTCGTCTACAAGGTCGACCGGCTCGACCTGCAGGAGCGGCTAGGCTTCCGCTCGCGTTCGCCCCGCTGGGCAACGGCGCACAAGTTTCCCGCCGAGAAGGCGACCACGGTCCTTGAGAAGATCGAGATTCAGGTCGGCCGCACCGGCGCCCTGACACCTGTAGCTCGGCTGAAGCCGGTCACCGTGGGCGGCGTGGTCGTCACCAATGCGACGCTACACAACGAGGACTATATCCGCGGTATCGGCAACACCGGCCAGCCGATCCGCGAGGGCAGGGACATCCGCGAGGGGGACACGGTGATCGTCCAGCGCGCCGGCGACGTCATTCCGCAAGTCCTCGACATTGTGCCGGAAAAGCGGCCGGCCGATGCCGAACCTTACCGCTTCCCGCACGTCTGCCCGGTCTGCGGCAGCCATGCGGTACGCGAAGAAGGCGAGGCGGTCCGGCGGTGCACCGGCGGGCTGGTCTGCCCGGCGCAGGCGATGGAGCGCATCCGCCACTTCGTCTCGCGCAATGCCATGGACATAGAGGGGCTCGGGGAAAAGCAGATCGAGTTCTTCTTCACGCACCCCGACCCGGCACTTTCTATCCGCGCGCCGGCAGACATCTTCACCCTGCGGCGGCGGCAGGCGGCGTCGCTGACCAAGCTCGAGAACATCGAGGGTTTCGGCGATGTCTCCGTCCGCAAGCTGTTCGCCGCGATCGACGATCGGCGCCGCGTGGCGCTCTCGCGCTTCCTGTTCGCGCTCGGCATCCGCCACATCGGCGAGACCAACGCCAAGAGACTGGCGCGGCATTTCCTGTCCTTCGCAAAGCTGCGCGACATCGCGGAGAGGGCGAAGGCGCCGGCGGGCAAGGGCGATCCGGGCAACGATGAGTGGCGCGAGATCGTCGGCGTCAGCGGCATCGGCGAGGTTGTTGCGGAGGCGCTTGTCGATTTCTTCGCCGAGGACCACAACCGGGCGGCGCTCGACGCGCTGCTCGCCGAAGTGACGCCCGTCGACGAAGAGGCGGCAGGCGAGATATCATCGCCCGTTGCCGGGAAGACGGTGGTCTTCACCGGTGCCCTGGAGCGGATGAGCCGCGACGAGGCGAAGGCGATGGCCGAGCGGCTGGGCGCCAGGGTGGCCGGTTCGGTGTCGAGGAAAACCGACCTCGTCGTTGCAGGGCCGGGGGCAGGATCGAAGCTCAAGCAGGCGACCGACCTCGGCATAGAGGTGATCGATGAGGATGCCTGGTTCGAGCGCGTGGGCCAGTCGCCATCGTCGATCGCGGGCCATTGAACCCTGGCTCAACCGAATTGATGTGACAGGTCAGCACCGCTGACCTACATGCTTCCGCGATGCCGGGAAGGGCTCGCGGACCGATGACTATAGCAATATCGCCGAAACGAACCGCCCGCGGCGACTTCTTGGCCGGGGCGAAGCTCGGCGTGCCGGTCATCATCGCGTCGGCGCCGTTCGCGATCCTGTTCGGCGCGCTGGCCGTCGACAACGGACTGTCGGTCGGCGAGGCGACGCTGATGAGCGCCGCGATCTACGGCGGCGCGTCGCAGATGGTCGGCATCGAACTGTTCGGCCACAAGATTGCGCCCTGGCTCGTGGTTTTCTCCATCTTCGCCGTGAATTTCCGCCACGTGCTCTATTCGGCCGCCGTCGGACGCCGGATCGGTCACTGGTCGTTCGTCGAGAAGACGGTCGGCTTCTTCTTCCTCGTCGACCCTCAATATGCCGAGACGGAACGCAGGAGCGAACGCGGCGAGAGGGTCGGCTTCGCGTGGTACATGGGCATGGCGCTGCCGATCTACGTCTGCTGGGTCGTCGAGTCGGGCCTGGGCGCAGCATTCGGACGCCTGCTTCCGGATACGAAGGCACTCGGTATCGATTTTCTCCTGCCGATCTATTTTCTCGGCCTGGTAATGGGCTTCCGCGCGCGTTCGTTCTGGTTCCCGGTCGTCGCGGTCAGCGCTGTGGCGTCGATCGTCACGTACAGGCTGGTCGGTTCGCCGTGGCACGTCTCGTTGGGCGCCGCCGCCGGCGTGGCACTTGCCGCATCGATGCCGCCTCCAGCGGGCGAGGGCAAGGGGCGATGAGCGAAACGCTGTGGATCATCGTCGGCGGCGCACTGATGACCTATCTGGCGCGTGTCGGCGGCCATCTGGTGCTGTCGCGTTTCGAGCGCATCCATCCGCGAGTCGAAGCCGGCCTCAATGCCGTGCCGGCGGCGGTACTGACGACGCTGGTAGCGCCCGCGGCGATGAATGGCGGCGTCCCGGAACTCGCATCGCTGGCGGTCGCCGGCTCCGTCGCCTGGTTCTGGGGCGGCATGATGCCGATGTTCCTGACCGGCGGTGCCGTACTGATCGTGCTGCGGCACCTGCTCGGCTGAACGCAGGCCGGTCAGCGTAACGGCGCGGTCGCTGCTTCCAGCCACTTGAGCGTCTCGCCGCCGACCAGAGGTCCGATTTCGGCCAGTACCCGCGCGTGGTATCGGTCGAGCCAGCAGAGTTCGTCCCTGGTCAGCAACCAGGGCGCGACCAGCCGGCGGTCGAACGGGACAAGCGTCAGCGTCTCGAAGCCGTGCATGGCGATGTCGCCGCCCTCGATCGGCTCGGCCGCTGTGACCAGGATGAGATTTTCCAGGCGGATGCCGTATCGGCCGGGCTGATAGTATCCGGGCTCGTTGGAAAGGATCA
Organism: Hyphomicrobiales bacterium; assembly: GCA_012842935.1. GTDB lineage: Bacteria > Pseudomonadota > Alphaproteobacteria > Rhizobiales > Rhizobiaceae > DUSC01. The sequence continues at coordinate 22,449 of DUSC01000084.1, read as the reverse complement.
TGCCTTCGACGAGCTTTTCGCTCCCTGTCCTGGCAATTCGCTGCGGTCCTTCGTGCACCGACAGGTAGGAGCCGACGCCGTGGCCGGTTCCGTGGGCGTAGTCGATACCCGACTTCCAGTGGGCGAGGCGGGCGACAACATCGATGTCCGAACCGCGTGTACCGGGCGGGAAGCGCAGCATCGAGATGCCGATCAGGCCTTTCAGGACGATGGTGGCGCGTTCGCGCATCTCGTCGGTCGGTGTGCCGATTGCAATCGTGCGGGTGATGTCCGTGGTACCGTCCTGGTATTGCGCGCCGGAATCGATCAGGAACAGTTCTCCCTGTTCGAGTCGCCGGTTGGTCGCCCGCGAGACGCGATAGTGGATGATGGCGCCGTTCGGGCCGGAGCCGGAGATCGTGTCGAAGGAGACGTCGCGGAGCGGCATCTGGGCGGCCTCGCCCGCCGCCCGGCGGCAGTCCTCCAGCCGCGTGACCGCACCGATCTCGTCGACCGAGCCCGGCGCTGCGCGGTCCAGCCAGGCGAGGAATTCCACCACGGCTGCGCCGTCTCGGGCGTGAGCGGCCCGTGCCCCGGCGATCTCGGCGGCGTTCTTCACCGCGCGGGGCAGGCGCGCCGGATCCGGTGCCTCGACGAGCTTGCCGCCTGCGTCCTCGACGATCATGCGCAGCCGGTCGGCTGCGAGTGCAGGATCAAGGGCGATCGCTGCGCCCTGCGCGGCGAGATGCGCCAGTTCCGGCTCCAGCCGCCGCGGAGGGTGGAGTTCGCAGAGTTGCGTCAGATAGGCTTCGGTCTCGATCCCCATCTTGCGCTTGTCCATGAACAGGCCGTGGCGTCCATCGGCGCCGAGCACGGCGAAACCAAGCGCCAGCGGTGTGTGGGGCACGTCGCCGCCGCGAATATTGAAGGCCCAGGCGACCGATGAAGGATCGGTGAGCACGCAGTGGCTGGCGCCCTGCTGTCCGATCACCTTTGCCAGTCGGGCAAGCTTGTCGCGCGCCAGTTCGCCGGCAAATGCGATCGGATGGATGGTCACCGGTTCGAGCGGAGGTGCCGGCTGGTCGATCCAGAGCACGTCGATCGGGTTGACGTCGAGCGCGATCATCTCGGCACCGGCTTTCGTCGCGGCCGCGCGCAAAGCGCGGGCGTCGGCGATGGTATGCAGCCACGGATCGAAGCCGATCCGCGCGCCTCTTTGCACATTGTCGCCGATCCAGGCGCTTGGTGGGTTCTCGACCAGGCTTTCTGGTGTGAAGACCGCCATGTCGGCCTGGTCCCGCACCTGCAGCGTGTAGCGGCCGTCGACGAATATCAATGCCTTGTCGGCGAGAACGAGGGCGACGCCGGCCGAGCCGGCAAAGCCCGTCAACCAGCGCAGACGCTCGGAACGAGCGGCGACATATTCGCCCTGGTGCTCGTCCGCGCGCGGGACGAGGAATCCGTCGAGTTTCCGTTCGGCGAGCCAGTCGCGCAACTGCGCGACGCGCTCTGCGCCTCTCGAAGGGTCGGCGTCGCTGTCGAACGTCTGGAACATGGTGATCCCGAATGAATTCCGGCCGGAGGGCGCGACCCTAGACGGTTTCTCTGCGGGATGGAATCGGCGTCACGCGAATGGGGTGCGGAGCGCGTCATGTTGTTGCGATGCAGCATTCATCTCGCATATGCAAAAGAAGATGGGTGCCATGCGAAAGCGTGTCTTTTTCGCAAGGTCAGGGACTTATACATTGATGTTCGTGGAGGACATGACGGAACGTCCTGACCAGGAGAAAGACCATGACTGCCAAGAGCGGTTTCTTCCGTAGCACGTTCAACGCCTTCATCGCCGCGCGCGAGCGCCAGGCCAGCCAGTATGTCAATGGCGCTCTGCTCATGCTCGACGACGAGACGCTGAAGGCGGCCGGTTACAGCCGTGCCGAATTGCGCAGGCGCCCCAGCTCGGCCTTTTTCCTGTAAGCGCGAATACTGCGCGGAAGGCAAACGGTCGTACCCAGGAAGCGAGGCGGTCCGTCGAGGCCGCCTTCGGTCTTTTTCGGGCAGCCCGGACGGTCAGCGCTTCAGGTGAACTGTTACCCAGCCTTCGCGGCGCAGCGTCGAGATGTGCCGGAAACGCTGGCCCGCATAGGCGGCGATTACCGCCCCGCGCTGGCGTTCGAGAATGCCCGACAGGATCAGCGAGCCGCGGGGCGCCAGATGCGTCCGCATGGAAGGCGCCAGGCGCATCAGCGGCCTTGCCAGGATATTGGCGACGATCAGGTCGAACGGCGCCCGCCGGGCGAAGAGAGGGTGGCCGAAGCCGGTCGCCGTAGCCGTCGCGACAAAGGCGGAAACGCCGTTGAGCCGGACGTTCTCGGCCGCCACCGCGACCGCGACCGGATCGATGTCGGTGGCCAGTACCGGGATATGGGCGAGCTTGGCAATGGCGATCGCCAGCACGGCGCTGCCGGTTCCGAGGTCGAGCGCGTTCGCCGGACTTTCGCGACGCATGACCCTGTCGATCATTTCCAGGCATCCGGCGGTCGTGCCGTGATGTCCGGTGCCGAATGCGAGACCCGCTTCGATCTCGATGGCGAGGTCGCCAATGCGCCGTCGGTCGCGGTCGTGCGAACCGTGGACGAGGAAACGCCCGGCACGCACCGGCTTCAGGCCTTCGAGCGATCGCGCTACCCAGTCGACTTCGGGCAGAGTTTCGCGAACCGGCTCAATGTCGAGGCCGGCCTCGGTGAGGGCTGAGCGTACACGCCGTTCGACCTCGTCGGCGCCATTCTCGGCATACAGCGACACCTCGTGGAGGTCGCGGTCCTCGTCGATCTCGACCAGTGCGAGCGGACAGCCGTCTTCTTCGAAAGCGGTCTCGAGCGCGGCGTAAGCGCGGTTCGCCGCGTCGCGCCCGGCGGTGAGAATGAAACGGGTCTGCGGCATCGATTTCGTGGCCTTCCGGGGCCGGCTCAACCCTTAGCGAGGCGGCGCAGCTTCTCGATTGCGGTGTCAGGGTTCTCGCCGTAGGCAATCGTCCCGGCGAATGCCCCGGCGCGGTCGAGGAGCAGAATCGAAGCCGTATGATCCATCGTGTAGTCGCCGCCCTCGAGGTTGACCTTGCGGGCGAAGATGCCGAAAGCCTTGGCCATCGCGGCGATCTTGTCGGGCTCGCCCGTGATACCGACAATGCGGTCGGACACGGTGCTGACGTAGGATTTGAGCAGTTCGGGCGTGTCGCGCTCGGGGTCGATGGAGACGAAGTATGCGTGGATGTCCTTGCCTTCGTCGCCGAGCTTCGCGAGCCAGCCATTCAATTCGTAGAGCGTCGTGGGACAGACTTCCGGGCAGTGAGTAAAGCCGAAGAAGACCGCGGTCGGATGGCCGCGGAAGGCCGCCTCGGTGATCGGGTTGTTGTCGTAGTCGACCAGTGCGAATGACCCGCCATAGGGTTCGCCCGAGTTGGTGGTCCGGTACCAGTCGAAGGTGAGCCAGCCGATGCCGGCCGCCATGAGTACGAGAATGCCGACGAGTATGGTGCGCATCATGATGTGATATCCGTTGGAAGGCCGTGTCGATGCGCTAGAAGCACCACGCGAGGCCAGCCTCGACCGTGGCCAGAAAGATCTCGGCACCGTGCTCGATCCACGCAGCGAAGGCGAGACCCGTCGCCGCCGCAAGGACGGAGACGACGGCAACGGTTCCCCACGAGGGAAAGGCCGAGGACGGCAGGTTCTTCATGACGGCTATTTAGCGTGGCGCGGCCCGCGGAAAAAGGGGCGATGTTGACGCGCTGTGGCGGAAGCTTGCAAAATGCGGCCGCCTGGCCCACTTGAGCGGAATGTCCGAACGCCGGGAGACACTCCGATGCGCCGCATTGCCCGTTCCGCCCTTGCCGGGCTCGCCCTCTTTGCCACGCCCGCGCTTGCCGAGCAGGTCGGCGAAGTCGGCGTTGACTGGATCGGCAACGACATCATCGTGGAGGCCTTCAAGGATCCCGGCGTCGACGGGGTCACCTGCCATGTCTCCTATTTCGAGAGGGGCATCATCGACCGCCTGCAGAAGGGCAACTGGTTCGAGGATCCGTCCGACACGGCGATCGCCTGCCGGCAGACCGGGCCGATAACCATCCACGAAATCGCCTTGGATGCCGATGGAGAGGAGGTCTTCAAGCAGGGCATCAGCCTGATCTGGAAGAAGCAGGTGGTGAACCGCATCTACGACAAGAAGAACGACACTCTCATCTACCTTGCCCATTCCCGTCAGGTGCAGGACGGCTCGGCGAAGATGTCGATGTCGACCGTGCCGCTCTACGGCCAGACGGTCACCTGGACCAACGGGAAGCCCTGAGCCGCTTGCCGGCGGCGCGCGGCGCGCGTAAAGCGCGGCAATGGCTGACGACCTGCGCTTCACCGACCCCGAACCGAAGATCAATCCGACGGCGGAACTGAAGTCCTGCCGGCTCGGCCGTTACGCCGCGATCGGCGAGCGTGTCGTGCTGCGCGAGGTGACTGTCGGCGACTTCTCTTATTTCGAGCGCCACGCCGAGGCGATCTACACGGCGATCGGCAAATTCTGCTCGATTGCCGCCAACAGCCGCATCAACGCGCTTGAGCATCCGCTGGAGAGGCCGACGACTCACAAGGTGAGCTACCGGCCGAACGAGTATTTCCGCTTTCTCGGCGTCGATGCCGAATTCCGCGACCGGCGGCGGCATAAGCGGGTGACGATCGGCAACGACGTCTGGATCGGCCATGGCGCGGTCATCATGCCCGGTGTCACGATCGGGGACGGCGCCGTCGTCGGTGCCAACGCGGTGGTGACGCGCGACGTCGCGAGCTACACGATCGTCGCCGGCGTGCCGGCAAAGCCGCTCAGGCCGCGCTTTCCGAAGGAAGTTGCCGAGCGCTTGCAGCGCCTCGTCTGGTGGGACTGGCCGGCCGAGCGCCTTTTCGAGGCAATCCCCGACATGCAAAGGCTTCCGATCGAGGGCTTCCTGGAAAAGTGGGAGACGACCGGATCCTGACGGCCCGTGTCGGTGACATCAGTCGCGCTTCAGGAAATCGGCGAAGGCCTTGGCGTGGTCGGGATGCCAGCGCGACAGCGCCGGGCGGTTCTCGATGATGTCGCCGATCGCCCAGGCCATGCGCTTCTCGTCGGTGCGCCGATCGGTCTCGTTGTCGGGGCAGAGGATGTAGAAGTCGCCGCGGGCGAGGCTGTTCAGCATGAAGTCGACGACCTGGTCGGGTGTCCACGCCCCGGCTGGCTTCGAGGTTGCGTTCTCGGTCATGCCGGTGAAGGTGAAGCCCGGGATCAGCAGATGCGCGGAAACCATGGCGCCGGGCTCGTTGCGCAGCGCGTGCTGCAAGCCCTCCGTGTAGGCTTTCACCGCCGCCTTGGAGACGTTGTAGGCGAGATTGCCGGGCGGCGTGGTGATGCCCTGCTTGGAACCGGTGTTGACGATCATGCCGGGCCGTCCCGCCGCCAGCATCGCCGGCGCGAAAGCCTGGACGCCATGGACGACACCCCAGAAATTCACCGACATCAGGTCCTGCCAGGCGTCGAGATTTTCCCATGGCCGGCCCGGATTGTTGCCCACGCCGGCGTTGTTCATCAGGAAAGAGACGTCGCCGAGCTTGGTATCGGTTTCCTCGGCCAGACGTGCCAATTCCTCCGGCCTCGAGACGTCGCATGCAACCGCGATCGCGTCCTCCGGACCGCCCGCGGCGATCGCCACAAGTTCGGCCAGCGCCCGCTGCAGCGGCGGTCCCGCACGATCGGCGACGGCGACGCGCAGGCCCATCCGTGCCAGTCTTTTCGCCGCGGCGAAGCCGATGCCGCTGGCGCCGCCGGTAACTACCGCCACATTTCCCGGGGCGAGGGCAGGAATCGTGCGGTCTTTCATGGCGGGCTCCTTCCTTGACAATTGATGATAGCATGACGGACCCGACACGGTACCTGCTCCGGGCGCATGAGCGGTCATTTGGTCCCGGCAGGGACCCGTTTGCGGCGTCTTGTCGCGCCGGAGGCGGCCGGGGAGGCGGGCGGGACCTGATGCGGGCGAAGGGGAGGGGAACGGCGTTGGTCGGCGGGGACACATGGCGCGAGATAGGGGCCCCCATGACAGACATCGCATCAATTCACCGATCCTTGCCGGTGGCGGACGCGGTGCCGATCAGGCTCCGTAACGCCATGCCTGCGCGTCGGGCGGTCGCCGTTTCTTTCCTCGCTGCGGTATTCACGGCCTCCGTCATCCGGGCCGTTGCAGACGACAAGCCGGCGGAGGCCTTCGATGGCCCGGCCTTCTGGAAATTTTCCTGCTACGCCTTTCGCGATGTCGACCGCAGCGGCGTCTTCGACATGGGCGACCGGCCCTTCGCCGGCCTGGCCATCGTTCTGACGACGAACGAGGGCGAGGAAGCCGTGCAGTTCTCCAATATCGACGGTTTCGCCAATTTTGCGACGGCGGCGGGGGGCGGCGCGGATATCGAGGTCACGCGGCCGGATTCATACCCGCTGCGCGCCGAACCCCCGGCAGGTTTCGTCGCGACCGCCGGGGCCGTGCAGACGGTCGTCTTCCGTGCCGATAAGGTCGTACCCGGCGGCTTGGCGACCGACGAAGGCTGCGTGCCTGTCGGCGTGGCGCCCGACCTCGTCCTCTCGGGTCGCGTCGTGGCCCCGCCGGGCGGAAATCTTGCGGACGTGACGCTGACCTTCGCCGACGCAAACGGGGCGACCGGGATCGTGGCGCTCGACGCGCAGGGGCGGTTCTCCTTTCCCGCGCCTCCGGGCACCTTCAGGCTCGTCGCCGAGCACGGTCCTTCGGGTGCCACGCAGGTGCGGCAGGTCGAGATCACCCGGCACGCGGTACGCCTCTCGGCGATCGACTTCGCTGCCACCCCGCTGCGCCGGGAGGAAGGATCCGCGGACGGGGCCGAGCGCGTTGTCGGCTTCGACGACCTGGTCGGTGCGGGCGGCATCTTCGAGGTGCCGTCGGGCTATGGCGGCATGTCCTGGCGCAACGTGATCGCCGTTCACAATCGCTTCTACGACGGGCCGGGCTACGTCAACGGAACGGAATCGGGCGAATTCGTCGCCTACAACAGCTCGGGCGCGCCGGCGTCGGTCTGGCGCGACCGGCCGTTCGATTTCCGCGGCGTCCATGTCGCGGTGGCGTGGCCGCGCGGGGCCGAAGGCGACGTGATCGTCAGGGCTTGGCGCGGCACCGAACTGGCCTACGATGACAGGCTTTCGGTGACGCCGGCGGGCGGAACCTTCTTTGCCGCCGACTATCGCGGGGTGACGCGGATCGAGTTCAGCCACGAGCTCCACGAACGCATCGTGCTCGACGACCTGCGCATCGTTGAGAAGGTTCGCTAGGTGTCGGCCTGGTCGGACGGATGTGATCGGCCGGTATCGGCTGCAGGCCGCGCAGGCGAACCGGACCGCTGGGCAATGGCCCGGTTTTCGGGCATCATCACTACCCCGATTCGCCAATCAAACGAGGTATCGTCATGTTGAAGACTGCCCTCGCCGTCGTCGCCACGCTCGCGGTTACCGGGTCTGCGCATGCCGTCAACCGCTACGATTCGAGAACCGTCACCTGCGACAAGGCGCGGTCGCTGGTCGCGACGCAAGGAGCTGTGATCTTCCGCTATCCGTCGGCGCGCAAGCCGGACCTGATCCTGTACAACCGCTTCGTCCAGCACGCCGGCCATTGTGCCATCGGCGAGGTTACGGCGCCGCAATCCATCCCGACCAAGGACGCGAATTCCTGCATGCTTCTGCGCTGCATCAGTCGACCGGACGACGACGGCCTCTTCCGCCACCGTCGCGGCGGCAATGCCGGCAATCTCGGCAATCTCGGCGTGCTCAAGCCGTAGGGGCGGGGCCGCAAACGAACCGGACAGCACGGCGCCGGGGGCCGGCTTTCAAGCCTCTTTCGGGAAACCGGCCCTGAGCAGGAGATCCGTGACCTTGTCGGTGCGCCCAACGATCTCGGCCGGATCATCGGTGAGGCGGATGTTCTTCCCCACCGTGCCTCGCTCGAGCGCGGTCGACGAGCCCTTCACCTTCAGGTCCTTGATGATGTCGACGGTGTCGCCCTCGGTCAGGACCGTGCCGTTGGAGTCCCGAGTGGGTGCGTTCGTGGGAAAGGACTTTCCGTCGTCGAAAGGGCCTTCCTATCGGGCGTCTATCGATCCGGAAGACAGGGAAGCGAGTCGGGGGACAGATTGCCCATTTCCGCTTCGGCCTCACGGTACCCGAGGCCGCAACGGCAGTTCGCCGGCAATCGCCGGTGTTGCGCCCATGTCCGTGAGCTATACGTTGTTGGCCGTGATCCGCTCCTGCGGCGCGTTCCGGCGCCCGTTCCCCGGGATCACGACGATGTGCGTGACCCTGCCTTCCTTGAAGGCCTTCAGGAAACGGGGATAGTCGGCGAAGGCGACGCAGCCGTGCGACTGGCCCGTCCTGCCGCGAAGCAGGTAGGAATGCGCGAGGATGCCGGCGCGGCCGTGCATCGGCTCGTCGCCGATCGGTGTCATGCGGATCGCCTCGACGCCGTGAAAGCGCTTCTCTCGCATGGACAGCTTGTAGGTGTTGGGCGGCGTCGGACCGTTCATCTTGACATGGACGTACTGCGGGTTGTCGGCCATCTTGCCGATGCCCGAATGGGCCTCGAGCCGCTCGCCGTCGGGCATGATGACAACGCCGGCGGAAATATCGTAGACCGCGACGCCGTTTCCTGCCTTCGGCTTGTTGAACAGGCCGTTGAAGGCACCGGCCAGACCGCGGTCGGGTGAATCCGGCCGGGCGAATGCCATTGCCGCCATCGCGACCTCGGGCTTTCCCGGTTGCGACTGCGCGATGGGTTTCTCCGGTTTTCCCGGGCTCGCCCCGAACAGGCCTGCGAGCAGTCCGGCGGGCTTATCAGGCTTGTCCGCGATCGGCTTGTCCGGCCTGGCGGCGGTGACGGCGGTGGCCGGTTTCTCCGGCTTGTCGGGAGCGCCGGGGTCGGCGAGACGCGGGCGACTTTGCGGCACCGGCACGTCGGCCGGCGTCAGCGCGGCAATGACGGCCTCCGGCGAAGGCGCTGGCCGCGTTTCGCCGGCGGTGGAGGCGGTTGCGGGTTCAGCCGATGCCGGCTCGTTGCGCGCGACCTGCATCAGATCGGCGAGAAAGGCGCTTTGGAAGACGATACGCAGGCGCTCTGGCGTCAGTCCGGCCTGGCGAACGACCCGGTCGAACGGATTTTCCGGTTCGGCGACCGGCGCGGAGGCACTGCGCGCGGACTTTCGGGCGGCCGGTTCGGCGAGGCGCTCCGCCTTCGCCGAGGCCGAGGCGTCGACTGCCTCCGTCACCGGGAGTCGCGTAAACCGCCCCGGCGCCGCGGCGCTGGTTTCGAAGAGGTGGGTATGCTCGGCCGGACGGGCTGTTTCGACCCGCGGCGACGGCGCTGGAGCGAAAAGGCTCGCGACGACCCAAGCCAGGCCGGCGACTGCGGCACCAGGAACGGCGGCGCGGCGTAGCGGCTTGCGAGCTCGGATTGACCTGGCTTCCGTGCGCGAAAACGCACCCTGACGGATCGTCTTTGGTTTTGAAGCCATGGCGAATCGTCTTCTTTCGTACTCTGGCACGCGGCCGTGATAGCCCCTGGACCGCATCCCTACGGTCCCGCGACGCCGGACCCACTCATGTGCCGCTCGGCATGAGGATGGCCAAAGATGGTTAACCAACCTTTTGCCGCCCGAACGAAAGATCCGTCCGGTCTCTTGAATGCTGACGCCATTCGTATGAGGTCGAGTTGACCTTGGTCAAGCAAAGTCGACGTAAATGAGGCCGTTTAGCGGCGCGAAAGGTGACGCAGGGGCAGAGAAGGCGGCATTTGGGCAGCTCGGCGGGCTGAGGCGCCGCACCTTTCACCCTCATACCGCGCTGACGAACCCGTCGAGCACCTTCTTCTGGCCGGCCTTGTCGAAGTCGATGGTGAGCTTGTTGCCGTCGATCGCCGCGATGTTGCCGTTGCCGAATTTCTGGTGGAAGACGCGGTCGCCGACGGCGAAGGCGGACGGGGAGTCCGACACCGACTTCGCTACCAGCTCGCCGTCGATGGTGCGGCCCTTGACCGAGCCGCGACCGGCGCCGAAGCCGGAATCGACCTCGCCGTAGCCGATGCGCTCCACCGCGTGGCCGGAGCGCGTGCCCCAGTTGCGGTCGGTGGCCTCGGTGCGGTTGGCCTGCGCGCGCGCCCAGCCGGGCGTGGCGTAGGTGTTGGAGAAGCTGCCGGAGCCCGACGGGCTGCCACCGACGCTGTCGAAGCGGGAAGCGCCGTATGGATTGCGCCGCCCGCCGCTTTCGCCGAAGCCGCGGCCCCCATAGGACGAGCCGTATCCCCCGTAGGAGGAGCCCGTCTCCGCGACCTCGACGTGCATGTCCGGCAGTTCGTCGAGGAAGCGCGACGGGATGGTCGACTGCCAGAGCCCGTGAATACGCCGGTTGGAAACGAACCAGATGTGCAAGTTCCTCTTGGCCCGGGTGAGCCCGACATAGGCGAGGCGGCGCTCCTCCTCCAGGCCCGAGCGGCCGCCCTCGTCGAGCGCGCGCTGGTGCGGGAAGAGGCCTTCCTCCCATCCGGGCAGGAAGACGGTACGGAACTCCAGCCCCTTGGCGGAATGTAGGGTCATGATATTGACCGCGTCGAGTTCCGCGTTCTGCTCTGTGTCCATGACGAGGGCGACGTGCTCGAGGAAGGAGCGCAGCGACTCGTACTCTTCCATCGAGCGGATCAGCTCCTTCAGGTTCTCGAGGCGGCCGGGGGCTTCCGCCGACCGGTCGTTCTTCCACATGTCGGTATAGCCGCTCTCCTCGAGGATGATCTCGGCGAGTTCCGTATGCGGCGTGGTGTCGATCATGCCCTGCCAGCGGATGAAGTTGGCCGTCACCTCGCGAAGGGCGGCGCGCGGCTTGGGCTTCATCTCGTCGCTCTCGGCAAGCTTTGCCGCGGCCTCCAGCATGGGCACTCGGAGTGCGCGTCCGGTGGCGTGGAGCTGCGCGATCGCGGCTTCGCCCAGGCCCCGCTTGGGGACGTTGACGATGCGCTCGAAGGCGAGGTCGTCGGCGCCTTGCGCGACCACGCGCAGATAAGCCAAGGCGTCGCGTATCTCCTGGCGTTCGTAGAAACGCGGGCCACCGACGACGCGGTAGTTCAGGCCGAGCGTGACAAAGCGGTCCTCGAACTCGCGCATCTGGAAGGAAGCGCGCACCAGAATGGCCATGTCGTTGAGATTTTCGCCGGCGCGCTGGAGGCGCTCGATCTCGTCGCCGACGGCTCGGGCCTCCTCCTCCGAATCCCACGCGGCATGGACCGTGACCTTGGGGTCATCCGGGTCGGGTCGTTCGGTGAAAAGCGTCTTTCCGAGCCGACCCTCATTGTGGGCGATGAGATGTGAAGCCGCGCCGAGGATGTGGGCGGTCGAACGATAGTTGCGCTCGAGCCGGATGACAGTGGCGCCCGGAAAGTCCTTATCGAAGCGGAGGATGTTGTCGACCTCGGCGCCGCGCCAGCCGTAGATCGACTGGTCGTCGTCGCCGACGCAGCAGATATTGACCCCGTTTTCGCTCACGCTGTCGCCGCTTCGCGGCTCGCTCCGCGCAGGCACACCATATGGCGCGGCAGCCGGTCGGCCTTGCGGACCCACGGTCCGATCGGCGCCCTCCGCCGATGGAGGTTCCCGATGGTGGCCTGGTTGCGTAGGCCGGTCGGGGGTTGCCGCTGCTGGATGGGAAGGAGCAATCCCGCCCGGCTTGCCTGACCTCGGTGCCTGCGGCCGCTGCGCGATCAGCCTCAGCCACATATACTGCGCGGTATTGGTGTCCTGGTACTCGTCGACGAGGATGTATCTGAACTTCCGGTGGTACTCTCCGAGCACGTCGGGATGGGCGCGAAAGATGCGGATCGGGTGGAGCAGGAGGTCGCCGAAGTCGCAGGCGTTCAGCGTCTTCAGCCGGTCCTGGTAGGCCTGGTAGAGCTCGCGGCCCTTGCCGTTGGCGAAGGAGCGGGCGTCGCCCTCGGGGATTTCAACGGGGCCGAGGCCCTTGTTCTTCCAGCCGTCGACCATCATGGCGAACTGGCGCGGTGCCCAGCGCTTGTCGTCCAGGCCCTCGGCCTGGATCAGTTGCCTGATCAGGCGGATCTGGTCGTCTGTGTCGAGGATGGTGAAGTCGGAGCGCAGGCCGGCCAGTTCGGCGTGGCGGCGGAGCAGCTTGACGCCGATCGAGTGGAACGTGCCGAGCCACGGCATGCCCTCCACCGCCTCGCCGACCAGCATGCCGATGCGCTGCTTCATTTCGCGCGCCGCCTTGTTGGTGAAGGTGACGGCGAGGATCTGCGAAGGGAAGGCTTTTCCGGTGGCGAGGATGTGGGCAATCCGCGTGGTCAGCACGCGCGTCTTGCCCGTGCCGGCGCCGGCCAGCACCAGCACGGGACCCTCGGTGGTCTCCACTGCCAGGCGCTGTTCGGGATTGAGGCCTTTCAGGTAGTCGGGCTCGGCGCCGCGCCGGGCAGCCATGGCGCGCGCCGCGAGCCCCGAGCCCCGGGTCTCCGAGGCGGACGCGGCGCCGCGGGGAGCGGGCTCCTCGTCGAAGAAGGGCAGGTCGTCGGGAAAACCGGACATCATGTGCGAATGTAGTGATTCGGGGCCGAAAGGCCAGCGCCGTCGCCCCGGGGGAGACGGCTCTGCCGAACGCCACGACATCGCCCTGCGGTGCACCTCTCAAAGTCCGAGCGCCGCCAGCAGGGCGACGACGAGCCCGATCGCGACAAGGATGGTCCGCTCCGTGCCGAGGTCGCCGGGCACGAAAGGAGCGGCGACGCGGCATGCCCCGAGAAGCACTTCAATCGCCGACTTTCGGCGGCATATTCCGACCGTCTCCGGTGTGGCAAGTGCAACGGCCGGGACGCCGATCAAGCAGGTCGAAAACGTCGCCATCTTGCGTTAGGCGAACTAGGAAACCAGTGGACCGACGCACGCCGGCGACGCCGAGGATCATCGGCGGCATATCCTCCCGGTCGCGGCGTATCTTGCGGTCATGCCTTTCGGATTTCCGATGACGGCCATCGCAACCTCCCCCTCGCCGTGCAGCGGGCGCCCGGTTTCGAGGTCCCGGCTGCAACCAGCGGCACCGTCCGGGAATCCCTGCGGGCGGCAGGATCTTCCCCCTGCGCCGCAGAGGCGCGGAAAGGCGTCTCTCGCGGTCAACAGCGCGCCGCGCCTCATCGGTCGAGGATACGCGTTTCGCCGATGCGCATGACGACGGAACGGGTCGTGCGCGTTCCGGCGGCAAGGAAACGGGCCTTCTGCTCGGTTCCCGGCTCGGGGGACAGCGGCAATGTGCCCCAGTGTGTGGCGATGGCCTGCCGGGCACCGAGGGTCTTGGCGATTGCCAGCGCTTCGTCCGGATCGACGTGATAGGCCTTCTGGAACTCGCGCGGCGCCCAGGCGCCGGCCGGCACCAGAGCATAGTCCACCGGACCGATCTTCTTTCGGATGTCGGTGAAGACGTCGCCCTTGCCGGTGTCCCCGGAAAAGTAGATGCGCCGGCCCGCACCTTCGACCACGTAGCCGCCCCAATGCATCGAATCCTTGACGAAGCCGGGCCGCCGCACCCCGTGGACGGCGGGGACGGCAATGATGCGGAGACCGCCCAGTCGAGTGTTCTCGTACCACGGCAGCTCGACCACACGGCGAAAGCCGGTGGCGCCGGCAAGGCGGCGCGTGCCTTCGGGTACGCAGAGGAGCGCGTCTGGGAAGCGAGCGGCGAGCGCGCGAAGGGTCGGCATGTGGAGGTGATCGAGGTCGGCGTGGGAGACGAGTACCGCATCGAGGCGCTCGATCGATGACGGATCGGGCAACACGGGAACCAGGCGGTCGATCCGGGACAGGCCGGCACCGATGTGGCCGGAAAGCACGGGGTCGGTGATTATGGTGCGGCCACCGATCCTGATGAGGAAGGTCGAATGGCCGAACCAGGTGAGGGCGACGGAGGCTGATCGCGCGGCGACAAAGCTCCGTTCGGCCTCGCCCGCGGGCATGACGTGGCCGGGCGGCAACGCCTCCGCGCCCGGATAGCGGCGCATCGACATGGCGAGGAGGTGGCCTGCCCAGTCTCCTGCGGTCGCCGTCGGCTCGTATGCCTGCCCGACATTCGTGTAACGAGTCGGGTTTGCCGGACCCTCGGCAGCCACTTGCCGCGCCGCCGACACGCAGCCGGCGACGAACAGCGGCACTACCGCAACGGTGGTGGCCCGCGAGATCCTGCGGACGCGTGGCTGAAGGAACATGGCCTCCGACACCTCAATACAATATCTATCCCAGGCGGCTTGCGGACGAAACCGGCGGGCGTCCTCCGTTGCGGTGGTTAGGCATTTCGACTCGGAACTTTAAACTTGATCGCGCGCGAGACCGGCGCGACAAAAGGCGCCGTCGCGCGAGCGGCGCGGCGACGGCGACCGCCGGTCAGCCGGTTCGTTCTGGCAGGGGGACCTCATGGGCGACACTTTTACCGAAATCACACGCGTCTCGTGGTTCACGCGGATCAAGAACTCGGTCATCGGCGTGCTTCTCGGGCTCGTGCTGATTGCCGGCATGGTGTTCCTGCTTTTCTGGAACGAGGGACGGGCTGTACAGACAGCCCGGTCATTGACCGAGGGTGCAGGGGCGGTGGTGACGGTCACTCCCGACCGGGTCGATCCGGCCAACGACGGCAGGCTGATCCACGTCACCGGGCCGGTGTCGACGACCTCGAGGCCTTCGGATCCGACCTTCGGGATTTCCGTCGACGGCGTGCGGCTGGTGCGCACCGTGGAGATGTACCAGTGGAAGGAAAGTTCGAAATCGGAGACGACCAACAAGGTCGGCGGCGGTCAGGAAACGGTGACCACCTACAGCTACTCGAAGGAATGGTCAGAATCGCCGAACAATTCCGCCGGTTTCAAGGTGCCGCAAGGTCATGACAATCCGCCCATGGAAATCCGCAGCGAGCGCTTCCAGGTGCCTGACGCCAGGCTCGGCGCCTTCACGCTGAGCGAGCGCGTGATCAGCGGGCTGGGTGGCGAGAAGACGCTCGCGCTGACGACTGACATGACCGCGGCGATAGATGCCGCCTACAGCGGCAACAAGCGCGTGACGGTCGCCGAGAACCGTATCTATCTCGGCTTCAGTTCGACCAATCCGGCGATCGGCGACTACCGGATCTCCTACCAGGTGGCGCCGCTCGGCGTGGCGAGCGTGATCGGCGAGCAGCGCGACGGCGGCTTCGCGCCCTATCAGACGATCGCCGGCGATCAGTTGCTGATGGTCGACGACGGCGCCGTGCCGGCCGCGAAGATGTTCGCCGATGCCCAGTCGGCCAATGTGGTGCTGACCTGGATCCTGCGCGTCGTCGGGCTGGTCCTGCTGGCAATCGGCTTCGGTATGCTGCTGGCGCCGCTCGGCGTGGCGGCGGACGTGCTTCCCCCGCTCGGCAGCCTGCTTCGGATGGGAACCGGAATCGTCGCCATGCTTCTCGCCGTGGTCGTCGGCTTCGTCACGGTAGCGGTGGCGTGGTTCTGGTACCGGCCCGTACTGTCGCTGATCGTCCTCGCGATCGCCGCTGTCCTCGCCGCCGGCCTGATCTATGTCGGACGGAGCCGGGCAAAGGCGGCACCGGCGACGGCGCAGCCGGCCTGACGCTGCGGAGCGGCAATGCGCATGGCGGCTTCGCCAGCCGCCATCACCGGCGTCTCACCAAGGCGTGAATGGACCCTCGGACGTTGCCCCCTACCTTTGTAGCCGACCAGGCAGACAGAGGGAGGAAGCCATGACGCGACCCGCGATCACGCAGGCGATGATCGACGCCTATGACGAGTACACCCATCTGACGCTCGACCGGCGCGGCTTCATGGCGAAGCTCACGCAACTGGCCGGCTCGGGTGCGGCGGCCGCCGCCATCGTGCCGCTGCTGGCGGCGAATTCGGCGCAGGCGGCCATGGTCGCCGAGGACGACTCTCGGGTCTTGGGCGAGGACGTCGCCTATCCGGGCAGTTCGGGCGAAATGAAGGGCTACTTCGTCCGACCTGCGGGCGCTGCCGTCAAGCTGCCGACGGTCATCGTCGTCCACGAGAACCGCGGGCTCAATCCGCATATCCGCGACGTGACGCGGCGGCTGGCGCTGGAAGGATTCGTGGCGCTGGCGCCCGACTTCCTGTCGCCGCTCGGCGGCACGCCCGCGGACGAGGACAAGGCGCGGGAGATGTTCGGGCAATTGGCGGCCGAACAGGTCACTGCCGACGGCATCGCCACGATCGCTTTCCTCGCCAGCCACGAGGCCGGCAACGGCAAGGTCGGCGCTGTCGGTTTCTGCTGGGGTGGCGGGACGGTCAACGACATGGCGGTGGCGTCGCCTGACCTTGCCGCAGCGGTGGCCTATTACGGCCGCCAGCCAAGGGCGGAGGACGTTGAGAAGATACAGGCCGCGATCCTGCTCCATTACGCCGGCCTGGATGAGCGTATCAACGCCGGCATCGAGGCCTACCGGGCCGCTCTGGAGGCGGCAGGGAAGACCTTCGAGATCCATGTCTACGACGGCGTCAATCACGCATTCAACAACGACACCTCGGCGGCACGCTACGACAAGGCGGCGGCAGACCTCGCCTGGGAAAGAACCGTGACCTTCTTCAAGGAAAAGCTGGCCTAGGACGCGCGTGCCGTGGCGCAGCACCCGTTGGGCGCTACAACGGCATCACGCCAGGCCGCGCCTGTGGCGAGCGCTGGAAAGGATGCGACGCCAGCGCAGCAGCTCGATCGGTACCGGCTCCTTGCGGCTCGCCAGCTGGAAAATCTCGTTTTCCAGGTTCTTCAGCGAACGCCAGAAGTCGTAGTCGCTGAGACGCGGGTCGTTCGCCAGCTTCTCCGACGTGTGGTCGATATCGATGCTCATCGCCTTCCCCGAGCAAGCCACCCGAAGCCTTCGCTCGTTCCGCTTTTCCCTTTCCGGGAGGGTGCGGGCAACCGCGGGCGGTTACTCGTCCACCTTAACGAGAATTTAAGGTTAACGTGGCTCCGAGCGCCTGACCAGACAGTTCGGGGGGGGCGCCGCGCGATTCCGGGCGAGCGCGACCGCCGCGCAACACCCCGCCGCCGCGAATCTAGATCTTGCGCCTGATTCCGATCGAACGGCCGGCGCGTTCTGGCAGCGGAAGGGCGGCGTGGGCTGCCTTCAGCGCCTCCAGGCGGGAAAGGATGTCCGGCGGGAAGGGGGCAACCCTCGGACCGGACATGTCGATGTGCAGCGACAGTGTCTCGATGGTCGCTGCCAGCCAGCCGTCGACATGGCGGATCTCCTCGTAGGCGCGTACGCGCTTCTCGTCATGATCGAGAAGCTGGAATGAGACGCGCACCCTGTCGCCGAGGTGCAATTCGCTCACATAACATATGTGCGCCTCCGCCGTGTAAAAGGTGTGGGCGCGTTCCTTGACGTAGTCCGGCCCCAGTCCGACCAGCTCGAATCCGCCGTCTGAGCCACGGTCGAAGAGGACGGTGTAGTAGGCCATGTTCATATGGCCGTTGTAGTCGATCCATTCCTTCTCGACGTCCATCACATCGGAGACGAACGGGACTGGCAGGCTCATCGGCGTTCCTTGCGGCTTGTTCTTGCTGGACATCGTCCGGGCGATTTGCAGATTAGCCGAGCATAGGTCCGGTACAAGGACCGACACTGTTCCAATCGCGGAGGAAACCATGGCCTTGAGCGACCTCAGGCGCGTCGAGCGCAACGAGGAGGGAATCGAGAAGGTTCTCGGGATCCTCAAGCAGCGGCTCGGAGAGCGCTTCCAGACCGGTCAGACGATCCGCGAGCAGCACGCCCACACCACGACCTACATCCCCAATCAGCCGCCGGATGGCGTCGCCTTTGTCGAGACGGCGGGGGAGGTTCAGGACATCGTCAGGATCTGTGCCGAGCACCGCGTGCCGGTGATTCCCTACGGAACGGGAACCTCTCTCGAAGGCCACGTGAACGCACCGGGCGGAGGCGTTTCGATCGACACGTCGAGGTTGGACAAGGTTCTCGCCGTCAACGCCGAGGACCTGGACTGCACGGTCGAGGCGGGCGTCACCCGCGAGGCGCTGAACCGGCACCTGCGCGACACCGGCCTGTTCTTCCCGATCGATCCGGGTGCCAATGCCAGCCTGGGCGGCATGGCGTCGACGCGCGCGTCGGGCACGAACGCGGTGCGCTACGGCACGATGCGCGAGAACGTCATCGGCGTGACGGCGGTGATGGCCGACGGGACACTGGTGAAGACCGGCGGGCGGGCGCGCAAATCGTCTTCCGGCTATGATTTGACCCGACTGCTCGTCGGCTCCGAGGGAACGCTCGGCGTCATCACCTCGCTGACGCTGAAGCTCTACGGCATCCCGCAGGCGATCTCGGGTGGCGTGTGCCCGTTCCCCTCGGTCGATGCCGCCTGCCGGGCAGTGATCATGACCATCCAGATCGGCATCCCGGTAGCGCGCATCGAACTGGTGAATGCCCTGCAGATGAGCGCCATGATCGCCTACTCGAAGCTCGACTATCCCGCGAGCCCGTGCCTGTTCGTCGAGTTCCACGGCACGGAGGCGGGGGTGAAGGAACAGGCCGAGATGTTCGGCGAGATCGCGGCCGAACACGGCGGCGGTCCGTTCCTGTGGACGAGTGTTGCCGAGGAACGCGCCAGGCTTTGGAAGGCCAGGCACGACGCTTACTGGGCGTCTTTGACGATCAGGCCGGGGGCCAAGGGACTTTCGACCGACGTCTGCGTGCCGATCTCGCGGCTCGCGGACTGCATCGCGGAAACCGAGGCCGACATTGCCGAGAGCGGGCTCGTCGCGCCGATCATCGGCCATGTCGGCGACGGCAATTTCCATGTGCTGGTGCTGATGAACATGGATGATCCGGCCGAGATCGAGCGCGCCGAGAGTTTCGTCCAGCGCCTCAATGCACGCGCCATCGCCATGGACGGAACCTGCACGGGCGAGCACGGGATCGGGCAGGGCAAACTCGCCTTCCTCGAGCGTGAGCACGGCGCCGGAGCCGCCGTCATGCGTTCCATCAAGGCAGCGCTCGATCCGTTGAACATCATGAATCCGGGCAAGATGCCCGGATGATCGGAAAAGGCCGCGCCGGCGGCGCACAATCGCCACTTTATCGACAGACTGATCACGATAGAGTGCGCGCCGAGAAAGTCGTTCTGATCGGGGTGAGTCGCTGGCAAGGCTCTTCGTAATCGTCGGCGGACTGATCGTCCTGGCGCTGACCGTGGCGCTGGTAGGGCCTTATTTCGTCGACTGGACCTCCTACCGTGCCGACTTCGAGCGCGAGGCGACCCATATTCTCGGCCGGAAGGTGACGGTGAACGGCGCCGCGACGGCCCGTCTGCTTCCTTTCCCGTCAGTGACGTTCTCCGACGTGTCCGTGGCGGGCGGCCCCGACGGCGAGCCGGCGATGACCGTCGAGACGTTTTCCATGGATGCCGAGCTCGCCCCGTTCATGCGCGGCGAGATCCTCATCTTCGACATGCGACTGGATCGCCCCAAGGTGCGGCTGTCGGTCGGGCAGGACGGTGTTGTCGACTGGGCGCTGCGGCCGTCGACCCCCTACGATCCGACGCAGATCACGCTCGAGAAACTGACGGTCAGCGAAGGACAGGTGCTGGTCCGTCATGGCGCGAGCGGCCGCGAGCATGCCCTCACCGAGATCAATGCGACGATTTCTGCGCGCTCGCTTGCTGGCCCGTGGCGCGCCGACGGCACGCTGCGCCTCGACGGAGCCCGGACGAGCCTTTCCGTCTCGACCGGCAAGGCCGACGAGAGCGGCGCGATGCGGCTGCGCATCAGAGCCGAGCCGGCCGTCTACCCGGTGGCTGTGGAGGCCGACGGCGACATCCGTCTGGAGAGCGGCGCTCCGCACTATCGGGGACAGTTCAGGCTTGCGGCGCGCAACCAAGCGGACGGCGAACTGCGGGGGACGGAAGGAGCGACCTTCCCGATGACGGCGCGGGGCGAGAAGGCGGCCCCGGCCTATCGCGTCAGCGGCGATTTCGAACTCGATCATCGTCTGCTCGACGTGACCTCGTTCCGCCTCGAGACCGGGCCCTTGGAAGATCCCTACACGGCCGAGGGGACCGCGCGGATCGAACTCGGCGTCGAACCGCGCTTCGCGATCACCGCGGACGGTGCCCAGGTGCGCTTCGACGACACGCAGTCGCAATCCGACAAGGTCAGCGGGTTGACGTTAGAAAGCCGACTGGCGGCGATCGAAGCGGTTCTGGCGGACCTGCCGAAGCCGCCGATCCCGGGGACGATAGCCGTCAAGCTGCCCGCCATCGTTGCAGGCGACACGACGATCCGCGACGTTGCGCTGTCGGCCCGGCCCGCGCCCGAAGGATGGGCCATCGACAGCTTCGCGGCGTTGCTGCCCGGGCGGACCACGATAGAGGGTGACGGGCTGCTGCACACGGGCGACAGTTTCGGCTTCGCAGGAAAGCTGCTTCTGGCGGTTGGCCAGCCGTCGGGTTTCGCCGCCTGGTTGTCGCGCGATGTCGACGAGGCGATCCGGCGACTTCCGTCCGCCGGTTTCAGCGCCAGAGTCGACCTGACGCGCGAACGGCAGCGCCTCGACGATCTCGAACTCATCCTCGGCAATGCCCGCTTCCACGGAGCGCTCGACCGCCACCGGCCGGCCGAGAGTACCGCATCCATCTCGCTTGACCTCGAGGGTGGCGCGCTGGACGTCGACGGATTGAAGGCATTTGCCTCGCTGTTCGTCAGCGAATCCGGCATGACGCGACTGGCCGAGCAGGATATTGACCTTTCGGTAAGGGCCGGTCCGGTCAGCGTTGCCGGGCTGACCGCGGAGAAGGTCGACACGGTGCTCAGGCTGCGCGACGGGCGGATCGAGATCGACCGGCTGGCGCTCGGCGGCGTGGAAGGCGCCAGCGTCAGCGCTACCGGCATCATCAAGGATATCGGCAATAGCCCATCCGGAAACGTCGACGCGGCGGTCGTCGGCGCAGACCTGGCGCCGCTGATTTCGGTCCTCACCGAACGTTATCCGCAAAATTCTCTCCTCTCGGCGCTTCGCCGCCGCGTGGATGCCTATCCGGAGCTCTTCACGGAGGCCGAGATCGACCTGGTCGCTTCGGCGGCGCCCGGCCGCGACGGAAGCGCGGCGCTCAGTGCGCATGGCAAAGCCGGCGGCACCGTGTTTTCGCTCGCGGTTTCGGGCAATGCGGAGCCGCTGTTTGACGCCGGCCGGCCCATGTCGCTGACGATCTCGGCAAAGAACGATAATGCCGAGGCGCTTCTGGCGCTCTATGGGCTTCCTACGCTGCCGATCGGCATGCTCGGCGGGGCCGACACGACGCTGACCGCGCGCGGTACCTTGTCCGAAGGGCTCGATGCGACTGTGGACTTTACCTCCGAAGACCTGACGGCGTCCTACAAGGGGACCTTCCGTCTGACGGAAAACGGTGCAGAAGGCGAGGGCGCTCTCACCTTGCAGTCGTCGGATATCGAGCCTTGGCTGATGACGACGGGCTTGGGCATGCCAGGCTTCGGCTTCGGCACCGCCGCGGATCTTGCTGCCGACGCGACGTTCGGCAAGGGCCTTCTCACCTTCTCGCGCATCGAGGGTTCTGTGGGCGAGGGGGCGGTTGCCGGCGACATCAACGCCGCGCTGGAGGGCGGACATCCGCACCTGACCGGCGCCATCACGCTCGATTCGCTCGACTTGGTACCGGTGGTGGCGATGGTGCTTGGCGAAGCGTCGCTCACCGGCGACGGTGGGACCTGGCCGCGCACGCCCTTTGCCGGCTCGGCGGCACTGCCCTTCTCTGCCGACCTCGACGTGGTGGCCGGCACGGTTTCGGCCGGCATTCTCGGCGTCGCGGAGGACGTGTCATTCAGCGGTACGCTCGGCGCGGACGGGCTGCGTATCGCCGATCTTAGGGCGGCCATGCATGGCGGCACGCTGACGGGGCTCGTCGAGATCAAGAACAATGGCGGTACCGGAATGGTCTCCGGTCAGGCGAAACTCGTGGACGCCGACATCGGGAGCCTGCTGGACGGCAATGGCATTGGCGGCCGCGCCGACGTGACGGCGACTCTGTCGGCCAGCGGCAAGACGATCGAGGGCCTGATTGCGGCGCTGTCGGGCTCAGGCACGGCCGAGGCTCATGACCTGACCGTTTCCGGCCTCGACGCCGGCGCATTTCCCAGGATCATTGCCGCTGCCGACGAGATCGGCCGCGACATCGACGGGCCGCGAACGGCGGCCTTCGCGCCGGACCTCGTCGCCTCGGGGAGCTTCGGCGCCGGCGAGGCGGATCTCGCCTTCACGGTCGCAGGCGGCATCCTGCGCGCGCCGCCGCTGCGACTCGCCACGCCCCAGGCCACGCTT
>DUSC01000083.1 GCA_012842935.1 Hyphomicrobiales bacterium | reverse complement strand
GTCTCGACGCCGAGCGCTTCGATCATGTCGAGCTCCGCATCGAAGTCGGAGAGGTCGTCGGCGCGCTTGTGCGCGGAAATGCCGGTACCGGTGATGCCGTTGGCGAGCATGGCGGATTGAGTCCTTCAGGCGTTGGGGAGCGGGTGATGTCGCGGGGGATGTCGCGGGAAGACCGCGACGCTCGAGGTCGCGATCGGTGGCGACCATCGCCGAACCCCATGTCAGGCGTCTGACGGGTCCTTGAAGCTTCGGCGACAAGACGGGTGGATGTTCGTCCGGCAATCCTGCGGCAGGTCGCGCCGAGCACAGGGGAGATGGTCTCGACATAAGCCGGCGAATGTCATTGAATCGTCATGTCGCTGTCATCGACGCCGGAGATTCGCATCATGGCTGGGAACTTGCGCCGCATCGCCTTTGCCGCCGGGTTCAGTCTCGCCGGCCTGACAGTAGCGCTTTCCGGCGCCGCCGCGACCGATCTCGACGGTCCGGCGATCGAGAGCGAGCTCATCGGCCGCACGATCGTCTGGTGGGAGGAGGGCGGCTGGCACAAGGGTCATCTCCTGCTGTCGCCCGACGGCACCGCCGAGATTTCCGTGGACGATCCCGAACCGGCCGGCGACACCGGGCGCTGGGTGATCCGCGGCGCCGACCTGTGCACGGTCTGGGGCGACCTGCGCGGCGGCCGCGAGAAATGCTATTCCGTCCGTCGCGGCACGGGCGGCCGGTTCGTCACCTCGGGCGGCAACGTCTTCGAGATCCGCGACGTCGGCGTCTGATAGACTGATCCTGCGGCCGAATGCCGGCCTGCTGATCCGCGCAGGGGGCGGCAGGTCTCTGGATTGTCGCGGTTCCGTCACGAGACCAAAACGCAACTGTCACGTCGGCCCACTAGGGAGCGCTCAGCGGGCATCGAGCTCGCGCCACCTCTCGAAGGAGACGACGAATGAAAAGAGTGATCCTGCTGGCGGCCGCCTCCGCGCTCGCCACCGGCGCCCACGCCGCCGACCGCACGAAGTTCGAATTCTGGTACGGCCTGACCGGCGACCTCGGCGAGGTCATGGCCAAGCACTGCCAGCTCTTCAACGAGTCCCAGGACAAGTATGAAGCGGTCTGCGTCGGCCAGGGCGGCTACGACAAGGCCGAGCAGAACACGATCGCGGCCTACCGCGCCAAGCAGCACCCGACCATCGTGCAGATCTACGACGCCGGTACCGTCAACTTCATGCTGTCGGGCGCCATCTATCCGGCCAACAAGTTCGCCGTCGACTACGGTATCGACATCGACTGGAAGGGCTATTTCCCGAGCATCGCTAATTATTACGCGACCTCGACGGGCGAAATGTGGTCGTTCCCGTACAATTCCTCCTCGGCCGTCTTCTACTGGAACAAGGACGCCTGGGCGAAGATTGGCAAGAGCGCGGCGCCGGCCAGCTGGTCCGAGTTCGCCGAGGACCTGAAGGCGATGAAGGCGGCCGGCGTCGAGTGCGGTTTCGCTTTCGACTTCGACACCTGGATGAACCTCGAGCAGTTCTCGGCGACCAACAACCTGCCGATCGCCTCGATGGACAACGGCTACGGCGGCCTCGGCGCCGAACTGGTTTTCAACAAGACTGCCTTCGTCGACCACATGAAGGACTTCAAGGCGTGGCTCGACGCCGGTTATGCGAGAATCCAGACCGCCCAGGTCGGCAAGAACCTCGTTCAGTCCTTCGCCGACGGCAGCTGCGCCTCGACGATCACCTCGATCGCCAACCACGGGACGGTCCACAACACCCAGGTCGCCGGCCTGAATTGGGACGTCGCCATGATGCCGGTCATCGATCCCGCCAAGCGCACCAACTCGCTGGTCGGCGGCGCCTCGCTCTGGGTCATGGAAGGCAAGTCGAAGGAAGAATACGAGGCTGCGGCCGCCTTCCTTAAGTACGTGACTGCCCCGGATACAGGCGAGAAGTACATCGCCGAGAACACCGGATACATCCCGGTCACGACCAAGGGCTACGAGCTGCTCAAGGCCGAAGGCTTCTATGCCGATCCGAAGCGCGCGAACCGCGACATCGCCATCGCCTCGCTGACCGCTTCCGACGTCACCCCGGTGTCGCGCGGCATCCGCCTCGGCAACTTCACCTCGATCCGCGCCGAAATTCGCGCCGAACTCGAGGCGGCCTTCACCGGCCAGAAGGACATGCAGGTGGCCATCGACGCGGCCGTGGAGCGGGGGAACCAGATCCTGCGCCGCTACGAGCAGACCTTCAAGGGCGCGGCACTGCCGTGATCGCCGGCTGACCGAACGAAACGGGGACGCCGGAAGCGGCGTCCCCGGACCAACGACAAAGCCCGGGAGCCGTTCATTGGAAAAACGCGCCACCTTCTCGAACCTGTGGCTGGCAGCGGCGCTGATCGCGCCGCAGATGCTGCTGATCTTCGTGTTCTTCTACTGGCCCTCCGGGGAGGCGCTCTACTGGGCCGTCACGCTCGAGCCGCCGTTCGGCGGCGACAACGAATGGGTGGGGTTGCTGAACTTCCAGACGGTCTTCGAGGACCCGAAGTACTGGAACTCGGTGCGTATCTCGATCACCTTCGCGTTCTTCGCCACCGCCCTTTCCCTCGGCGTCGCGGCAGTCCTGGCACTGTTTGTCGACAGGAGGCTTCCCGGCCACCAGATCTACAAGTTCACCTTCTTCCTGCCCTATGCACTGGCGGCGCCCGCCGTCGGCCTGGCCTTCCGTTTCATCTTCTCGCCCGATGCCGGTTTCGTCTCCGCGATCAACCGGCTCTATCCCGATCTCTGGAACCCGGCGCTCGACGGCTATGACGCTTTCGCGCTGATCGTCATGGCCCAGGCGTGGACCATGGTCGGATACAACTTCATCTTCTTCCTCGCCGCGCTGCAGTCGATCCCGCGTACCGTCAACGAGGCGAGCGCAATCGACGGGGCAGGGGTTCTGCGCCGTATGTGGGACATACAGCTGCCGCTGATTGCGCCCACGCTGTTCTTCCTGATCGTGATCAACATCACCGACAGCTTCGTCAATTCGTTCGGCATAGTCGACATCACCACGGCCGGCGGCCCGGCCCGGGCGACCGACCTGATGGTCTACAAGATTTATGTCGACGGCTTCCAGGGCAAGGACTACTCGCTCGCCGCCGCGCAATCGATCGTGCTGATGGTGCTCATCGTCGTCCTGACCTTCATCCAGTTCCGCTACATCGAGCGGCGCGTCCACTACAGCTAAGGGGAGCACCGCCGTGATCGAACGCACGCCGATCCTCGATTTCATGACCCATGTCCTGCTGGTTGTGAGCTTCGTCGCGCTCCTGATGCCGATGTGGATCGTCTTCGTCGCCGCAACCCACGACTTCCACACGGTCAACCAGGTGCCGATGCCGCTCATGCCCGGCAGCCACTTATTCGAGAACCTCGCGGCGGCCTGGGAGCGCGGCAATTTCGGCCGCGTGATGGTGAACTCGCTGACCGTGGCGCTGGGCGTCACGGGCGGCAAGATCGTCATCGCGGCCTTGTCGGCCTTCTCGATCGTCTATTTCCGCTACCGGCTGCGCATGCTGATGTTCTGGCTGATCTTCATCACCCTCATGCTGCCCCTGGAAGTGCGCATCGTACCGACCTACGCGGTGGCCGCCGACGCGCTGCGGCCGTTCCAGGGCATGCTCGATTTCGCCGGTTTCTCCATCGACCTGCCCGAATGGAACCTGCTCAACTCCTACTCCGGCCTGATCCTGCCGCTCATCGCGACCGCGACCGGAACCTTCCTGTACCGTCAGTTCTTCCTAACCGTCCCGGACGAACTGACGGAAGCCGCCAAGATGGACGGCGCCGGCCCTGTCCGCTTCTTCCTCGAGGTGCTGATGCCGTTGTCGAAGACCAACATGGCGGCGCTTGCGACGATCATGTTCGTCTGGTCGTGGAACCAGTACCTGTGGCCGCTGCTCGTCGTCACCGACCACCAGAACTATGCGACGGCGACCATGCAGTTGCAGAAGATCGTGCCGGGCCCATTGTTCGGCGAGCCGCCGGTCTGGAACGTCGCCATGGCGGCGAACCTCATCGTGATGTTCCCGCCCGTGCTGGTAACAATCCTCCTCCAGCGCTGGTTCGTGCGCGGCCTCATCCAGACAGACAAGTGACGGAGACGAATACATGGCCGAGATAGCCTTGCGCGGCGTGCGCAAATCCTATGGCAAGACCGAGGTCGTCCACGGCGTCGACCTCGACATCGCGGCCGGCGAACTGGTGGTGATTCTCGGCCCGTCGGGTTGCGGCAAGTCCACATTGCTGAGGATGGTGGCCGGGCTGGAGACGATCACGGCAGGCCAGATCTCGATCGGCGGCGTGGTCGTCAACAGGCTGGAACCGCGCCAGCGCGGCTGTGCCATGGTCTTCCAGAACTACGCGCTGTATCCGCACATGACGGTCGCCGAAAACATAGGCTATTCGCTGAAGATCGCCGGTCTGTCGCGCGCCGAGCGTCGGGAGCGCGTCGGAAAGGTGGCGGCGTCACTCGGTCTGACGGAATTCCTGGAGCGCAAGCCGGGCCAGCTTTCCGGCGGCCAGCGGCAGCGTGTCGCCATGGGTCGCGCCATGATCCGCGAGCCGAGAGTCTTCCTCTACGACGAGCCGCTGTCCAATCTTGACGCGCGGCTCCGTGTCGCCATGCGCGTCGAGATCCGAAAGCTGCACCAGCGCCTTGCCACGACGACGCTGTTCGTCACTCACGACCAGGTGGAGGCGATGACGCTCGCCGACCGCATCGTGGTCATGAACAAGGGCGTCGTCGAGCAGGTCGGCACTCCCCAGGACGTCTACAACCGGCCGGAATCGACGTATGTCGCCGGATTCATCGGCGCACCGGGACTGAACCTCCTTCATGGCATTGCGGATTCCGATCGGGGCGTCGTGACGTTGCGCGACGGGCAGCGGCTTTCCTATGACCGCGGGCGCTGGCCCGAAGTCGGGCACGGGCCGGTGATCGCCGGATTCCGTGCCGAGGTCGTGAAGCTGGCGCCCGCCGGTCTCGCCGGCCGCTTCGACTTCGCCGAGGAACTCGGTGCCGCGCAGCTGATTCACGCCACGATCGCCGGCGAAACGGTCGTTGCCCACGTTTCCGGGGCGACCCGGCTCAACGGCGGCGAACCCGTGTCGTTCGTCGTCGACCCTGCCGAGGTGCAGCTTTTCGACGCCTCGACCGGTCGCCGCCTTGCCGGAGAGAACGGCTCGGCAGTGGCATCCGCCCCCGGCGCACGCGCAATGGTCCCCGCATGAACGCTGCTGCCATGCGCCGGCAGCCTGCAAGGGAGAGCGGACGACGCGTCCGCCGCGAGTGCAGCCATCCTTGACATTGTCGGCCATCCATCTGCTATCAGCACCGCCAGACTGCCCGCGGAAGGATAGGCGATGACGAATGTGGTCCTGACCGGCCTGGCGAGGGAACTCGCCCGGCGCGCCGACGAGGGCCGGCCGGTCCGCATCGGCGTCATCGGCTCGGGAGAGATGGGGACGGATCTCGTCACCCAGTGCATGCTGATGAAGGGCGTGACCCTTTCGGCCATCGCCACCCGCCGCCCGGCGACCGCCCGGCACGCCATCGAGATCGCCTACGGTGATACTTCCCGCTTCGCCGAGGCCGAGAGCCAGTCCGCGGCGACCGCCGCCATCGAGGCGGGACGCATCGCCGTGACCCGGCCCGACGTCATGGTCGCAAACCCTCTGATCGACGTCATCGTCGACGCAACCGGCAAGCCGGGCGTCGCCGCCGACTTCGACCTGATGGCCATGCAGAACGGCAAGCACGTAGTCATGATGAACGTCGAAGCTGACGTCACGATAGGCGTGTGGCTGAAGAAGCAGGCAGAGCAGCTCGGCGTCGTCTATTCTGTCGGCGCCGGCGACGAACCGTCATCGTGCATGGAACTGATCGAGTTCGCTTCCGCACTCGGCTACACGATCGTCTCGGCCGGCAAGGGAAAGAACAACCCGCTCAATCACGACGCCGTACCCGACGACTACCGCGAGGAGGCCGAGCGGCGGAACATGAACCCGCGGATGCTGGTCGAATTCGTCGACGGCTCCAAGACGATGGTTGAGATGTGCGCGATCGCCAACGCCACCGGCCTCGTCCCCGATGTGCCCGGCATGCACGGGCCGAACGCCGGCCGGGATACGCTGGCAAAGATCCTCATCCCGCGTGAGGACGGCGGCGTACTGTCGAAGAAGGGTGTCGTCGACTACACGATCGGCAAGGGCGTTGCGCCAGGCGTCTTCGTGGTGGTCGAGGCGACACATCCGCGTATCATCGAGCGCATGGACGACCTGCATGTCGGCACCGGTCCGTACTACGCCTTCCACCGGCCCTACCACCTGACCTCGCTCGAAGTACCGTTGACATGCGCCCGCGCAGTGTTGACCGGCAAGCCCGATATGGTGCCGCTCGATGTGCCGGTCGCCGAAGTCTGCGCCGTGGCCAAACGCGACCTGGCCGCCGGCGAGAGGCTCGACTCCATCGGCGAGACCATGTACCGGTCGTGGACCATGACCGCCGCCGAGGCCGGTGCGGCCCGCGCCGTACCCTGCGGGTTGCTCGAGGGCGGGCGTGTCGTCGCGCCGGTCCGCAAGGGCGAACTCCTCACCTACGCCAATGCCGAGCCTGACCGATCGACCAAGCTCTACGAACTGAGACAGCTGCAGGAAGGTCTCGTCGCGAAGCTCTCGCGTGCGGGCTGAGCGGAACGCAGGACGACGCAGGCGGCGCTGCGAACGGTATCATGATCGGACACCCGACTGTTCCAGTTGCCACGGCCGGTCTGGGCCTGACTCAGATCGTCGGCTACGGCACGCTCTACTACAGCTTTGCCATCCTGGCGCCGGGGATGGCTGCCGAGTTCCGCCTGTCGCAGGAATGGATTTTCGCCGCCCTGTCGGCGGCTCTGTTCGCCGGCAGCCTGGTCGCGCCGCTGGCCGGCCGTTGGGCCGACCGGTACGGTGCCGGGCGCGTCATGACGTATGGCTCGATTGCAGCCGCCGCGGCCCTGGTGCTGTGCGCGCTCGCACCGGAGCCGGTGAGCTTCGTGCTTGCGCTGCTAGCAATGGAACTTGCTTCGTGCTTCGTCCTCTACGGTGCCGCTTTTGTCGCCATTGTCCAACTCGGCGGCCAGCAACCGCAACGCAGTATCGTCCACCTCACGCTGATCGCCGGTTTTGCCTCAACCCTGTTCTGGCCGATCACCTCGACGCTGCACGCCACGCTGACCTGGCGCGAGGTCTATCTCGTCTTTGCCGCGCTGAATCTAATGCTCTGCCTGCCGATCCACGCCTGGCTGATGCGTGTGACACGAGAAAGAGGCGAAAGCAGTCGTCAGTCAGGATCTTCGCCTCCGCCGACAGGGACCGTCCCGGGGCTCGCGCCGCTGGCTAGCAGGGTTGCTTTTCCGCTGATGCTCGCAGGCTTCGCGCTGGAGGGTTTCGTCCTTTCGGCCGTTCTGATCCACATGGTTCCCCTCACCGCGGCACTTGGCCTCGGCACCGCAGGCCTGGCGGTAGCGACGCTCTTCGGTCCGGCGCAAGTGGCGAGCCGCCTGGTGAACATGGTGTTCGGCGGAAGGCTCCCGCAGACGCATCTCGCAGTGATCGCTGCCGGACTCCTGACGCTCGGCCTTGTCGTCCTTCTCGCTACCACGCCGTGGTTGCCGGGCGGAATGATATTTGTCGTGCTGTTCGGCCTCGGCTCCGGACTGACCAGCATCGTCAGCGGAACCTTGCCGCTGGAGCTCTTCGGCCGCGAAGGCTACGGCGCGCGGCTCGGATGGGTCAGTGCCGCGCGACAGGTCACCTCCGCCCTTGCGCCTTTCGCCCTCGCCTTCATGATGGCCCGCGTGCCGGTGACGGACGCCGTGAAGATCGCCGCTGCGATCTCCGGATCCGGCGTGCTGGCATTTGCCGCCATCGCCGCGATCCGGCATCGGTCTATCGGCGTCAGCCGCGTGTAGACTATCGGACCCTGGGAGGACCAGCGCACAACAGGTTTTCTCAGCCGAGTTCGACGCTGCGCCTTCGCGCGGCTTCCACGGCTTCCGTCAAGAGAGATTTCAGTCGGTCGCCGCCCATCAGCACTTCCAGTGCCGCGGCAGTGGTGCCGTTCGGGCTGGTCACGTGTCGGCGGAGGACTGCCGGATCCTCGCCGCTTTCGGCCGCGAGGCAGGCGGCACCGTAGACCGTCTGCATGGCGAGCAACGCGGCGATGTCGTCGGGAAGGCCTGCGGCGCGGGCAGCCGCAGTCAGGCATTCGATGAAGTGAAAGATATAGGCTGGGCCGGATCCGGAAACGGCGGTGACCGCGTCCATCAGACCCTCGTCGTCAATCAGTGCGACCCTGCCGCTCGCCGAGAGCAGCTCGGTGACGAAGGTCATCGTATCGTCGCTTACCTTGCCGTTGCCGACCACCACCATCATGCCCTTCCCGATTGCGGCGGGGGTGTTGGGCATGCAGCGGACGATCGGAACGTCGGTACCGAGGATTTTCTCGAAGGTCGCGATCTGCGTGCCTGCGGCCACGCTGAGGAAGGCTGTCCTGCCGCCGGCGAACGACCTGTATTCGGCGGCGACTTCTCGGATGACCTGCGGCTTAACGGCAAAGATGACGAGGGTCGGCGCAGTTGTGACGGGGAGTTCGGCAGCCATGGCGAGGGCCATGCACCCCAGCGTGGCCGCCCGCACGCGCAGCGCGTCCGCCGGCTCGACGACGACGACGTCGGACGGCTTCATGCGGCCCGTCTTTAGCCATCCCTCGAGCATGGCATAACCCATGTTGCCGCAACCGACCAAGACGACCTTTTTCGACATCACGAACCTCCGCGGCCTCAGATGGATCGCGGCCCAGATAGACCGCATGGGGGCGGCACGGAAGGGGAAATCGACAACGTTCAGCGGCGCGACGAAGAAGGCACCGGCATCCGTGCGACGAGCCGCAAGCCGAAGGCGCCGAGCACGAGGAACATCCACACCGGGTCGGCGCGGCGGAAGAAGAAGCTCTCGAGGAACGCGTTCAATGACGTGAACAGCACGATCATCATGAACAGATCGGCGAGGTAGATGTTTTCCTTCAGGCGCGGCACACGCAGGTAATCGCGCGCCGGTGCGACCAGCAGCGCGATGATTGCAACCACCGTCGCCGGCAGGCCGAGCGTCAGGGCGATGTCGAGATAGCTGTTGTGGCCGTGCACGATGGTGCGGATGTCCCAGGCGCTGTCGAAAGGCTTGTCGGTGCCGAGCAGCATCTTCGATCCCCAGAAGCTGTCGAAGCCGTACCCGGTCCACGGACGCTTGGCGATCATCTCGCCGGCGTACTCCCAAAGCGTGGTCCGTCCCGTGTAGGTGAGATCGGGGAAGTAGGAAAGGATCAGCTCGCCGACCGGATCGATGAATACCATCCCCAGCGTGGCAACCCCGGTGCCCACGATAGCCAGCGCGAACAGAGCGATGGTGAGCGGACGCATTCCGATCAACCCGGGCAATATGACAATGCCGATCGCCAAAGGCACGAGTCCCGCCGTCGTCTTTGAACCGGTGTTTGCCATGAAAATCATTGCTGCAACGAGCATAACCAGCCCGATCCGGGGCCATCCCCGCCGCAGCAGGTAGAAGCCGGCAAAACTGAAGCACGCCATCACCGGCCCGGCCACGTTCTTGTGAGGGAAGAGGCCGCGCCACAGGCCGGCGTGCTGCGGCTCCGCCGAGGCGGATGTGTGGATGGCGGTTCCCGGCAACGCGACCAGACCGAAGTAGCTGACGCCGATGACGACGAGACCGGCCACTGCGAGTACGGTCGAGAATGCGTCCGCATCGCGCGGGATGATGAGCGCGGCCAGCACGGTAGCCATCGCCATCAGTGTGAAGAAGGAGGCGCGGAACGCCGCTGCCGGTTCGGCGGCGTTGGCGACGCCGATGGCCAGAAACGACAGCAGCAGTACCCAGGACGGACCGAACAGCAGCGAAATCTTTCGCGGCTCGGCAAGGCACAGGATGCCGATCACCGCCAGTCCGCCGAGCGAGGAGAAACCGAGCTGGTTGACGATATCGCCGCCTTCCGCCGCGCCTTCGCCGCCCGCAGGCTGAAATGGACGGAAGGTGACGATCAACACTGTGAGCAGGAGAGCCGCGTAGGCCGTCGAAAGCCGGGCTAGCGGGACTGCGCCGCCGAGGCCGAACTCAGTTCTTCTCGGGCTGGCGATACTGTTCATTGCTGTAGCCGAATTCGGCGAGCAGGCGGCCCGTTGCAACGTGGAGAGGGTAGGCGGCATGGGCGGGCCAGCGCGTGCGTGCGAGCTGGAACGCCGCGCGTAGAGGAGAGGCGGCGAGCAGGGCGAGGCTCTTGGCGAAGACGCGTACCGCCGCGAGCGGCTTTCCGGCATCGCGCCGCTTCTGTACCAGTGTCGAGATGACACCGTTGCGCAAGCTACGCGAGCGGATCCAGTCGGCCTCGAGACGCCGCGGAGGAACGGCTTCATAGACCGGCGCTTCGGCGCACCATGCGAGACGGAAACCGGCCTGCACCGAGCGGCTGAGGAAGTCGGAATCGCCCCCGCCCATGAAGTTGAAAGAAAGATCGAGGAATGGCGGCCCCATCCGCGTCAATACGGCGCGCGAGAGCAGCAAGTTACCCGATGAATAGAGTGCGGGAACGGGGCCGCTCTGTCTATAGGGCGGAGCAAAGACGGGATGGCCCGCCCAACGCGGATCCGTTCCCGCGGGAAACTGGGGAACCTGGGGGCCGCCGACAATGTCGGCCGGCGCCTCCTCGGCCATGCGGCACATGCGCTCCAGCCAGCGTGGGTCGGCAGTCTCGTCGTCGTCGATCACCAGCAGGTAGCGGAAGACCGGGAATCGCAGGAGCGCAGTCTCCCACCCGGCGTTGTATGCACTGCAATTGCCGCGCTCGTGGGCGATGATGACGAGACCGTCGACTGCGCCGCTCTCGAACAACGGCGCGAGCGCGGTGACACCTTCGCGGCGTTCGTCGTCGTTCTCCATGACGATGACGGCGAAACGGCGGGACGTTTCTTGCGCGCGAACGGATGCGAGCGTCTGAAGTACCTGCTTCGGCCTGCGGAACGTCGGAATGGTTACCACGACCTCGACCGCCTCGACGTCGAGGTTGGGCGACCGCGCGGCGATCGAAATCGACCCGTCTGTCGGCTTGGGAGTCATGCGCTGGCCGTGGCCTCGGATCTCTTCGCCCCAATAGAATCCGCTTTCGTTTAGGAGTCGTTAAACACCTTGCAAAACGGTTCTGTCGGCGAAGCTGAAATCGCCGCGTTGCCGGGGTGGTATGCCCATCGCTTAATCAACGGTTCACTGGCCGCTGCTATCGCCGGAGGACAGGGAAAAGACGTCATGCATCTGGTGTTCGCCACCTCGATCGTGCCCGACGGAAGGCCGACGACGGGCTACGAGATCGCCAACGCGGCGATCCTCGGCGCGTTGAGGCGCGCCGGCGCACGCGTGACGGTTCTCGGCTTCGCCTGGCCCGGCAGCCAGCCGTCGGAGCCGGACCAGACCGTCTTGCTCGGCCATGTCGACGTGCGCACCGACAATGCCTCGCTGTGCCAGAAGGTCGAGTGGACGGCGCGCGCCATGGCGGCCGGCACGACGTTTTCCTCCATCAAGCTCAGAATCGTTTCGGTCGACGACGTCCGGGCCGCGCTTCGCGGCATCGGCCCGATCGACGGCTACGTACTCAATTCCGTCCAGCTTGCCGCCGCATTCAAGGAGGTCTTCGATGACCGTCCCTCGATCTTCGTCGCGCACAATGTAGAGCACCGTTCGGCCGAAGAGAATGCCGCCGCCGCGTCCTCGGCCTTGCAACGTTTCCTTTTCGCCCGTGAGGCGCGGCTCCTGAAGACAATCGAGACGCGGCTCTGCCGCAAGGCACGCTTCGTCTTCACGCTGGCTGACGAAGATCGCGTGGCGCTCGGTGTCGACGACGATGCCCGTTCCGCTGTCCTTCCCCTGGTCACCCGTGAGGTCGCCCCCGATCCGACACCGCGTACGGTTACCTGCGACGCCGCCTTGATCGGCACCTGGACCTGGCAGCCGAACCGCATCGGCCTCGACTGGTTTCTGGAAAAGGTCGTGCCTCATCTGCGCGCCGACTTCCGCATCCGCATCGCCGGCCGCATCGCGGGTACGATCGAACCGAGACACCCGGGCGTCGAGTTCGTCGGCCGAGTGCCCGACGCGACCGACTTCGTCCGCTCCGCAGCGGTGATCCCGCTGATCAGCACGGCCGGCAGCGGCGTGCAACTCAAGACCATCGAGACTTTCGAGCTCGGCCTTCCGTCCGTGGCCACCAGCCTTTCCCTGCGCGGTATCGCGGAGCCGCCTGCGAACTGCGTCGTCGCCGACGATCCCATCGCCTTCGCCAGAGCAATGGAGGAGGCGGCAGCCGGTGCGCCACGCGACATCGACGGCCGCTCCTTCTTCAAGCGCCAGCTTGCAGGGCTCGATCGAAACATCCGGCGTGGCCTCGCCGTGCTCGCCGAAGGAAGGCAGGGGGTCGCCGCATGAACCAGCACCCTCGCCATCCGTTTCGTGCGTTCCCGTCGTACGACATCCTCGGTATCCCCGTCGTCCGCCTCGAATGGGAAGAGGCGCTGTCGACCATGCGCAGGCTGATCCGCGAAAGGATCTTTACCCGCATCAGCTTCCTCAACGCACACAATGCCAACGTCGCCTTCTCCGATCCGGAGTTCGCCGACGCGCTGAAACGTTTCCTCGTCCTTCCCGACGGCATCGGCGTCGACATCGCCGCCCGGCTTCTCTACGGGGCCGCCTTTCCGGCGAACCTCAACGGAACCGATTTCATCCCTGCCCTGCTGACGTCCACCGCAGAACCGCTGACGATCGCCCTGCTCGGCGCCAAATACCCCAACGCCGAGGCGGCGGCCGCCGCCTTCGCATCGATAGCGCCGCAGCATCGCTATGCGGTCATCCGCGACGGCTTCTTCGCGGCGGAGGATGAACCGGCGATCCTCGCAGAGATCGCCGCCCTGAAGCCTGACGTCCTCCTGGTGGCGATGGGCGTGCCCCGCCAGGAATTCTGGATCGACCGTCACATCACCTCGAGCCACTGCACCCTACCGTTTGCCGTCGGCGCGCTGCTCGACTTCATGAGCGGGGCAGTGCCGCGCGCGCCACACTGGGTACGGCGCCTGCGGCTCGAATGGCTGTTCCGTCTTGCCCTGGAACCGGCGCGGCTCTGGCGCCGCTATGTGGTCGGCAATCCGCTGTTTCTCGCCCGTGTCATGCGGCAGAAGCTCGACGGCCGGAAGCCGGCGACATGAACCCGCGCTTCGTTCCGGATCTTGCCGCGGAAAACGACTTCGACGTCATGCCGTCGATACCGGAAGCCGCCATGGTAACCGCGACCTACGCGCCGGATTTCGAGCGCTGCCGCCTTCTGTGCGAGACAATGGACCGGTACGTCACGGGTGCGCCACGGCACTACCTGCTCGTCGAGCACGGCGATGTCGCTTTGTTCCGACAACTCGAGACCGCAAGGCGAATCGTCATCGACGAGCGCGACCTGCTGCCTTCCTGGCTCCACGCCTTCCGCGATCCGACCAGCCTTTTTCGCCGACGTATCTGGCTGAGCACGCGCACCGCACCGCTTCGCGGATGGCATGTCCAGCAGCTGCGGCGCATTGCAATTGCCGCGCACGTGCCTGAGGACGTGCTCGTCTACTGCGATTCCGACGTCGTCTTCGTGCGACCGTTCGACTGCGGCGTCTTCAGCCGTGACGGCAAGGTGCGTCTGTTTCGACACGCCAATGTCAACGACACCAGCCTCGACAGCGACCAGATGGCATGGTCGCGCAATGCCGGACGGGTGCTCGGCATAGCGTCGCCCGAAGTCACGGCGCACGAATACATCACCACCCTGATCGCCTGGCGGCGCAGGACCGTCCTCGGCATGTGCCGCAGGATGGAGGACGTCTCGGGAGAGCACTGGGTCGCGGCGCTCGGCAAGCGCCGGCGCTTCTCCGAATGCATGACATACGGGCGCTACGTCGACGAAGTCCTCGGTGGCGCCGGCCACTTCCACGGCACGGAGGAGTTCTGCCGTGTCCGCTGGTGGGGCGAGCCGATGACCGACGACGAATTGCGCGCCTTCATCGCCGAACTGACGCCCGAGCAAGTGGCGATCGGCATGCAGTCCTTCATCGGCACCGACATCCTGCGAGTTCGCCGGATCCTCGCCTCCATCTGAACGCATTGAAAGCTACACCGGCTTCCACGGCAGCCGCATCGCCGAATAGGTGAGTAGCAGCGACGCCAGGTAGAGCGCCGCGAACGCCGCATTGAGCAAGGCAACGAGCTCCGCCGTATCGTCTACCCGGCTCAACAGCCAGATGAGGAGGACGGCCTTCGCGCCTGCCAGGAGGGCGAGGTTGAGCGCGCGGATCTTCACCTGACCTCGGGCGAACAGCAACTCAGCCTGGTACTCGACCAGGTTGCGGAAGCCCGGCACGAGCATGGCCAGCCATAGAAGGGGGGCGGCCTCGGCTACGTTGCTGCCGAGCGCTTTGGGGTAGACGTGAAGAATCAGTGCTAATGCCGCGATCGCCAGCGTCGAGACGAGGAACACGCCGGCCTCGATACTC
This sequence comes from Hyphomicrobiales bacterium, assembly GCA_012842935.1. GTDB lineage: Bacteria > Pseudomonadota > Alphaproteobacteria > Rhizobiales > Rhizobiaceae > DUSC01. The sequence continues at coordinate 21,124 of DUSC01000083.1, read as the reverse complement.
GCTGTCAGCGAGAAACGTCTGAGCAGGTCGGGCGACTTCATGATCTTCTGCACCAGCATCATGGTGAAGGTGCGGATCGGGATCGCGGTCAAGTCGACGAGCCGCATGATGATGGCATAGATGCCCGCGAGATTCGGCCCGCCGAAGGTCAGGACCAGCAGCTTGTCGAATTCCATCTGCAGGTAGAAAAGGATCTCGGCGCCAGCGACCGCAAGCGAATGCACGACGCGCGGGCCATACAGGCGCTTGTCGAAACGCAGGCGCTGGTGCGGATAGAAGAAGGCGACGCCGACCACAAGCGCAGCGAGGTTCGCGGCGAGGTAGAGCCAGCTCCAGAGCGCCAGATCGGCACCGGGAACGAAGGCGAGCGACAGCGCCGCGAGAGACCTGAGCAGCATCGCCAGGATTACGAGCACCGTCGTCCGGCCGAACCGGCCCAAGCCGTTGTTGACGATCATTACCGCCTCTGTCGGGCGCCAGACCAGCGCCTCGGCCGCGATGACAAGCGCGAAGGTCCTCGGCGAGACCTGGCCGGCGAAGGCGGCGAGATAGACGACGGTCGCCGCGGCCGCGAGAACCGGGAGCGACAGGGCACTGAGTGCGAGGAAGCCGGCAGTATAGGCGCCCAGCAGGCGCGGCCGGATTGTCGCCATGCGGTAGAGGACGGAGATGAAGCCGAAGGAGAGGACGCGCGACAAAAGGACGCCCGCCGCCGACGCCGTGGCAAACAGGCCGAATTCCGCGAGCGAGAGCGTGTTCGCCAGGGCGACGAAATAGACCAGCGAGAAGACAAGCCGCCCAGCATTCCCGCTGATCGCGACGGCATAGTCGCGAATGATTGACTTCCGCTCCGCCGCCAGGCGCAGGAATCGGTCCATCGTCGCCGTTCGAGGCGTGTCGCTGATCTCTGTCATGGCGCGCTCGCGACCATCCCTAGCTCGGAAACCTTAACGTGCGGTTCAGTTCCATCCGGAGCCGATCGGGATTAACCATTTGTTACCCGTGCCCGTTTAGGTTGGCTTAACATTCGGCGGACCTCCGCCGTAGCCGCGCGTGGAAGCAGGTTTTCATGGCCCAGTATGAGAAGAACGGAGACGGAAGGCGCGCCCGGTCGCTCCTCTCCCATGCTTCGTCGCCGTGGACCGGAAACCGGCCGAACCTTGGCGGCTCGCTGCTCAACGCTCCTACCAAAGGGGATGTCGGCGACGCGGCCACACGTCATCGCCTGGCACGCTCGCGGCGGGAGGCGGCGAGGAGCCCGCTGATGAGCGCACTGTCGAAGCCCACGGCGGAACGGCAGAGCGACGCGACTGCTCCCGTCCCGTCCGACCTGTCGATCCCCAGTGAGGAGAAGTCGGCGCCGACCTCCGCGCGGGGGCTGCGTTCGATGCTTCGCGGCGGCCTGTTCAGTCGCGAAAGGCCGAAGAACTTCGCTACGGGCGTGTCGGCGACGGCCGTCGATTCCGCACCACGGCAGGAGAAGGCGGGAAGGCCGTCAATCCCGAAAGCGGAAGTGTTGCAGCATCGGCATGAAGAGGAATCGCCTCCGGTCACTGCAACGCGCCGAGTCGAGGATACTGCCGCGTGGCGTCCGCTGATCGATCCCTTGAAGGTGATCTCGGGCATCGCCAATTCCAAGCGTTTGATCTTCGCGCTGACGCTCGCCGGCGCCGTTCTCGGCATAGTCGTGGCGTTGTCTACGCCGAAGAAGTACGAATCGGTCGCCGAGATGTTGGTCGACCCACGCGACCTGCGCCTTACCGACCGCGAAATCACCACGACCGGCCTTCCTTCGGACGCCACGCTTGCGATCGTCGAGAACCAGGTGAGGGTGCTGACCTCGGGGACCGTGCTTAACAGGGTCGTCGACGAACTCAATCTCACCAGCGATCCGGAATTCAATGGCGAGGCCGGTGGCGGCCTGTTCAGTGTGCTGACGAACTGGCGCGCGCTATTCCAGCGCGGCGGGGGCGACGACGGCGGTGTCCGCAAGCGGGCCCTGACCATAGACAACCTGGCGCGCAGTCTCAGCGTCGAGCGCGGCGGCAAGACCTTCGTCGTCTCGGTAGGCGTGACCACCGAAAGCCCGGACAAGTCGGCACTGATCGCCAACACCATGACGCGGGTCTTCCTCGATACCTATGGCAGGTTCCAGTCCAACACCGCCGGCCGTGCGGCGGACGAACTGAACTCGCGCCTCGACGAACTGCGCCGCGAGGTCGAGGAAGCCGAGCGCAAGGTCGAGGCGTTCAAGGCGGAGAACGACCTTGTCGGCTCCCAAGGCCGCCTGATCTCCGAGGATGAACTCGTCACCCTCAACACGCAACTCAGCGTTGCGCGCGCGCGAACGCTGGAACTGAACGCCAAGGCCGCGTCGGCGCGCGCTGTGACGGCTGAGGCGGCGTTGAGCGGCGCTCTCCCCGAGGAACTCACCTCCAACGTCATGACCGAGCTGCGCTCGCAGTATGCCGCGCTGAAATCAGAGGCCGACAGGCTGTCAGCGCGGCTCGGTCCGCGCCATCCGCAACGTCAGGCGATCGACGCCCAGCTCAATGGTGCCCGCGCCCAGATCGAGGGCGAACTGCGTCGGATCGTGTCCTCGATCCAGGTGGAACTCAGGCGGGCGGTTCAGCTCGAACAGGAACTGGCGTCACGTCTCGCCCGGCTGAAGGTCGCGCAAGGCAATGTAAACGCCGACCTCGTCACGCTGCGCGAACTCGAACGCGAGGCGTCGGCCAAGCGCGCCGTCTACGAATCCTTCCTCTTGCGAGCCAAGGAAACCGGCGAGCAGCGCGACATCAACGCCGCCAATATCAGCGTCATCTCGCAGGCGTTCCCGCCGATCGTCTCCGTCGGACCCTCTCGGGCGATTACCGTGCTCACCTTCATGATCGCTGGCTTCATCGGTGGCGTCGGCATCGGCGGTGCCCGCGGCGCCTGGCGCAGCGTGCGCGATGATGTACGGGCGCGTTCGCACACGGATTTTTTCGGCGGCATGGGCGATCCGGGTTCCGAACCGCCCGACGGCGGGCCTGGCACGGCACCGCGCCGTGGTCGGCCCGAGCGCATGGCGGGCGACGAAGATCGTGTCAAGGGCGCGCCGGAGCAGGCGCTCCGACCCGCCGCCACGGCGCAGTACGTTCCGGCTGTGCAAGGAGACGAGCCAATGAAGACGAGCGGCTCGAATTGGCTTGATGCCTTCCGCAAGAAGCTCAGGCAAGAGGAAACCGCCGGCGCTCCGGCCGCGCCGACGACCGCTGATCCTCTGCCGCAGGGTGCTGCGGGCAAAAGGCCGGACGAAACGGCGCAGGCGCCCAGTGCAACCCAGGCGGCGGTCCGGCACCCGGCCCAGGCCATGGCCGATCCCCAGGCGATGCACGGCTGGCAAGCCGCTGCCCCGGTGGCGCCGCAATTCGTCCAGGTCTTTCCGCAGCCGGTCCCGGGACAACTGCAACCGGTGCCTTTGTTCCCGCAGCCGGGACAGACTTATCCGGCCGCCGCCTATCCCTATCCGCAGGCGATGACCCTCTATCCGCAGGCAGGGACGGTCGCCTTCCCGCTTTCCTTCGCGGCCCCCGTGCAACAGCCGGGCCCGTATTTCGTCGGCCAGAATTCCTTCGTGCCCGCCGCCGGTCCGACCCCCGGAGTGCCGCAGCCCATGGCCGCTGCCGGCCATCATCCGGCGCAGACCGACTACCCACCCCATCCGCTGCATCCGGCCGAGGCACGGGCTCCGCTCATGCAGCAGCAGCCGGCACATACGCCGCAACCGATGGCGGCGTACTCAACGCATAGGAAAGATGGCCTGCGTTCCGGCGAGCACGAAGGCCGCGATCATCGGCTGTCGGCGAGGACGGTGGAGGAACTGCGCCATGACCTGCGCGAGTTCAGGGAGGCTGTTCTCGACCTCGCCGAAATCCGCGCGCGCCGTCGTTACGCCTGAGTGCGGGTTTCGAGTTTCCGGCACGGGAAGGCGCATCTACGCGAGACTTGACGGGGTTTTTGCGGCATATCCGCGCCGGACGGATGGAGTGTGCGGAGGATCTGGCCATGGCTAACATCATCGACGGCAAGCTCGTGGCGGCCGAAGTCACTTCAAAGGTTCAGGAACTGGCCGCCGAACTCGTCTCCCAGGGATGTCCGCCGCCCGGTCTCGCGGTGATCATCGTCGGGGAGGATCCCGCCAGCCAGGTCTACGTTTCGTCGAAGTCGAAGAAGGCGAAGGAATGCGGATTCCTGTCGCTCCAGCATACGCTTCCCGCCAACACGCCTCAGGAGAGGCTGCTCGGCCTGATTGCCGAGCTCAATGCTGACCGGCGCATCAACGGCATCCTCGTCCAGCTGCCACTGCCCGGCCACATCGATGCCGGCAAGGTGATACAGGCGATCTCGCCGGAGAAGGACGTCGACGGCTTCCACTTCGTCAACGTCGGCAAGCTTAGCACCGGCGAAGTCGGCACAGCCTTTGTGCCGTGCACGCCGGCCGGTTCGATGCTCCTGCTCGAGCGAGCGAGAGGGCGCGATCTCTCCGGCCTGACGGCAGTCGTCGTCGGCCGCTCGAATATTGTCGGCAAGCCGATGGCCAATCTACTCCTCGCCTCCAACTGTACGGTAACGATTGCTCACAGCAAGACCCGCGACCTGCCGGCAGTCTGTCGCACCGCCGACATCCTCGTCGCCGCGGTCGGCCGGCCCGAGATGATCCGGGGCGACTGGATCAAGCCCGGCGCGACCGTGATTGACGTCGGCATCAACCGGGTGCCCGCGCCAGAGAAGGGCGAGGGCAAGAGCCGCCTCGTCGGCGATGTCGAGTTCGCGGGCGCCTCTGCAGTTGCGGGCGCCATCACCCCGGTCCCCGGCGGAGTAGGGCCGATGACCATCGCCATGCTGATGGCAAATACTCTTGCTTCCGCCTATCTTTCTGCCGGCCTGGCGAGGCCGCGCTTCTGATTGTCGGCTGTTCGTCCGGATACACGAAAACACGGATCGCAACCTTGCGCCGCATTGCCCTCCCTGAAGAACCAGGTCGTCTCCGATCAGGCGGACTCGAAATCGGGGCGGAAGTCCGGACATGACCGATTTGCAGCATGGAGGCCGGCAGTTCGCGTTCCTGCTGGTCGACAAGTTCTCGATGTTTTCGCTGGCGGCAGCGATTGACACTGTGCGGTCGGCCAATCGCCTGCTCGGGCGCGACTTCTATGGCTGGACGACGGTTTCGGCCGATGGCGACGCGGTGATGGCGTCGAATGGGCTGCCGCTGAAGATCGACTACAGTGTCGCCGATGTCCCGCCTGTCGACATCCTCTTCGTCTGCGTCGGCCTGACCACGGAATTTCCCGGCAAGAGCAAGGTATTGGGCGCATTGCGGAACTGGGGCCGTCGCGGTGGGGCACTGGGCGCATTGTCGGTCGGATCCTACCTGCTCGCCGAGGCGGGCCAGCTCGAAGGCCACCGCTGCACGATCCATTGGGAGAACCGCGCCGGCTTCATGGAGCGCTTTCCCGACATCGAATGCACGGGCAACGTCTTCGAGATCGACCGCAAGCGCTACACCTGTGCCGGCGGCACGACCTCGATCGACCTGATGCTGGAAATCGTGCGCGGCGACTTCGGCGCGAACCTCGCCAATGAGGTCGCCAACCAGTTCCAGCACGAGCGCATCCGCTCGGCCGGCGACCGCCAGCGCGTCGGCCCCGAACGCGACCTGACCGGCAAGTCGGAGAAGCTGCGCAAGATCGTCGAGTTGATGGCCGACCACCTCGACGAGCCGTTCTCGGCGGTCCAACTCGCCAAGTCCGCAGGCTTGTCGGTACGCCAGGTCGAACGACTGTTCCTCAGACACCTCAACGTGACACCGGGTCGCTATTACATGCGGCTCAGGCTCGAGCGGGCACGCGAACTGCTGCGGCAGACCAACATGCCGATCCTTGACGTGGCGATCGCCACCGGCTTCACCTCGCATTCCTATTTCGCCCAGAGCTATCGGCTGCAGTTCGGACGGCCGCCGTCGGAGGAGCGCCGGACGACTTACTGACCTTCACATCTCGGCCGGGGATGATCTCCGCCTCGCGGCGCTCTTGATAGACGACTTAGAGGCCGACGGCGATGGCGACAGCGGCGGCCGGCAGCGGGTAGCGGAACGCGGCGAACGTCTCCGCGATGCCGGCCAGCTGAAGGACGGTCCTTGGCATGGCGAGGCGGAGGACGCCGCTCGGCAGGGCGAGCGGAATGCCCAGGGCGACGAGGATCGGGAACAGCTGCACCGTCTGCGCCGCGAAGCTTGCGGCGAGAGGTTCCAACAGCGGTCTCGTGTGTGCGAGGATCTTGGCGATTGATTTCCCGACCGGCGAGACAGTACGGAAGACTACCGTGAGGAGCACGCTGAGGAGTGGGCGGTCGAGGACGTCGGTCGGACGGTAGGTGCGGGCGCGTTCGGCCACGATGATCCAAAGGCGCGATGCGGGCCGTTGCAGGATTCAAATCATTCACATCCCTGCCATGTGGAGGCCGCCTGCTTGCCCGGGTCGTTCCGCTCCGCTAGCTTCCGCCGCACGATTTCACGCGAAGCAGGAGGACCGATGCGGATCGGCTTTCGGAGTATTCTAACGGCACTGGCGCTGTCGATCTCGTGCATTGTGGCCGCGGCTGCCGACAAAGCGATCATCGTCCTCGACGCGTCGGGCTCCATGTGGGGCCAGATCGACGGCAAGCCGAAGCTGGAAATTGCCCGCGAAACCTTGCGATCCGTATTGCAGACGCTGCCCGCCGACCTAGAGCTGGGCCTCATGGCCTACGGCCACCGCGAGAAGGGCAATTGCGAAGATATCGAACTCGTCGTGCCGCCCGCGGCCGGCACAGGTGCAGCGATCGTTGCTGCAGCCGACGGCATGAAGTTCCTCGGCAAGACGCCGCTGACGGCGGCGGTACGCCAGGCGGCCGAGGCGTTGCGCTACACCGAGGATAAGGCGACGGTCGTCTTGATCACCGACGGGCTCGAAACCTGCAACGCCGATCCCTGTGCAGCCGGCGAAGAGCTTGAGCGGTCGGGGATCGATTTCACCGTTCACGTTGTCGGCTTCGGCCTGACGGCGGAAGAAGGCCGCCAGGTGGCCTGCCTCGCCGAGAACACCGGCGGCAAGTACATCCGGGCCTCCGACGCCAAGGCGCTCGAGGACGCGCTGGTCGCGACCGTGGTCGCCGCGCCCGAGCCGGCACCGGCACCCGACCCAGCACCGACACCCGCACCCGAACCGACAAGGCCCGAGTTCAACTTCATCCCGTCCGTGACAATGTCGGAAGGCGGCCCGGCCCTGCCCGATGACGCCGGAAACGCCTGGGAGATCTATAAGTCGGCCGCCGATGGCTCGCGCGGCGAGCACGTCACGACCGATTATGGTCGCTACAAGGCCCAGCTCGATGCTGGCGAATACATTGTCGTGGCCAGATTGGGCGAGGCGAGCGCGGAGCAGAAGGTCACGGTTGCGGCCGACTCTGTGGCCGAGCCGCTGTTCGTGCTCAACGCCGGCACCTTGATCATCAAGCCGTTGCCGAGCCCGGGCGCCCCGATAGCCGACAATGCTGCCGTCGTCGTCGATCATCCAGGCGAGGGCGATGCGACGAATTACGGCCTGACGAAGATCGTCGTGCCGGCCGGCGAGCAGAAAATCACCGTGCGCATCGGCGAGGGCGAGGTCAGCGAGATGGTTACCGTGAAGGCCGGCGAGACGGTTGAAAGGGAGATCATCGTCGGCATCGGCCACGCCGTCGTCAATGCCTTCTACACTGACACGATGAAGGTCGAGGACGGCGGGCTCGCGGTCAACATCGTCAAGGCGGCGAAGAAGATCGACGGATCGCGCGACGACGTCGCCTATGGCTACGGGCCGGATTCGGGCTACGACGTTCCGCCCGGCGACTATGTCGCGATCGCCAGGATGGACCAGGCCGTCGCGGAGCAGCCCTTCACCGTGAAGGCGGGCGAGCGGGTCGACGTGAAGGTCGTGCTGAACGCAGGCGTGCTGGCGATTTCGGCGCCCGGCGCCAAGTTCATCCAGATCTTCGCCGCGGCAAAGGACATCCAGGGCAACCGAAAGGACTTCGGCTATGCCTACGCCGAAACCCACCAAACCACTCTTCCGGCCGGCGACTATTTCGTCGTCGTCGACCGCGGCGAAGGCTTCGAGAAGAAAGAAGCGGTTGCCACGGTGAAGGCCGGCGAACGCGCCGAAATCGCGGTCCAGTGACGGAGCCGGTCGCTCAGACGCCGCGCCTGCGGCGTCTGCTGCCGTCCAGCTTCACCGGAAGGCACTGGCGCCGTAATCGGCCCGCGTCGCCAGCCGTCGGAATCCCTCGAACAGCTCGCGGCCGTAGCCGTGCGTGTTTTCCGATAGGTCTGCCGAGGGTGCCGGCCGCGCTGCCAGTTCGGCCGGATCGACGTGGACTTCGAGCACACCGGCGTCGCTGTCGACCCTGATCACGTCGCCGTCGCGGATCAGGCCGATGGCGCCGCCATCGAGTGCCTCCGGCGTCACGTGGATCGCGGCGGGAATCTTGCCGCTCGCCCCGGACATGCGCCCATCGGTGACCAGCGCTACCTTGTGGCCGCGGTCCTGCAGCACGCCGAGCACGGTGGTCAGCTTGTGCAGTTCCGGCATGCCGTTTGCCTTCGGCCCCTGGAAGCGAACCACGGCGACGAAGTCGCGGTTGAGCAGCCCGGCCTTGAAGGCGTCGTTCAGCGCTTGCTGGCTGTCGAAAACGATCGCCGGCGCCTCGATCGCACGGCGCTCCGGCTTGACGGCCGAAGTCTTAATGATTGCCTTGCCGAGATTGCCGGAGAGCACCTTCAGTCCACCGGTCGGCTGGAAAGCCTTCGCTATCGGCGCCAGCACTTTCTCATCGCCGCTCGCGGCCGGAGCCGGCCACCGGGCGACCGAACCGTCTGCAGCGAGTCCTGCCTCGATCGCGTAGGGCCTCAACCCCTCGCCCCAAACCGTGCGAACGTCCTCATGCAAAAGGCCGGCGTCGAGGAGTTCGCGGATAAGGAAGCCCATACCGCCCGCCGCCTGGAAGTGATTCACGTCGGCAAGCCCGTTTGGATAGACTCGCGCCAGCAGCGGCACGATTTCCGAGAGATCCGAGATGTCCTGCCAGGTGAGCGCGATTCCCGCCGCCGCCGCCATGGCGACAAGGTGGATCGTGTGGTTGGTCGAGCCGCCGGTGGCATGCAGACCGACGACGCCGTTCACTACCGAGCGCTCGTCGATCATGCGGCCGACAGGCGTGTAGTCGTTGCCGAGCGCCGTGATCTGAAGCGCCCGCTTAGCGGCCTCGCGGGTCAGCGCATCGCGCAGCGGTGTACCCGGGTTGACGAAGGATGCGCCGGGCGTATGCAGGCCCATGATCTCCATAAGCATCTGGTTGGAATTCGCCGTGCCGTAGAAGGTGCAGGTCCCCGGCCCATGGTAGGACTTCGATTCCGCTTCCAGCAGTTCGGCCCGGCCGACCCTGCCTTCGGCGTACAGTTGGCGCACGCGAGCCTTCTCGTCGTTGGGCAGACCCGACGTCATCGGTCCGGCGGGGATGAAGACGGCCGGCAGGTGGCCGAATGTCAGCGCCGCGATCACCAGGCCTGGCACGATCTTGTCGCAGACGCCGAGAAAGACAGCGGCGTCGAACATGTTGTGCGAAAGGCCGATCGCCGCGGCCATGGCGATGACATCACGCGAAAACAGTGAAAGCTCCATTCCCGGCTGACCTTGTGTGACGCCGTCGCACATGGCCGGCACGCCGCCGGCTACCTGAGCGACACCGCCCATCTCGCGCGCTGCCGCCTTGATCAGCGCCGGGAAAGTCTCGAAAGGCTGGTGCGCCGAGAGCATGTCGTTGTAGGCGGTGATGATGCCGAGATTGGGAACGCGGTCGCCGGAGAGCACCTGCTTCTCGGCGGGTGCGCACGCGGCGAAGCCATGGGCGAGGTTTCCGCAGGAAAGCACGGCGCGGTTGGCCTTCTGCGAGATGGCGGCGTCGATGCGCGCCAGGTAGGCCTCTCGCGTCGGCCGCGAACGCTCACGAATTCGCGCCGTTATCGCTTCGATGTCGTTGCGGGCTGTCATCGTCTTGTCCTTTCAGATCCGGGTATCACGGCGGAGCGCCCGTACCGGTACTCGCTTCAGGGCGCCCAAAAAATCTGGACTGGGTGTTCCGCGTTGTCGAAGATCTTGCGTACCGGGAGCTCGCTGGCGCCCGACAGCGCCTGCTGCAATACCCTGCGTTTCTCCCGGCCCTCGATGTGGAGAGCGATGAACCGGGCCGACGCAAGGCGGGGCAGGGTCAGGGTCAGTCGCGGCTCGGCGGCGCTTTCGGCATGTACGGCGACTACCGTTGCACAGCCCGCCGGATCGAAAGCGGCGGTATCGGTGGCGTCGGGGAAGAACGAGGCCGTATGGCCGTCCGCTCCCATGCCGAGAACGGCGACGTCGAGCGGCCAGGGAAGAGACGCCAGCGTCGCATCGGCGAGTCTCGCCGCCGTCTCGACGTCGGCAGCGGGTCGGTAGAGGGGGATGAAGCGCGCTGCAGCGGCCGTGCCGGTCAGCAGCGTTGCGCGAACCAGCGCGGCGTTCGAGCGCGGCGAATCCTCCGGGACGAAGCGTTCGTCGACCAGAGTCACCGTCATCCTGCTCCAGTCCAGATCCCGCCGGGAAAGCGCTGCAAGGAACCGCTTTGGTGTCGTGCCGCCGGAGAGCGCGAGGAACGCGCGGCCGCGCTGCACGATCGCGGCATCGAGCGCCGCCGCCACCGTGTCGGCGAGGGTTTGCGCGAGCGTTTCGGGCGAAGTGAAGACGCGCCAGGCGAGGTGCGCGGCCGCATTCATGCCCGCACCTCGGCCGGGGAGACCGTGACGTCCGATCTTCTCCCTATCGCGGCGGACGGACCTCGAGCAGAGGGGCTTGCGAAGCCAAGGGAGCGACATCGACGGCGGTGCGGGAAAGGTGTCATGCGTCGCCCTCTCAACTGCTCTCGTGCCATGTGCGCCCATCGCGTTCGATCAGCGCGATGGAGGCCGACGGACCCCAAGTCCCGGCCGTGTAACCCTGTACCTCTTGTCGACTCTCCTCCCAGGCGGAAAGGATCGGGTCGATCCATCGCCACGCCGCCTCTACCTCGTCGCGGCGCATGAAAAGGGTCTGATTGCCGCGCACGACGTCCATGATCAGTCGTTCGTAGGCGTCCGGATTGCGGACCGCAAAGGACTGGGCGAAACTCATGTCGAGCGGCACGTGGCGCAGGCGCATGCCGCCCGGCCCGGGATCCTTGATCATGATCCACTGCTTCACGCCCTCGTCTGGCTGCAGGCGGATGACGAGCTGGTTGGCGACGACGCGGCCGGCGCTGTCGCCGAAGATGTTGTGCGGGATCTCCTTGAAGGCGATGACGATCTCGGAGACTCGCTGGGCGAGGCGTTTTCCGGTGCGCAGATAGAAGGGCACGCCGGCCCACCGCCAGTTGGTGATTTCGGCCTTGATCGCCACGAACGTCTCTGTTCGGCTGTCGGCGGCGCCGAGTTCCTCGGCATAGGACTTGACCGGACCACTGGCCGACGCGCCGGCTCGGTATTGGCCGCGCACCGTCAGTTTCGCCGCGTCGTTTCCGTCGATCGGCTTCAGCGAGCGCAGGACCTTGAGTTTCTCGTCGCGTACCGCGTCGGCGTCCATCCAGGCCGGCGGCTCCATCGCGACCAGGCACAGTAGTTGCAGCATGTGGTTCTGCACCATGTCACGCAGCGCGCCCGCCTTGTCGTAATAGCCGGCGCGGCCCTCGAGGCCGACTGTCTCGGCGACGGTGATCTGTACGTGGTCGATGTGTGCGGAGTTCCACAACGGCTCGTAGAGGGCGTTGGCGAAACGCAGGGCCATCAGGTTCTGCACCGTCTCCTTGCCGAGATAGTGGTCGATGCGGAAGATCTGCTGCTCGGCAAAGTCCTTGCCAATCAGGTCGTTCAGCGCCCGCGCCGAGGCGAGGTCGCGACCGATCGGCTTTTCCACGACGATGCGTGCATTGCGGCTCACCAGTCCCTGCACTTGCAGCTGATCGGCAATTGCGCCGAACAGTTCCGGTCCCACGGCGAGATAGAATACGCGGATTGCGCTGCTTTCGCCGATCGCAGCTTTCAGCGCCGTGAAACCGTCTCCCGACCTCGCATCGACGACGACGTAGTCGAGACGAGCGAGGAAGCGCTCGACATGGTCGCCGTCGATCTCCTCCTTGCGGACGAACTCGTTGATGGAGCGGCGCGCCATCTCCCTGAATTCTTCGGCGGTCATCCTGGTGCGCGAGGCGCCGATGATGCGGGTGGGTTCCTGATACTGTCCCGCCATTTGCCGCCGGTAGAGCGATGGCAACAGCTTGCGCTCGGCGAGGTCGCCCGTTGCACCGAACATGATGAGGTCGAAGGGCTCGACCGGGATGATCTGGCTGGTCATACGTCTTCCAATCGGGCGTCTTCTGCCTAGCGTGGACGGCTATAATCTAATCGATTTAAAATTGCTATAGCCATGGTGTCACATCCTTGCCCTTGACACTGGACCTTATCCTAGGCAGCGCATCCGAATAGCAGTCCGGCATGCGGTGAGCCGATTGTTCGCGGTCGCAACATAATCGCATCGCGTTGCGAACAACAAAAGGAGATTGCGATGGGCACACATCTGTCCCGAACGGTGGCCGAGGGCCGTGCCTTCATGCAGATCATCGACGGGAAACCCGCCGACGCGCTTTCCGGCGAGAGGATCGAGGTCGTGTCACCGTCGGACGGCGTCGTCTTCGCATCAATTCCATCTTCGTCGGCCGTCGACGTCGACCGCGCCGTGAAGGCGGCGCGCCGCGCCTTCGACGAGGGGCCTTGGGGCCGAATGCCTGCAGTCGAGCGAGGACGGCGTCTGACGAAACTCTTCCAGCTCGTCGAGACCAATGGCGAGGAACTCGCGGCGCTGGAATCGCGCGACACCGGCAAGCCGATACGCCAGGGCAAGGCCGACGTCACGGCGACCATGCGCTATTACGAATTCTACGGCGGTGCCGGCGACAAGATCCATGGTGACACGATTCCCTTCCTTGAAGGCTATACGGCTCTGACGCTGCGCGAACCGCACGGCGTCGTCGCCGGCATCATCCCGTGGAATTATCCGCTGCAGATCCTCGCCCGCGTGGCCGGTGCGGCTCTTGCCATGGGCAACACGCTGGTGGTGAAGCCCGCCGAGGACGCATCTTTGTCTGCCATCCGCATTGCAGAACTCGCGCTCGAGGCAGGCATTCCGCAGGGCGTATTCAATGTGATCACCGGCTATGGCCGCACGGCGGGCGCCGCCCTGTCGGGGCACCCGCTCGTCGACTACGTCACCTTCACCGGCTCGCCGCTGACCGGCACGGCGATCCAGCAGGCCGCGGCGGTGAACAACCGCGGCGTTACCATGGAACTCGGCGGCAAGTCGCCGCAGATCGTCTTCGCCGATGCCGACCTCGACAAGGCCATACCTGTCCTCGTCAACGCCATCATCCAGAACGGCGGCCAGACCTGCTCGGCCGGCAGCCGGATCCTGATCGAGAAGCCGGTCTACGATCGCGTCGCGTCGGCGCTCGCCGAACGCTTTTCCCGGCTCGTGGCCGGCCCGCACGATGCGGACCTCGATCTCGGCGCACTGATCAACGCCAGGCAACGCAATCGCGTCAGCGGCATGATCGCGGCAGCGGAGGAGGCGGGTATCCCGGTGCTTGCCCGCGGCTCCGTGCATCCTGACGCTCCGGCGGGCGGGTTCTACGAGGCGCCCGTGCTGTTCGGCTCGGTCGACCCGAAGGCCGCCGTTGCGCGCGAGGAGGTGTTCGGCCCCGTGCTGGCGCTGTTCCCCTTCGACGGCGAAGAGGAAGCGGTGAGGCTCGCCAATGACACCGAGTTCGGTCTGGTGGCCAGCGTCTGGACGAAGGACGGCGGCCGCCAGCACCGGGTGGCCAAGCGCGTCCGGGCCGGTCAGGTCTTCGTCAACGCATACGGTGCCGGCGGCGGCATCGAGCTGCCGTTCGGCGGTTTCAAGAAGTCAGGCCATGGTCGCGAAAAAGGCTTCGAGGCGCTATATGACATGAGCGCGACGAAGACGATCGTGTTCAATCACGGCTGATCGCACCGACTCGGCGAACGAAGGTAACAGGACCGGAATGGCACGTCTCGACAACAAGGTCGCCGTCATCACAGGTGCAGCGTCCGGTTTCGGCGAAGGGATGGCAAAGCGATTTGCCGAGGAGGGAGCGCGCGTCGTCGTAGCGGACCTCAATTCGAAGGGCGCAGAAAGGGTTGCCGGCGAGATCGGCAGCCGGGCGATCGCGGTGAGCACTGATGTCTCGCAGCGCTCCGAGGTCGAGGCCATGGTCCGGGCGGCAGTGGACGCCTTCGGCCGGATCGACGTGATGGTCAACAACGCAGGCTACACACATCGCAACGGCGACATGCTCGGCGTCGACGAGGAAACGTTCGACCTGATCGTCGCGGTCAACATGAAGGCGATCTACTATTCGGCGCTCGCCGTCGTTCCGATCATGGAGCGCCAGGGCGGCGGATCGATCATTACGACCGCTTCGACGGCGGGCTTGCGACCGCGGCCTGGCCTTACCTGGTATAACGCGTCCAAGGGCTGGGCGATCACCGCGACCAAGTCGATGGCGGTCGAACTTGCGCCGAAGAAGATCCGCGTCAACTGCCTCTGTCCCGTCGCCGGAGAGACCGGCATGCTGGCGCAGTTCATGGGCGAAGACACACCCGAGAAGCGCGCCATGTTCCGCGCCTCCATCCCGCTCGGCCGGTTGTCGACTCCGCTCGACATCGCCAATGCGGCGCTCTGGCTCGCCTCCGACGAGGCCGAGTTCATCACAGGAGTGGCGCTGGAAGTCGACGGCGGACGCTGCATCTGAGGCAAGAATCCATCCATTCCCCCCAAGAGGGCGCTTGACCGGCGCCCCGCCCGGCCTATTGCTGCGTCAAGAAGACTACAATATCGCGGAAACGCCATGCACAGGGTCGCCATAACCGGCACCGGCCTGTTCGCGCCGGACGAGGTCATTTCAAACGCCGAACTGGTGGCGTCCTACAACGAATATGCCCACCGGCAGAACGCTTTGCATGCCGAGGCGATTGCAGCCGGCGAACGCGAGCCCCTGCCGATGTCGTCTGAGGAATTCATCGTCAGGGCGTCCGGTATCGAACGCCGGCACGTGGTCAACAAGTACGGCATTCTGGATCCCGGCATCATGCATCCGGTGCTGCCGGAGCGTGCCGAGGAGGACTTGTCCATCATGGCCGAGATGGCGGTCAACGCGGCCGACGGAGCGATGCATCGCGCCGGCGTGAGCGCCGATGGAATCGACTGCGTGATCTGCGCGGCCTCCAATCACGAGCGGGCTTATCCGGCCATCGCGATAGAGGTTCAGCAGGCCCTGGGGATCGCCGGCTTCGCTTTCGACATGAACGTTGCCTGCTCTTCGGCGACCTTCGGCATCCAGCTCGCCGCCGACATGATCCGCTGCGGATCGGCGCGCGGCGTGCTGATGGTCAATCCGGAGATCACTTCCGGCCACCAGGAGTGGCGCGACCGCGACTGCCACTTCATTTTCGGCGACGTCTGCACGGCGGTGGTTCTGCAACGGCTCGACGAGAACCAAGCCGACAACGCCTTCGAGGTCCTGTCGACGCGCTGCGTCACGGAGTTCTCCAACAACATCCGCAACAACAACGGCTTCTTGCGCCGCACGCGCGAGGGCCATATGTCCGATCGCCGCGATATGCAGTTCCATCAGGAGGGACGCAAGGTCTTCAAGCAGGTCGTGCCGATCGTTGTCGACCTCATTCAGGGCCATCTCGCCGCCGAGGGACTGACCGCGGACAATCTGGCGCGGCTGTGGCTGCACCAGGCCAACAAGAACATGAACGACCTGATCGGTCTGAGGGTGCTCGGCCGCGAGCCGACCCCTGTGGAACAGCCGAACGTGCTGCAAGAGTACGCCAACACGTCTTCGGCCGGGTCGATCATCGCCTTCTCCACCCATTCGGACGATCTGCCTGCGGGTAGTCTTGGCATCATCTGCTCGTTCGGCGCCGGCTATTCTGCCGGGAGTGTGATCGTGCGGAAACTGTAGACCTTCGAGCCTTGGGCTATAAAGTGCCCGGATTTCGCCGCCCCTGCGACGAAACGCTCGCCGAAGGCGCGCGATAAGATCCTACTTCTTGCCAGTTGCTTGTCATCCCCTGCGACTTTGGTTCGCAGCCAGAACGAAAGGACCGAACATGACGACCGAGCGCCGCCAGGTTTCGATCTTCAGGGAATTCCTCGATGGCGAGGCATCGGGCGGGCTCGTACTGATGGCCGCGGCCGTCGCGGCGCTGATCGTGGCGAACTCCCCGATCTCCGGATACTACTTCGAAGCGCTCCACGCCTATGTCGGTCCGCTCAGCCTGTCGCACTGGATCAATGATGGGTTGATGGCGATCTTCTTTCTGCTGGTCGGTGCAGAAATCAAGCGCGAAATGCTCGACGGTCAGCTCTCGACCTGGCCGCGACGAATCCTGCCGGGAATTGCGGCCGCCGGCGGCATGTTCGTCCCGGCGCTCATCTATGTCGCGTTCAACTACGATCACCCCGAGACGATCCACGGCTGGGCTATCCCGACCGCAACCGACATAGCTTTCGCCCTCGGCGTGTTGTCGCTGCTCGGCAACAGAGTGCCCGCGACGCTGAAGGTCTTCCTGACCGCGCTCGCGATTATCGACGACCTGGGGGCCGTCATCATCATTGCGTTGTTTTATACGAGCGACCTTTCGCTCGCCTATCTCGGCGGGGCATTGGCGATCCTTGTCCTCCTGACCGCAATGAACCGACTCGGCGTCACCAGGCTCTGGCTCTACCTGGCGATCGGCGCGGTCCTGTGGTTTGTGGTGCTCAAGTCCGGCGTGCACGCAACGCTTGCCGGCGTGGCCCTGGCGCTCACGATCCCGCTTCGCCGCGCGCCGGGGATTGAGCGCGATACCGAAGAATCGCCGCTGCATCGGCTCGAGCATCTGCTCCACCGTTTCGTGCCCTTCGTCGTCATCCCGATCTTCGGATTCGCCAATGCCGGCGTCTCCTTCGCGGGGATGACGCTCTCCGCGCTCGTCGAGCCGCTTACGCTGGGTGTTGCCTTCGGCCTCGTCTTCGGCAAGGTCATCGGTGTCTTCGGCTCCGCTTACATAGCGATCCGCTACGGCATCGCGGCCATGCCGGCAAACTCCGGCTGGAGTCATCTGCTCGGCGTCGCGCTGCTGTGCGGTATCGGCTTCACGATGAGTCTGTTCATCGGCCTGCTTGCATTCGCCGGCAACGAAACACTTCAGGAGGAGGTCAAGATCGGCATCCTTAGCGGTTCCTTTGCTGCCGCGATCCTGGGTTCTCTCGTCCTGTACTTCGGACCGAAGCCCGCGCCGAGCCTTGACGCGGAGTGACGTCGAGAAGCCGGGATCAGAGCCGGTCGCGCAGCGCGTACCAGTTCAGCGCCAGGAAAAGCAGCGGAGCTCGCAAGCGTCGGCCGCCGGGGAAGGGCGGGATCTTCAGGTCTTCGAGAAGCCGCAGCCGGTCGCGGTTGCCGCCGACAGTTTCCGCGTAGAGCTTGCCGACGAAGTTGGACAACATCACGCCGTGGCCGGAATAGCCGCCGGCCGATATCACGTTGGGCATGACTTCGCGCACATACGGCTTGCGCGGCATGGTGATGCCGACGAATCCCCCCCAGCCATGCGTGATCTCGACGTCCTTCAGCGCCGGGTAAATCTCGGTAATCTGGCGGCGGATGTGGATGTGAATGTCCTTCGGGTCCTTGGCCGCGTAGATCTCGCGGCCGCCGAACAGGAGCCGACCGTCCTTCGATTTGCGAAAATAGCGAACGACGAAGCGCGAATCGTCAACCGACTCGCCCCCGGGAATCACCGGACTGTCGTGGCCCAGCGGGACTGTGGCGCCGATGAAGGAGCCGATGGGCATCACATGTGCGGCGCTGTCCGGCTCGAGATCGCCGCCATAGGCGTTGACCGCAAGCAACCCCTTCGCCGCTTTGATCGTTCCGCTCGGCGTGGTCACGACGACCTTGCCGCCGCGCGACTCGATTTTCAGCGCCTTGGTGTTCTCGAATATCTTGGCGCCGGCTTCGGCAGCAACGCGCGCGGTGCCGATGACGAGCTTGAGGGGGTGAATGTGACCGGTTCCAGTATCGCGGTTGCCGCCGAAGAAACGTTCCGATCCCAGTCGTCGCGCCGTTTCGGTGGCGTCCATGAAACTGATGTGAGGATAGCCGAAGCGGGTTGCCATGATCTCGGAATGCCTGCGGTAGGCGTCGAGATAGCGCTTCTTGTGAACCACGGACAATTGCCCGGGGACGTAGTCCATGTCGATGCCGTGCGTTGCGCTAAAGTCGATGACATAGGCCTTGGCCTCCTCCGCGAGGTCGAACAACGCCTTTGCTCGGGTGAAGCCCAGCTCTTCCTCGAGTTCCTCGACCCAAGCCCGCTGGCCGGTGCCGAGCTGTCCGCCATTGCGCCCCGATGCGCCGTCGCCGAAGCGATGTGCCTCGATGAGGACGACATTCGTGCCCGCCTTGGCGAGGTTGGCCGCGGCCGAAAGGCCGGTGAAGCCGCCGCCGACGATGACGACGTCAGTCGTGCAGTCGCCGTCGAGCCTTGGATAGGCCGGCCGTTCGCCGACCGTGTCTTCGTACCAGGAATATCCGGGAGAGATGGGAGAAAGGTAGGTCATGGACTATTGGCGATGGGTTGTCGGTCGAGGTATACTTGAAATTTGAGTGTCGCGTCGACCGACCGGTCACGAACGACGACCGTTCGATCACACATTCAGCAACAGAAACTCCCGCTCCCACGGACTGATCACCTCCATGAACGTCTCGAATTCGGCTTTCTTGATCGCCGCATAGGTGGAAACGAAGGGGTCACCGAGGATCTTACGCAGATCGTCGTCGTTCTCGAACAGGTCGACGGCTTCCAGCAGGCCGCGCGGCAGGTCGATCTCATCCTCGTTGGCTGTTGTCAGCACGGGCTCCTCCGCCGGAAGCTTGTTGATCAGCCCGATGAGCCCACAGGCAAGCGAGGCCGCGAGCGCGAGATAAGGATTGGCATCAGACGATGGGATACGGTTTTCGACACGCCGGGCAGTCGGATCCGAGCGCGGCACACGAAAGGCGGTCGTGCGGTTGTCGTAGCCCCATTTGTTGTTGACCGGCGCCGATGCCGCCTGCGTCAGCCGGCGGTAGGAGTTCACGTAGGGCGCCATCATCACCAGCGCATTGGGCACATGCTTCTGCATTCCGCCGATAAAATTGCGGAAGGCCTCGGTTTCCGATCCGTCCTCTGCCGTGAAGATATTGCGGCCGGTCCTGCGATCGAGGATCGACTGGTGGATATGCATGGCCGAACCGGGCTGGCCCTGGATCGGCTTGGCCATGAAGGTGGCATACGTGTCGTGCTTGAGTGCCGCCTCGCGGATCGTGCGCTTGAACATGAATACCTGGTCGGCAAGTTCGACTGGATCGCCGTGCCTCAGGTTGATTTCCAGCTGCCCGGCTCCTTCCTCGTGGATCAGCGTGTCGATCTCGAGCCCCTGCCGCTCGGAGAAATGATAGATGTCGTCGATCAGTTCGTCGAATTCGTTGACGCCAGCGATCGAATAGCCGGCACCGCCGCCGATCGGCCGCCCGGAACGTCCGACAGGCGGGGTCAACGGGTAGTCGGGATCGGGGTTCTTGCACACCAGATAGAACTCGATCTCCGGTGCCACGACCGGCCTCAAACCGCGCTCGGCGTAAGCCGCGAGAACGTGCTTGAGCAGGTTACGCGGCGTGAAGTCGACGGTACGGCCGTCCTGGTGGACGAGGTCGCAAATTACTTGCGCCGTGGGATCAGTCTCCCACGGCACTTCGGACAACGTGGAAAGATCCGGGACCAGCTTCAGATCGCCGTCGTCCTCGGGATAGTGGAAGCCGTTGCCGTCTTCGGGATAGCCTCCCGAGATCGTCGTCATGAAGACGGCCGACGGCAGCGCCAGCGACGTATTCGATGTGAACTTCTTGGACGGCATCATCTTGCCGCGCGCCACCCCCGCCTGGTCGGGCGTAATGCACTCGATGTCCTCTATGCCTCGCCATTCGAGCCAGGCCCGCGCCTCGTTCCAGTTCTTCACGCCGCGAAAGTTCTTGACGTATTGGGGCGTGCGCGCGCGGCCTCCGCGGCTCGCCGTGCGGACTTCCTTCTTTGCGGGAGGCATCAATCACCAGAGATGTTTCGGATAGATAACTATAGCCGCGCGGCATCGCGGAAGGGAAGGGGCCAAGTGTCGCCCGCGGCCGCGAAACCGATGCCGGCTCAGCCGCGGATCCTGCGCAAAAGGCCCTCGACCACGGGCTGCAATGTATCGGGCGTGAAAGGTTTCGCGACCACCGCATCGATGCTGAAGCCGAGGACATCTTCGCTGAGCATTTCGCGAGTCGACAGAAGTATAACCGCGGGCACCTTGCGTCCGGTGGCACGGCGTTGGGCATCGATGCGCGCCAGCACCTCGTCGCAATCCCCGTTGGTCGGTCCGCCGTCGAGGACGACGGTCCCAGGCCTAAGGCTGTAAAGCAACTCGATTGCCTTTTCGGGAACCTGGGAGACCGAGCGCAGCCCCGACCGCTCGACGATTTTCGCTACTACCACGCAATTGACGGGGGAGCGGCCTACGACAAGGACTTGGCCGAAATTCACATCGTCGCCGGCCGCATACGACGCCATGGCCTTGTTTCCTCTGTTCGAGCCGAAGAGGGACGCCGACATATCGTTTTCCGGTATCGGAGGGTTCTTCCAAGAAGCTGGCGAGACAGTGATCGATACCGTCTCGCACAGTATTGTTAAGTCAAATTATTGATTCCAGAAAGATGCTGTCCCTGAGCGTGGTGTAGGTTCTGGCTGAGGTGGTCACCGGCGATGTTCCGGTAGGGTCTGGTTGCTGACACCAACTTGGACCGGAGATTCCACCGATGACCACCGACATGATGAACCTGCGCGACCTCGTGG
>DUSC01000082.1 GCA_012842935.1 Hyphomicrobiales bacterium | reverse complement strand
GTCGTCGGGCAGCGCGAACAGGTCGTCGTGTACCGCAATGTCGAATCGCCCGCCCTCCTCGGCCGCCCAGCGCGGCAGCATCGGCGTGAGCACGGCGTTGGCGATCGCCTCGCAGGTGGCGATACGGATCGGCGTCTCGCCCCGGCTCAGCGCCGCGCGGGCCGCCTCGAAGGCGGTGCGCATCTCCTCGGCGGCGCCGACCAGCCGCTGGCCCAGCGCCGTCGGCTCGAAGCCGCCCTCGCTTCCGCGCAGGAAGATCCGCTCGCCGGCCTCGCGCTCGATCGCCTGCAGGCGTCGCGATACGGTCGACTGGCTCACGCCGAGCGCGCGCGCCGCTCCCGAAAGGGTTCCGGCACGGGCGATGGCGAGGATTGTCCGGAGATCACTCCAGTCGGACAGCATCGAAGGGGTATTCTCCGGCGCATGGGGTCATGCAAAGTTGCGGATTGCCCGAAGCATGTCAATCGAACCAGAAGGCGGCCTTTCCAACCGGAGTATCAAGCATGACCTTCTCCCTCGCCCACTATCTCGGCCGCATCGGCCTCGACCGCATCGACTTTTCCCCCGACGGGCTCGACGCGCTGGTCAAGGCGCAGATGCGTTCGATCCCCTTCGAGAACCTGGAGCCGCTGCTCGGCTCCGTGCCGAACCTCGCGCCGGCTTCGGTCTGGCGCAAGCTGGTCTCCGACCGCCGCGGCGGCTACTGCATGGAACTGAACATGCTGCTCGGCGCGGCACTCGACGCCGTGGGCTTCGTCAAGCGCCCATTCCTCGGACGGGTGCGCATGGGCGCCCCGGTCGGCGGCCCGCGCTCGCACTATGCCTGGATCGTCGGAATCGACGGACGCGAATTCCTCGTCGACTCCGGCTTCGGCGGCCCCGGCGCCCACGGTATCGTGCCGCTCGCCGCGGTGGGCACCGAACACAGGATCGGCGGCCGCCTCTTCCGCCTCCGGGCCGACGCCGCGACCGGCGAACTCGTGCTCGAGCGGCGCGAGGAAAGCGGCTGGTTCGCCCTCTACGGCTTCGACCCCTTCCCGGTGACGGATGCCGACGTCGAGGCGGCCAATTTCGTCTGCGCCCGCTGGGAGAAGTCGCCCTTCCCCGCGCACCTGATGCTGAGCCTGCATCGCGACGAGGGCCGCGCCGCGATGTTCGACACGTCGCTGACGCTGGAGTCAGCCGACGGCGTCGGGAAGCGCACGCTCGCCTCGGCCGACGAGTTCGCCGCCGTCCTCGACGGCACATTCGGGCTCAGGATCGATCGCGGCACGGTCGACGCCGTCTGGTCGCGGATCGGCGGAGCGCTGTCCGACGCGGCGTGAGCGCGAGGGCGGTCGCCCGAGGGGGTGGCCGCCCTCTCCTCTCGATGTCCTAGAACAGGCCCTCGATATAGCCCTGCTCGTTCAGGAAGATCTTCTCCGAAGACGGGCTCTTGGGCAGGCCGGGCATGGTCATGATCTCGCCGCAGATCGCCACGACGAAGCCGGCGCCGGCCGACAGCCTGACCTCGCGCACCGGCACGACATGGCCGGTCGGCGCGCCGCGCAGGTTGGGGTCGGTCGAGAACGAGTACTGCGTCTTGGCCATGCACACCGGCAGGTGGCCGTAGCCGGCGTCCTCCCACTGCTTCAGCTGGTCGCGAACGCTCTTGTCGGCGATCGCCTCCGAGCCGCGGTAGATGCGCTTGACGATCGTGTCGATCTTGTCGAACAGGCGCATGTCGTCCGGGTAGAGCGGCGAGAACTGCGAGGTTCCGCTTTCGGCAAGCTGCACCACCTTGTGGGCGAGTTCCTCGATGCCGGCCGAGCCCAGCGCCCAGTGCTTGCACAGGATCGCCTCCGAGCCCTGGCTCGCGACATAGTCCTTCATCGCCTGGATCTCGGCGTCGGTGTCGGAGACGAAGTGGTTCATCGCCACCACCACCGGCACGCCGAACTGCTTCACGTTCTCGATGTGCCGGCCGAGATTGGCGCAGCCCTTCCTCACCGCCTCGACGTTCTCCTTGCCGAGGTCTTCCTTCTTCACGCCGCCGTTCATCTTCATGGCGCGCACCGTGGCGACGATGACCGCGGCGGCCGGCTTGAGTCCCGCCTTGCGGCACTTGATGTCGAAGAACTTCTCCGCGCCGAGGTCGGCGCCGAAGCCGGCCTCGGTGACGACGTAGTCGGCGAGCTTCAGCGCGGTGGTCGTGGCGATCACCGAGTTGCAGCCGTGCGCGATGTTGGCGAACGGTCCGCCGTGGACGAAGGCCGGGTTGTTCTCCAGCGTCTGCACCAGGTTCGGCTGCATGGCGTCCTTGAGCAGAACCGCCATGGCGCCGTCGGCTTTCAGGTCGCGGGCATAGACCGGGGTCTTGTCGCGCCGGTAGGCGACGATGATGTCGCCGAGCCGCTTCTGCAGGTCCTTGAGGTCCGTCGAAAGGCAGAGGATGGCCATGACTTCCGAGGCGACCGTGATGTCGAAGCCGGCCTCGCGCGGATAGCCGTTGGCCACCCCGCCCAGCGAGCAGATGATCTCGCGGAGCGCCCGGTCGTTCATGTCCATGACCCGGCGCCAGGTGACGCGGCGGGTGTCGATGCCGAGCTCGTTGCCCCAGTAGATGTGGTTGTCGATCAGCGCCGAGAGCAGGTTGTGCGCCGTGGTGATGGCGTGGAAGTCGCCGGTGAAGTGGAGGTTCATGTCCTCCATCGGCACGACCTGCGCGTAGCCGCCGCCGGCCGCACCGCCCTTGACGCCGAAGTTCGGCCCGAGCGAGGCCTCGCGGATGCAGGTGATGGCCTTCTTGCCGATTCGATTGAGCCCGTCGCCGAGGCCGACCGTCGTCGTCGTCTTGCCCTCGCCGGCCGGCGTCGGATTGATCGCGGTGACCAGGATAAGCTTGCCGTCCTTGCCGCCCTTCTTCGAGGCGATGAACTCGGCCGAGATCTTCGCCTTGTCGTGCCCGTAGGGCAGCAGGTGCTCGGCGGGAATGCCGAGGCTGGCGCCGACCTCCATGATCGGCTTCTTCTTCGCCGCGCGCGCGATCTCGATGTCGGATTTGAACTCGGCCATGGATTCCCCCGGTGAAGCTCGGATGTCGCAAACGGACGCCTGCCGCGGCCGTTCTGTCGCGCGCATAGAAGCCGAAGCGCTGCCCGTCGCGCCGTCTCAAAACAGCCGCGCAATGCGCGAAAAGCGACAGCGATTGCGACACACGGAAGGCAGGATGTGTGCGGCGGCCGGCCCGCGTCGCCGGTTCGATCGCCTTACCGGTCGACGATCTCGCGCACCTCGACGAGGTTCGAGCGCACGCGCAGCACGTAGAAGCCCATCGTGGCGAGGTGGGTCGGCATGATCCAGCCGTCCTCGCGGCCGTTGGAGATGATCAGCGGCTGGATTTTCAGCGCCGCCTTGAACTGGTCGGTGAGGTTGTTCCACAGCTGGCTCAGGCCGCGCGACTGGATGACCGCCTGGAAGTCGTGGCGGGCTGCCGTCATGATGCCGTAATAGCCGTAGAGCTGGCCGTAGGCGAACCAGAAGCGGTCGTCGGCGCGCGTGTCGAACCAGCCGTCATTGTGCAGTTCGGAGCGCTCGCGCAGGATCGCCGACGTCGCGCCGAGGTCGTTGGCGATGCGATCGACGAACTGCATCAGATTGTCGGCGCGGGCGTCGAAGATCGCCGTGCAGCCGGAAAGCCGGGTGTTGAACGCGTCGAGGTCGCGGATCGCCGAGCGGTAGAAGGACGGCGTCGGCGTCTTCGGTCCGAACGGGTTCAGGCCGAAATACCAGGTCGATTCGTCGAACTGCATGGAACCGCGGGCATCCTGGAGGCTCTGGTCGACCTGGCTGGTGCCGCGCACGCGGCCGAGCGAATCGACCAGTTCCACCGTGGTGCGCCGGATCGCCTGATTGATGCCGCGCTGGAAGGAGGCCTTGTTGTCGAGGAACGGCGTATGGTCCCAGTCGATGCCGAAGAAGCCCGCCTTGTAGAGGATCATCGACGAGATCCAGGCGTTCTGGTTGACGTTGAAGTCGATCAGGTCGCGGGTCACGTCGACGATCGCCGAGCGCGTGCAGGTGCGCACCTCCTCGCCCTGGGTGGCGACCGGCTGGTTCCCGGCGCCCTGCCCCGACGTGCCCGACTGGCCGGCGGGCGGGTTCTGGAAGGTGTAGGCGGCCGGGTAATCCGGATTGAAGTTCGACCAGATCTGCGTGTTCCAGATCAGCACCCCGTAGAGGCCGACGATGACGACGATCAGCGCGCCGAGGATGGTCTTCAGGATCCAGCCGCGCTGCGTGTACCAGCGCCCGACCCACAGGAACGGCCACAGGATGACGCCGATGACGAAGCCGATGCCGCGGCCGATCCACTGGAAGACGCGGGTGAAGAAGTTCACGATCGGATCAAGCATGTTCCTCTTCCCCTCAGTCGGTCAGCCCGTACAGGCGGGCTCGGAACGCCGCCTTGTCCTTGAGATAGGTGGTTTTCAGAATGTCGACAACTTGGCGCCGCCAGCGCTCGGTGTAACTCTCGTAGTCCGCGTAGAAGCCCTGCTTGTTGAAGACGTAGCGCGACACGAAGTCCTGCGGCACGAAGTCGGAGATCAGCCGGTTGGTCAGCCAGGCGTCCGGATGGTCCGGCCTGGCGCGGATGACGAGGAAGCGCTGCAGCGGCGGCACTTCCTCGATCCTCAGATGCCCGAGCTGCGTGATCTCCCGCTTGGCCGCGTTGAGGAAGGGGAAGTTCCCGTCGCGGGCGACGAGGTCGGCATGGTTGTGGATCCAGGTCTGCAGCCAGACCTTGTCGACGGCGGAAAGATCGGCATTGGGGTCCGCCGTGCGGATCAGCGAGCGGATCACCATCTCGGCGCGGTGCTCGAGATAGCCGGAACTCTCGATCCACGAGCCGCGCGGCAGTTCGATGCGTCCCGTCGAGGCGAGGAAGCGGAAGACGCGGTCGGCGTCGCGGATCGAAAGGTAACTCACCTGCCAGGGCCGCGAGCGGCGGAAGCCCGGCGTCGTCGGGTCGGAGATGACGGTCGTCATGTCCGGGTCGACGAACACGTAGATGCCGCCGAAATGGCTGGTCCAGAAGGCGTTGTGGCGGAAGATCACCTGGTCGGGGACGAGCGCGTTCTCGCGGATGTCGCCGCAGATCTTGGCGAGTTCGACCATTCTTTCCAGCATGGCGTTGTCGCGCCAGGCGTCGGGCTCCTGCTTGAGGCGGTCGACGAGCCGGCCGAGCTCGGCGGCCTTGCCGAGCACGTCCTCGGCCGACAGCACCTTGAACTCGACCTGGTTGATCGAAAGGAGGTCCTCGATGTCCTCGACCTTCTGCACCGAGTCCTCAATCTCGCCGTAGATCACGTCCTTGATCGTCAGCGCGTCGATGGCGCGCTGGTTGCCCTGGAAGAACTCGTAGACGAGTTGCGAGGTGTTGGAGAACGCCGTGTGCACCACCGGCAGGTCGACCTGCGCCGGGGTGAGGATGATGAAGCGGCGGTTGACCTCGTTCGGGTCGAGATAGTGATAGTCGCCCAGCTCTTCGGCGATCTGGGGCGAGAATCCGGTGCGGTCGATCTCGAATTTCTTCAGCTTGGTCGGCTTGAGGCCGAACGCGGTGAGCGCCTTGTTGTAGCGCTCGATCAGGTGCGGTTCCTCGATCGTCAGCAGGCGCCCGTAGATCAGCTCGTTGTCGCGCAACAGGTCCATTCAGCGCGCTCCGGCCGTGTCTCGCGGCGGCGCGTCGCCGCGGTCGTCCGCCACGGGCCGACGGCCC
>DUSC01000081.1 GCA_012842935.1 Hyphomicrobiales bacterium | reverse complement strand
CTCGCAGTGGAAGGACCTGCCGGTCCTGTCCGCGGCTGCGCCCTTCAAGTCCGGCGGCCGCGGCGGCCCGGATTACTACACCGACGTACCGGCAGGCGACATCGCCATCAAGAACGTCGCCGACCTCTACCTCTATCCGAACACGGTGCGCGCCGTGGCGATCACCGGGGCGCAGGTCAAGGAGTGGCTCGAGATGTCGGCCGGCATCTTCAACCAGGTCGAGGCGGGGAAGGCCGACCAGCCGCTCATCAATCCCGACTTCCCCGCCTACAATTTCGACGTGATCGACGGTGTCACCTACAAGATCGACCTCTCGCAGCCGCCGAAATACGACCCGAAGGGCAACGTCATCAATGCCGGTTCGAGCCGCATCGTCGACCTGATGTTCGACGGCAAGCCGATCGATCCTGCCGCGCAGTTCGTCGTGGCAACGAACAACTACCGCGCCGGCGGCGGCGGCAACTTCCCGGAAATCAACGCGTCGAAGGTGATCCTCGAGGCGCCCGACACCAACCGCGACGTCATCGTGCGCTACATCATCCAGGAAGGGACGATCAATCCGTCGGCCGACTCGAACTGGTCGTTCGTCCCGCTTCCGGGAACGACCGTGCTGTTCGAGACCGGACCGAAGGCGAAGGACTTCATTGCCGATGTCAAAGCCGTGAAGATCGAAGCCGCGGGCGAGGGCGAGGGCGGCTTCGCCAGGTATCGCATCGCGCTGTAAGGGCCGAAGAAGCCCGACGAGGCGCCGCGGATTCCGTATGGAGTCCGCGGCGTCGTCATTTGTCCTGCCGGCAGACGACCTTGACTACTGGCAGACGACCTTGACGCGTCCGCCGTTGACCGTCTCATTGCGACAGGTCAGGGGCGCCGTCGCGTCCGCACGCTTGAACGGCGCCTGGACGCCGCCGACCTTCCACGCCTTCACCGGCGGCAGCTTCTTTCGTGGCGCGGGGTGAACCGGTTCGACTGCCGGCTGCGGCGCCGGCGGGAAACTCGCCGCCGTCACGGCCGCCTCGGGCTCCCCACCCTGTCCGCCGAAACGAATGAACGACGGCACGGCCAGCGCAAGGCTCGGCGGGTTCTTCATGACGACCGAACCGTCCGACGTTCGCGTGCAGCCGGCAGCCGCCACAAGGGCGCAGCATCCGACCGCCGCGAAGGGAATGCGAAGACCTCGATTCATGCCTGCCCAGCCCCGGCGTTCTTCCACGCCGCACGACATCACCGTTGCGTCAAATCCGTCGCATCGGCCGGTGGACGGATTAGGGCGGATCGATGGCGAAACGGTGGCCGTGCCGCCGCGCGGTGCGGTTCACGCTGGGAGTTCCTCCCGCAATTCGGCTGCAGTGCCGGCAAACGCCAGCGTTTTCCCCCGCACGGCGGATGAGCGGCCGCCGCCCGGCTCCTATGTTTTCCTTTCGGTGCCGGCGCACGGCGGCGCGTCCACGCGCCACGGAGCCGGAAGGCCAAGCCGGAGGAGATCTCATGCTGAGGACGCGGCGTAACTTTCTCGTACTGTTCCTTGCGACGGCTTTGGCCGGCTATTCTGCTGACATTTCGGGTTTGCGCGCCGAGAAGATTTCGACCACGTCGTGCAAGGCGGCGGCCGACCGCACCAAGACGCAGGACGGCAAGACCTACAAGTGCACGGGGTGCCAAGCCTGCACGACGACGACCTGCGAAACCGGCGGCACGCTCGCCTGCACGAACACGACGACGACGACCTGTTCCTGCACGGAGGCGTCCGCCGCGCAACGCCCGGGTACCGGCGTGATGACCACCAGTCCGGGTGTCCTCGATCCCGGGTCGGGCGGCCGCAGCAAGAATCCGGCGGTCAGGCCGCCCGGTCTCCTGCAGAAGTTGCAGTAGGCGCCGCTTCAGGCCTTGTAGACCACCTGGCGGACGTCGATGTACTCGGCGCGGAAGCCCGCTTCGCAATAATGGAGATAGAACTCCCAGAGCTTGCGGAAGCGCTCGTCGAAGCCGAGCGGGACAATCCTGTCCCACGATGCCCAGAACCTGTCGCGCCAGTCGGCGAGGGTGCGTGCGTAGTCCTGCGCGAAGACCCGCTCGCGCAGGAACGCGAGGCCGTGCTTCTCGCCGAGCGAGCGCAGCACGCCTGGTGTCGGCAGCATGCCGCCCGGAAAGACATAGCGCTGGATGAAGTCGGGACGCTTGCGGTAGAGCGGAAAGGCGGCCTCGTTGATGGTGATGATCTGCATGCCGGCCGTCCCGCCGGGCCTGAGGCAGTCCTTCACCTTGCCGAAAAACACCGGCCAATATTTCTCACCGACGGCCTCGAACATCTCGATCGAGGCGATGCGGTCGTAGCGCCCCGTCTCGTCGCGGTAGTCCTGGAGCTTGATGTCGACCTTCTCCGCAAGTCCCGCCCTGGCGATGCGCTCGCGGGAAAACGCGAACTGTTCCTTCGAGATCGTCAGGCCGGTGACCCGGCAGCCGATCTCGCGCGCGGCGAATTCGGCGAAACCGCCCCAACCGCAGCCGATCTCGAGCACGTGGTCGTCAGGACCGATGCCGGTGTCGCGGGCGAGCGCCCGGTACTTCGCCGCCTGCGCGCTTTCCAGATCGTTCGCGCCGGTCTGGTAGAGCGCCGAGGAATAGGTCATGCTCGGATCAAGCCAGTGGCTGTAGAACGCGTTTCCGAGGTCGTAGTGGGCGGAAATGTTGCGCTTAGAGCCGGTGCGCGTGTTGCGATTGAGCCAATGCCGCACGCGCTGGATCGTACCGAGCAGCCAGTTGGCACCGCCGGCGACCTTCTCGCCGGCCTCGACGTTGACGACGAAGAGTTCGAGGAAGGTGGTGACGTCGGGGCTGTCCCAGTCGCCGTCCATGTAGGATTCGGCCACCCCGATCGTGCCGCCCGAGAACGCGCGGACGGGCAGGTTCCAGTTGTGCAGGACGAGCCGCGCATCGGGACCCGGACCGCGGCCGCCGATGAGGAATGTCCGGCCGTCGGGTACGGTTACCTGCAGCGAGCCGCGGGCGAGGTTCATCGCCGCGGACAGGACCGCCCTGGCCCTTGCCGGTAGCCGCCGCGTCGCGTCGGCGAAATTGTCATCGCTGAGGCGTATCGGTTCGCCTGCGGTGGTTGGCCGATGGTGAGCCGTCTTCATTCCTGTCTTCCGGCCGGTGCGGCCGGGGGAGCCGCGCGGCGTGCTTCGCTCATTCACCGGGTTCGAGCGCGACCGCATCACCCCAGCTCACCGGCTGCGGTGCCGGCGGGCTGCTGTGAAACCGGGCTCCTTTGAGCCACAATTTCAGCGCCTCCCAATGTATCCCCCAGATGATCTTCCATGTGAGCAACGGAAACTTCAAGAGGCAAGCGGCCATGGACGCCGTGCCGAGAGGCCGTGCCACGCCGCGGAAGGTCGCCGACAGCAGCGGCTCGCCCTGTTCGGTCTCGAGAATGCGCAGGCGCACGGTGCGGCCAGGGGGCAGGATACGGAAATTGTAGCGCGCGTCCATGCCGACGAAGGGGGAGACGTGGAAGAGCTTCGCCCGGCTCTGCCGCAGGCCGGCCGGGCCGAGTTCGCCGTCGCCCACAGGAGCGACATAGGTATGGCGCTGGCCGAACGTGTTGCGCACGGCATAGATCATCGCCACAAGATGCCCGCTGCTTCCGTAGCAGAAAAATACCGAAAGCGGATTGAACACGTAGCCGAGGATGCGCGGATAGGCGAGGAGGAGCACGCGCTCCGCCGGCTGCAACCCCGCAAGTCCGAGCAGCCGGTCGGCGAAGCTGCGCAACGTCTCGCCCGGCTGCTCGACATGGTCGCACTCATGGAACGAGGCGACATTCGCCCGATTGACGGAAAGCAACTTCGACATGCCGTCGACATCGGCCAGGCGGTCGACGTCGACGAGGAGCGAGAACACCGAATACTCGAAGCGATGGGCGAAAGGGCGAACGCGGGCGTGCATGACGCTGCCCTCGTAGATCATGGCCGCTTCCGGGGGCGGCGGACCGTTTTCCTCGATCGTTGTCGCGCGCTGACTCACGGCCGTCACTCCGCGGCGAGATCGAGCGCCGGCGTGGTCGCCCGCCGCCACGGCACCGTCGCGCCGAGCGCGATCGCCGCGTCCAGCCCCGAACGCAGGCCGTCCTCGTGAAAGCCGTGGCCGGTCCAGGCGCCGGCGAAGCTGGTGTTGCGCACGCGCTGGATATCGTGGAGGAGCGCCTGCGCCGACAGGGCCGTTGCATCGAACTGGGGGTGGTCGAAGGTCCACTCGCCGAAGACGAGGTCCTCGCGTGGCTCGGTGATCGGATTGAGCGAGACGAACAGAGGCTTCTCACGATCGATTCCCTGCAGGCGGTTCATCCAGTAGGTGATCGACACGTCCGCCTCGGCGCCGGGCGCAGAGGAACGCAGGTAGTTCCACGCGGACCAGGCGGCCCGCCGGCGCGGCATCAGGCGCGGGTCGCGGTGGAGGACCACGCGGTTGGGGCGGTAACGGATCGCTGACAGGATTCGCTGTTCGGACGGCGAGGCGTCGCCGAGCATCGCCAGCGCCTGGTCGGTATGGGCGGCGACGATGACGTGGTCATAGCGCTCCGCATTGCCGTCGCCGGACCACACGGTCACGCCGAACGCATCGCGCAGGATCGAGCGGACCGGGGTACGCAGCCGCAGACCCTTCCCGAGCGGCGCGAGCAGCTTGTCGAGATAGCGTCGGGCGCCGCCGGTGACGGTCCGCCAGAGCGGCCGCTCGCTGTGGATCAGCCGGTGGTTCTCGAAGAAGCTGATGAAGGCGGTCGCGGGATAGTCGAGCATCTTCGCGCGCGGTGTCGACCAGATCGCGGCGGCCATCGGGATCAGGTAGTCGTCGCGGAAGGCCGCCGAAAACTTTCGCCGGGCTAGATATTCGCCGATCGTGGCATGCCCGACGAAGCCGCAATCGCGATCGGCGACGCACTGTCGGTTGAAACGGATTATTTCGCGCAGCATCCAAAGGAACGACGGCGACAGCGCATTGCGTCGCCGGGCGAAGATTTTTGCAAAGCTCTCGCCGCACCACTCCAGCCGGCCGCCGTCGAGCGAAAGCGAGAAACCCATGGCACTTTCCTGGGTGGCGACGCCAAGATGCGCGAACAATGACGTCAGCTCGGGATAGTTCAGCTCGTTGTAGACGATGAAGCCGGTGTCCACCGCAACCGGCGCGCCGTCATAGTCGACCTCGACGGTCGACGTGTGCCCCCCGGGCCGCCGTTCGGCTTCGTAAAGCGTGACATCCGCCACGCCTCGAAGCGCCCAGGCCGCCGCCGATCCGGCGATGCCCGATCCGACGACTGCAATCCTGCGCCTTCCCTGAAAGCCTCCGTTCTTAAACGGAACGATCGTCATGTTGTCCCCTCGCTGTCTCGAATGCGGCGAGCGCGCGCCGGCGCGCCTGCTCGTGATCGACGACAGGTACGGGGTAGGTCTCGCCGAGTTTCACCCCGGCGCGAAAAAGGACGTCCGCCGGTGCTTCCCAGGGTCGGTGGATGAAACGCGGCGGCATCTTTGCCAGTTCCGGCACGTGGTGGCGCACGTAGGCGCCGTCGGGATCGAATTTCTCGCCCTGAAGCACCGGATTGAAGATTCGGAAATAGGGGGCGGCGTCGGCGCCCGAGCCTGCCACCCACTGCCAACTCGCGGCGTTCGAGGCGAGGTCGGCGTCGACGAGCGTGTCCCAGAACCACGCCTCGCCCTGCCGCCAGTCGGCCAGCAGGTGCTTCGTCAGGAACGAGGCAACGACCATGCGCACCCGGTTGTGCATCCAGCCGGTGCGCCACAACTCGCGCATTCCCGCATCGACGATCGGATAGCCGGTCCGCCCGCGCCGCCAGGCCGCGACATGCGGACTGTCGCCGGTCCAGGGGAACGCATCGAATGCCCTGTTGAAGTTCTGCGACCCGAGGTCCGGGTTGTGAAAGAGCAGATGCCAGGAGAATTCGCGCCAGCCGAGTTCCCGGCGGAACTTTTCCCGGTCGGCCGGCGAGCCGGCGATTTCCCTGCGGTCGAGTGCTGCAAGGATCTGGCGAGGCGTGATCTCGCCATGGGCGAGGTGGGGCGACAACCGCGATGTCGTCTCGCCGCCGGGCACGTCGCGGCTGTCCGCATAGCCGGCGAGCCGGTCCTCGATGAAGGATTCGAGCGCCTTTCGTGCGCCGGCCTCGCCGGGCGTCCATCGTGCGGCGAGACCCCGAGCCCAGTCCGGTTTCACCGGCAGCAGTGCCCAGTCGGACAGCGCTTCGCTCGCTACCCGCGATTCAGGGGGGAAGAGCGCAACCGGCGCATCGACCGGATCGCGCGGTCCGGATTCGGCGCAAAAGGCCTTCCAGAACGGAGTGAAGACGCGGAAGGGTCCGCCGCCCGCGGTCCTGAGCCGCGACGGTTCGTGGGCGAGCTGGCCCTCGGAGCTTTCCGCAACAAGGCCGCGCCGGCGAAGCGATTCCTTCAATCCCGCATCGACGGCGCGCCCGGCCGGGTCGTAGCGGCGGTTCCAGAACACGGCGTCGGCCCCCGTCTCGGCGACCAGCCCGTCCACGACCGCGGCCATGGCGCCGCGCCGGAGGACGAGAGGGCTGCCGAGGCGGGCGAGGTCCTGTGCCAGCGCCGTGAGCGAATGGTGCACCCACCAGCGCCGTGCGCCGCCGAGGCGCCGGGTCCCCGGCGACACCTCGTCGAGGACGAAGACCGGGAGGACGGGCGCGCCCCTTGCGGCGGCGGCAGCGAGCGCCCGGTTGTCGGCAATGCGGAGGTCGTGGCGGAAGAGAACGAGTGTCGTCAATGCGCGATCCGTATTCGTTGGCGCCTTTCATGCCGGCGCGGACGGTATCCGCTTCCCGGCCTCGAGACGCAGATGAGAGCTAACACGAATCGGCCGGACAAGAGTTTCACGGGTGGGGTGTGGTCCGCCCGCCCGCCGTCACATTCCTCCATCCCCAGACCGGTCTTGCTCGCCTGAAACACCGAACCCGAGCCGTTTCGCGAGATAGGGTGCGAGCGCGGACGCGTAGGTAGCCGTCAGATGGTGCCGGTCACGCCAGACGACGATGTTGCCGACGACGGCCTCGCACTGGGCCGGACGACAGATTCCATCGGTCATGTCGACCACCTCGACCATATCGATACCCTCCGCGGCAACCTGGAACCCGCTGCTCGATCTGGCCTTCTCGATTGCCACAAGACATTTGTCGGGCGTGTTCGACAGACAATCGCCGGGTTCGAAAGGCATGCGAGGCGTGTCCTGGATGGCGACAACCCGCGCGCCGACTGACGTGAACTCCCGCCAGACGCTCCGAAGGCCGCTCGACATGACCGGCTCTTCGGTAGGGTAGTGGCTCTGGCTGGTGAAAACGACCAGGGGATGAAGCGCCCTGATTGCAGCAATTGCGTTCTCGCGCCACGCGGGACAGGATGGATAGGGCTTCCCTGAAAGCTTTGCCTCCACGCGCGCGAATGGACAGGCGGACTTCGTGAATGACACGAGCTTCCAGCCTTGCGACGCGGCGATGATATCCAGAGCCGGTATCCACTGTGCCGCATGTGAGTCACCAAACACGACGGCGATCTTGCCGGATTCGGCGTTCCCGAGGACGCAACTCAGGGCATCGGCCTTCGTTTGACCCTGGTGGCATCCGTTCGTGTAGACCAGCGGAAGGTCCTTTCTCAGCCCTGCCAGGCTCGGGCGAAGGGGAATGTCCGCTGGTGTGGCGGCCCCGGAAAGGAGGGCGGCCGGCCCGGGATAGCGTGGGTCGTCCGGTTCGAGCGTCTGCTGGACGCGAGTCGAAACCGCGTGAAGCATTGCGCCCGACGCCAGCACGCAGGCAGCAACCGACGCCAGCCCGTAGATCAGGGGCCGTACCTCGCGCGGCGCCTGCGAATAGCGGTAGCGCTCCTCGACGTAGCGATGAGAGGCCTCGGAGAGGAGAAGCGTCAGCGCCACCAGGCCGACGCCGGCTACCAGCCTGATTTCTTCGTGGCGGGCCGTGTAAAGCGCCGCGAGCGGCCAATGCCACAGGTAGATCGAGTACGAGCGATCTCCGATATAGCGGAGCACTCTGACGTTCAGACCGCGGAAGGCGCCAAGGCGAACGTCGCCGCCCGCGATCACGAGCCCGGCACCGACTGTTGGCAGCAGCGCTGCGTGACCGGGAAAAGCGGTCCGCGTCGAGAACATGATCGTAGAGACGGCGATCGCCGCCAGTCCCGTCGCGACCAGGACGACCCTCAGCGCCAGACCCGCTGCGAAGCGGTGGATGCTCAAAGCCAGCAGCCCGCCCAATGCCAGCTCCCACATGCGTGTTTGGGTAGCGAAATATGCGCGGGTCGTATCGTAGACCGCGCTCCATTCGGAGGCGGCGAACGACAGGCCGAAGACCAGTGCCAGGATGGCAACAAAAACGTTGCGCACGGGAACGTTGGCGCGCCGGGCGAACATGATCGCGCCGGTCATCAACAGCGGCCACAAGACATAGAACTGCTCGTCGATCGAGAGCGACCAATAGTGCTGGACGGGACTCGCGGTTTGCTCGGCGCCGAAGTAGTCCACGGACAGCCATGCGAGCACCCAGTTCTCCACATAGAGCGCGCTCGCCGCGATTTGCTGCGCGGTTTCCTCCCAGCGGGACTGGGGCAGGAACAGAAGCGAGCCCGCGGCCGTCGCCATCAGCACGAGCGTGGCCGCGGGCAAGAGTCGCCTCGCGCGCCGCGCATAGAAATCGAGCAGCGAAATACGCCCGTCGCGCTGCGCCGTTCGGGCGAGAAGGCCGGTAATCAGGTAACCGGAAATGACGAAGAATATATCGACGCCGACATAGCCGCCGGGCACCGCATTGGGCCAGAGATGAAAGAGCAGGACGAGACCCACGGCGATCGCTCTCAGTCCTTGGATCTCACCGCGAATATGGCGTTCAGGCGTCACTGTTCGATTGCTCATGGTGCCCGATCGGGACCTCATAAGTTCCCCGGGGCGGCTTTCCAAGCACCTGCTCCGTGCATGTGGCGAATGATCGAGCATGACGACGGTTCGGCAATCGTCGCCGCTCTTGGGTAGACCGCTCGCCGGCACCCAAGAGGCGCTCGGGGCCGTCTCGCCGTGCAGGCGTTCTATCGCGAGACGGTCGTCCAGGCATAGCAAGGCAGGATGATCGGCGCGCCGCCCGGCAATGGCCGTCCCGGCTCGGCCGCGTTGCGCTGCGTTACCGCCCAGAGCGGGACGGACCGCGCTGCGGCGACACTTTCCAGCGTGTCGCCGGCCTGCGCCTCGACGATCTGTCCGCCATCCCAGAGTTCGATCGGAGCGTCGGCCGGCACCTTCAGGCGGATCGGCAGCGCGGCGCCGTTGCCGCCTCCGTCACGGAGGCCGAGGATTTTTTTCGATCAGCTGCCGATGCAGCGCGCCGAGCTTTTCGATGTTCAGGTGGTTCACGTCGTAGTGCCTGACGAGGTTGTAGCTGGCGAAGGAGCCCTGGAGCCCTTCGGCACCTGTACGTCTCCGGCGCCGAGCACGCTTCGCGACGTGAAGACGTTGATGTAGCGGCGGATGTTGTTCGGTGCTTTCGGGTGGATGTGCGTCGTGTCGAAGGTGACCGCCAGCGCAACCGGGATGTTTTCGCCGGCAAACCTCTCGGAGAACGAAAGCGCGCAGAAGCCGCGGAGAGAGTGACCGATCGCCGCGATCGCGAAGGGGCGGCGGCGGTAGTCGCGGATGGCGTCCTCCGCGGCCCCGCCGCAGAATTCGAAGCCCATGACCGTGGCTTCGAGGCCCGTCGACCGGATCCGCTTGCCGAGCCGGTCCATACCACGCGAGAAGGCGAGGCCGAGGAAGCCGCGAAAGAGTTAGACACGCACTTCGCCGTCGCTAGTGGCCTCTGTCGATTGGGCGCGAGCCGGGCCGACGTTCATGCCGACGAGCGCCGCGAGCACCAGCAACACGGCGAAACGGCGCTGCCGCCGGCGTATTGTTCTCGTGCAGGGCGAAATCATTCGCTTCTTGCAGCGAGAAGGCTCACGACCGTCCTACAGCCGCCTCGAAGCCAGTTTCAGTAGGCGGATCGTGAACCCCGACGGCGTGTGCTGTCAATCGTCGTGAATGACGCAGGCCGGCAGCGGAACGCCGCCTCTCCGGCCAGTTACTTCGTCGATGTCCATGAAGTAATGGCTCCCCGGGCCGGATTCGAACCAGCGACCAACCGGTTAACAGCCGGTTGCTCTACCACTGAGCTACCGGGGAATGCCGCGCTCGTGCGAGTGGCGCTGCCTATAGCAAACACCTTTCGCCTTTGCAAAGAAGCAATCGGCATTTTTTCCGCGTTTGTCCGCCGGACTTCTCGAAAAGCCGCCGTCGACACATCATATGGGCCGTGCACGCGGACGGCCGGAGCCATCAGGCGGCATGACAGGGCAAGCGGAGGACTCCGGCGAACCCGCCGAAGGGATGGAATCGACGAACAGGATGCGCAACCGGGACGAACAGGACCTGCAGCCGCCGGCGCCGGCGCTTTCGCTGATGGGGCGAAGCTATTCGCTCCCCCGATCGCGCGCGCAGCGCATAGCGATCGGGGTCGCCCTGGTGGCGGGCGGCATGCTGGGGTTCCTGCCGGTTCTCGGTTTCTGGATGATTCCGCTGGGTCTGCTGGTGCTCTCCTACGAGTTTGCCGGCGTCCGGCGCCTGCGTCGGCGATCCATCGTGTGGTGGGAGCGGCGCAGGCAGAAAGGGCGGCCGGCGGCACGCCCGGCGGACCAGGAATAGGAGTTCCGGAGACGCTCGCGGTCGACGCCATCCGTCGGAGGCGGCCTCTCCCTCGCCGGTTCGCGTGCGGCAATCGGACCGCCCGGGGAAATTGGCGACGGGCGCTTGTCGCCCCCGACACCCTCTGTTAACAGAGCCGTCGTAGAACGCCGGCGTCGGCGAGGCCTCGTGGCGGAGTGGTTACGCAGAGGACTGCAAATCCTTGCACCCCGGTTCGATTCCGGGCGAGGCCTCCAGTCGCTTCTCCCGGTCGCCCGGGAACGGACGTTCTACCCGGACACGCGGCGCACGGATCGGCGCCCGAACGCTGGGCGCCGACACGATGAACGCCGATTATTCCCAGTACCGCCAGAAGATGGTCGACGGACAGCTGCGCACCACCGACGTGACCAGCGCATCGGTCCTTGCCGCCATGGGCTCGGTTCCGCGCGAGGCCTTTGTCGATGCCCGTCGCCGCGAACTCGCCTATATCGACGAAGACATCGAGATCGTGGCGGAGAACGGCAGTGGCGCGGGCCGCTACATCATGGAGCCATCGCCATTTGCCAAACTGCTGCAACTCGCTGACATCCGGCCGGGCGATGTCGTGCTCGACGTCGGTTGCGGAACCGGCTATTCCGCCGCCGTCCTGTCCAGGCTCGCCAGTTCGGTGATCGCCTTGGAAAGCGATGCCGCGCTCGCCGAACGTGCCACGGGCATCCTCGGCAGTCTCGGCTTCGACAATGCGGTGGTCGTTCACGGCCCGCTGCAGGCCGGTTATGCCGCCGAAGGCCCGTACGACGTGATCGTGCTCGAGGGCGCCGTCGGCGAAATTCCCTCGGCGCTCTTCGATCAGCTTCGCGACGGGGGACGACTTGTCGCAGTCGAGGGCTATGGAAACGCGGGCGTGGCGCGTCTTTATGTCAAGGTCGACGGCATCGTCACCGGACGTCGCGCATTCAATGCGGCAATAAAGCCACTACCCGGATTCGAAAAGGCGCCGGCGTTCGTATTCTGATTGCCCGGCGCGTCGGCGTTGGTCCATTGTAAAGCGTAAGCTGAGGGTCTGCGTTCGCTGTTGACATAGGGGGGACATCGGTTGTCGGGGGGCGACCGGCGTGGTCAATTCGGATCTTGGCGTGGCGTCGTGACGGGACCGGATTTCGCCGAGGCGGGCGTTCCCGGTCAAAGTGCGAGGAATTTGTCGTGAAGCTTCTATCGAAGAGTGTCTTCCTGGCCGCCCTGATGGCCGCAACCGCGATAACCCCGGCTTTCGCCGAGACGCTCGTCGGCGCGATGGCCAAGGCCTATCAGAACAACTCGGAACTGAATGCGGCGCGCGCCGGCGTGCGCGTCACCGACGAGGGCGTCGCCATCGCCAAGTCGGGCTACCGGCCGATCATCGCCGGGCAGGCGTCCGCGGACTACACGTCGACATACGGCAGGACCGCATCGGGCAACGGCACGACCAATCTGACGACGGGCAGCTTCGGCGTCCAGATCCAGCAGACGCTCTTCGACGGCTTCCAGACCAAGAACAACGTCGCGGCGGCCGAGGCGCGGGTCCGCGCCTCCAACGAGAGCCTGCGCAACACCGAGCAGAACGTCCTGTTCAACGCCGTAAGCGCCTATATGGACGTCATCCGTGACCGCCAGATCGCGACGCTGCGGGAGCGTAACCTGCAGTTCCTCGTCGAGCAGGTGCGCGCGGCCCGCTCCCGCTTCGAGGTCGGCGAGGGTACGCGCACCGATGTCGCCCAGGCGGAGGCCAGCCGTTCGGCGGCCGTTGCCCAGCTGAGCGCGGCGCGCGCGCAGGCCCTGGCGAGTGCTGCGACCTACCGGCAGATCATCGGCGACGAGCCCGGCAAGTTGCAGTCGCCCGGACCGGCCAAGGGCCTGCCGCGCAGCATCGACGAGGCGACCGCCGTTGCCGCCAAGCAGCATCCCGCGATCATTGCCACGGAGCATCTGGTCGATGCCGCGGCATTCGCCGTGAAGTCGACCGAAGGCGCGCTGCTGCCGCAGGTTTCGGCTTCGGCAGGCGTGTCGCGGTCCTATCGCAACACCAGCCCCGACGCCCTCAGCGATGGAAATTTCACCTCGGCCACGATTGGCGCGACCCTGACCGTGCCGATCTACCAGGGCGGCCGCGTCTCGGCGCAGGTACGTCAGTCGAAGGAATCGCTCGGCCAGGCGCGCATCCAGGTCGACGTCAGCCGGGACCAGGTTCGTGCCGCCGTCACATCCGCCTGGACGATGTACCAGGCTGCGCAGGAGGCGGTCGGCGCCAACCGCGAACTGGTCTCGGCGGCGCAACTCGCGCTCAACGGCGTCATCGAGGAGCGCAAAGTCGGGCAGCGTACCACGCTGGACGTGCTCAACGCGCAGGCCGATGTGATCGCCGCGCAGATCAATCTCGTCTCGGCCGAGCGCGACGTCGTTGTCGCCAGCTACGCCATCCTGTCGGCAACGGGCAGACTTTCGGTGAAGAACCTGGCCCTGCCGGTCGAGGAATACAAGCCGGAGGAGCACTACAACGCCGTCAAGGACAAGTGGTTCGGACTGCGCACACCGGACGGCCGCTGAGCGGCCGGATCCACAATCCTGTGTGTAAGGGCGATACCGTTCTGACGGGGGATTCTCTCCAAGCTCGTCCTCCGCTACGCTAATTCTTGATTCGGAACCGGATTTTTCGGTTCCGCATCGGACCGATCGCTCTCGAGTACGGCGGAAACGAGCATGGGACCGGCAAGCAGCGCGCAGCGCGAACCCTCGATGGAAGAGATTCTCGCTTCCATCCGGCGGATAATTGAAGACAGCGACAGCGCCCGCGGGCCGGTGGGACAAGGCGATGCGCCCGTTTCCTCGCCCCAGCCGGAGAACTCCGTCATAGAAGTCGATGCGTTCCGCGCCGAGCTGCGGGGGAAGGCCGATCGGGGAGAGCTTGAAGAAACGAAGGGCGAGGCCGACGTCGTCGTGCATACGCCGGTTGCGTCCGTTCTGCCTGCAGCCCAGCCGGTTCCGCATCGCACCGCGGCCGCTGAACTTGCGACGCCATCCGGGATTGATGGCGATTTCGGCAGGGCATCGGGGGCCGCAGGCGGACGCGGCGACACAACCGCGGCGCGCATGGACCCGTCGCCGGCACCTGCCGCTCCGGAAGTCGAACAGGTTCGTCCCGCGATCATGTCTGAAAAGACCGGCCGGCAGGTCGCCGCCGCGTTTGGCGAGCTGTCGGAAGCCTTCGCCGCCAGCCGGCGGCGCAGCTTCGACGAGATCGCCGAGGAGATGCTGCGGCCGATGCTGCAGGACTGGCTGGACAACAACCTGCCGACTCTCGTCGAGCGCCTCGTGCGCGAGGAGATCGAGCGAGTGGCGCGCGGGGGATAGCGCGTTGCCGCAAGGTTCGCTATTCTCGCCGCCCAATGAAAGTCGTGCGCGATCGTCTGGCGGGAATCTGGATTCTGGGCATGGCCATGTCTGCTGCGGATGGCGCCATGGCGATGGGATTGAGTTTCGACTGGGGACCGACGAAGGACTGCTTCGACCAGAATTCTCCACCGATGCGCGTGTCCGACGTTCCGGCGGGAACCGAAAAGCTTCGTTTCAGGATGATAGACCTGAACGCGCCCGACTATCCTCATGGGGGAGGGACGGTTTCCTACAATGGCAACGGCAAGCTCCCGTACGGCGCCTTCCGCTATACCGGCCCGTGTCCGCCGTCGCCTCACGTCTACCAGTTCACGGTCGAAGCGCTCGATGGCGCCGGGAAGATCCTCGGCAAGGCGACTGCCAAGAAGCGCTTACCGTAACCGCCGGAGTTGTCCGCCCTTGGTGACTTCCTGAGGCGATGATCCCGTGGCGCCGACGGCCCATGGTTGACTCGGTAACGCCCATCCGGTTTACACCGTCGCGACCCCATCCCCGGACATTTCGGACATTCCCATGCTGGACAAGACCTACGACGCCAAGACCGTCGAGCCCAAGATCGCCAAGATCTGGGAGGATGCCGACGCTTTCCGCGCCGGCGCTGGCAGCGAAGAGGGCGCCGAGCCGTTCGCCATCGTGATCCCTCCGCCGAACGTCACCGGCTCGCTGCACATGGGGCACGCGCTCAACAACACGCTTCAGGACATCATGGTCCGCTTCGAGCGCATGCGCGGCAAGAACGTGCTCTGGCAGCCGGGAATGGACCATGCCGGCATCGCCACGCAGATGGTGGTCGAGCGCCAGCTGATGGAGCGCCAGATCCGCCGTCGCGACCTCGGCCGCGACGATTTCATCCGGCGCGTGTGGGACTGGAAGGCCGAGTCCGGCGGCATGATCCTGAACCAACTCAAGCGGCTCGGCGCCTCTGCGGACTGGAGCCGCGAGCGCTTCACCATGGACGAAGGCCTGTCGAATGCCGTCGTCGAGGTGTTCGTGACGCTCTACCGGCAGGGTCTGATCTACAAGGACAAGCGGCTGGTCAACTGGGACCCGAAGCTTCTCACGGCGATCTCCGACCTCGAGGTCGAGCAGCAGGAGGTCAACGGCAGCCTCTGGCATTTCCGCTACCCCATCGAGGGCATGGAGTTCGATCCCGTGGATCCGTCCACCTTCATCACCGTGGCGACGACGCGGCCCGAGACGATGCTCGGCGACAGCGGCGTGGCAGTCCACCCCGACGATGATCGGTATCGCCGCCTGGTGGGCAGGAACGTCGTGCTGCCGCTGGTTGGCCGCCTTATCCCGATCGTTGCCGACGGATATTCCGATCCCGAGAAAGGCACCGGCGCGGTCAAGATCACGCCGGCGCACGACTTCAACGACTTCGAAGTCGGCAAGCGCCATCGGCTGAGGGCGATCAACGTCATGACGGTCGAAGCGGCGATGAATCTCAACGAAAACGACGATTTCCTCGCCGGACTTGAATCGACGCCGGAGCTTGCCGCAACGATCGAAGCTCTCCACGGCCTCGACCGCTTCGCTGCGCGCAAGCGCGTTGTCGAGATGATGGAGGCCGGCGGCTTCCTCGCCAAGGTCGAGCCGCATCGCCACGTCGTGCCGCATGGCGATCGCGGCGGCGTGCCGATCGAACCCTTCCTCACGGACCAGTGGTACGTCAACGCCGCCGAACTGGCGAAGCCGGCGATCGCCTCGGTGCGTCAGGGCCGGACGAAGTTCGTGCCAAAGAGCTGGGAGAAGACCTATTTCGACTGGATGGAGAATATCCAGCCATGGTGCATCTCCCGCCAGCTGTGGTGGGGCCACCAGATACCGGCGTGGTACGGGCCGGACGGCCACGTCTTCGTCGAACGCGACGAGGAGGCGGCACTAGAGGCCGCCGTCCAGCACTATCTCGCCCATGAGGGGCCTTGGAAGGCCTGGGTCGAGGACAAGCTGGAGAACTACAAGCCGGGCGAGATTCTCACCCGCGACGAGGACGTGCTCGACACCTGGTTCTCCTCGGCGCTTTGGCCGTTCACGACCCTCGGCTGGCCCGAGGAGACGCCCGAACTCGCCACCTATTACCCGACCAGCGTGCTGGTCACCGGCTTCGACATCATCTTCTTCTGGGTTGCGCGGATGATGATGATGGGTCTCCACTTCACCGGCGAGGAACCGTTCCACACGGTCTACGTGCACGCTCTCGTGCGCGACAAGACCGGCGCCAAGATGTCGAAGTCGAAGGGCAACGTCATCGACCCGCTGGAACTGATCGACGAGTACGGGGCGGATGCGCTGCGCTTCACGCTGGCGATCATGGCGGCGCAGGGCCGTGACGTGAAGCTCGACCCGGCACGCGTCGCCGGCTACCGCAATTTCGGCACCAAGCTGTGGAACGCGACACGCTTCGCCGAGATGAACGGGGTGGCGCGCAACGACGACGTCTCTCTCTCCGGCGCGAAGCTCACCATCAACCGCTGGATCCTGACCGAACTCACCCGCGCCGCGCGCGAGATAACTGACGGAATTACCGCGTACCGCTTCAACGAGGCGGCGGGAGCCGCCTACCGTTTCGTCTGGAACCTGTTCTGCGACTGGTATCTTGAGTTCCTCAAACCCGTCTTCATGGGGGAGGACGCCGAAGCCAGGGCGGAGAGCCGGGCGGTTGCGGCCTTCGTGCTCGACGAGATCTACAAGCTGCTTCATCCGTTCATGCCGTTCATGACCGAGGAGCTTTGGGCACATACGGCCGGCGAGGGCAGGGCGCGTACCTCCCTCATATGCCATGCCGCCTGGCCGCAGCCGGTCTTCGAGGATGCCGAGGCGGCCGCCGAGATCAACTGGCTGGTCGACCTCGTCACCGGTATCCGATCGGTTCGCTCCGAGATGAACGTGCCGCCGGCGGCGATCGCACCGCTGGTCGTGATCGGCGCCGATGCGACGACGCGGGAACGGCTCGATCGCCATGCGCCGGCGATCGGCCGGCTCGCCCGTATCGGCGACGTCGTCCACGAGGCCGAAGCGCCCAAGGCGTCGGCGCAGATCGTCGTCGGCGAGGCGACGTTCTGCCTCCCGCTCGGCAGCCTGATCGACCTCGCGGCCGAAGCCGCACGTCTGGAAAAGGCACACGCGAAGGCGATGGAAGAGATTGCCCGCATCGACAGGAAGCTCGGCAATCCGAACTTCGTCGAAAAAGCCGATCCGGAGGTGGTCGAGGCGGAGCGGCAGAAACGTGCCGACTTCGTCACGGAGAGCGAGAAGCTCGCCCTGGCGCTGTCGCGGGTTCGCGAAGCCGGTTGAGCGGGTTCAGTTCCGGTCGACGCGCATCGGGTCGTCGAGCGCATCGATGACCGGCTCGAGATCGGGCGGCCCGGGGGCCGTGTAGCGCACCCCCGGAAAGGGTTCCGGTCCCGGACCGCCGGGATTTTAGAACGGCGCGTAGCCGCCCGGCAGGGCGGGGATCTCGACATGGGTGATGCTGCGCGCAGCAGCCTCGTCGCCCGTGAGCACGATGTCGATATAGTTGTCGCGGTCCTCCTCGTAGCAGTCGTCACGGTCGGCAGCCATTTTCCCGCCGAGGTCCGAAAGGCCGACGACACGGATCCTGCCGCCGGATACCGCATAGTCCGTGCCGCTCTTTTCGATCAGCACGGTCCT
This sequence comes from Hyphomicrobiales bacterium, assembly GCA_012842935.1. Lineage (GTDB taxonomy): Bacteria > Pseudomonadota > Alphaproteobacteria > Rhizobiales > Rhizobiaceae > DUSC01. The sequence continues at coordinate 4,956 of DUSC01000081.1, read as the reverse complement.
GCCGTCGGCGCCGCGCGCGTGGAGGCGGAAGTGCCGCTCGAACGCATTCGGCGTGAGCGCGGTGACGCCGTCAGGGGAGAAGCCGCCTGTCGTCAGCACGCGCAGGCGGAAATCGCCGCCGCCCAACGCGGCGAATTCGTCGTTGGGAAAATAGCCGGCGAGGCCGAACAGCGTGACGCCGCCTTCGCCGGCCGGCGGGCCGTCAATTCGGTTCAGCTTGGCGCCGACCAGCCGCGGGCCGCTGTCGTAGGGCGTCTCCGTCGTCGTCCACGACATGCCGACGGCGGAGACCTCACGCCCACCTGGCCCGACAAGCACGAGGGGGGAGGCGTCGGCGACGATGTCGAGCCTGACTGGGAAGATCGCGTCGGTTTCGCCGGCCCTGCCGCGGTTGCCGAAATTGCCGAACAGCACGACGACGTTGCGTTCGTTGCGCTCCCAGTTGGGAAAGAGCCCGGCGGCATGCGGCACAGCCGTATCGCCGTTGTTCAGCGTCAGACGGAAGTCCGTCGGATCGACCGTCTCGCCGGCAACCGGCCAGCTGAACACCACCGGCAACCCGTCGTCTCTTTCGGCGTATCCGCGGAAGGAAATGCCGATTCTACTCGCCGGGGCTGCGCTGGTGCGCACGGCGTCGGACGGCTGGCTGCCGTCGGTGCAGCGCGCGCCGGAGAACCATGAGCCGCCTGCCTCCCGCACGCTGGCCGGCGTGATCTCGGCGAGGCCGATGATGCCGTCGAAGCCCAGACCTGCCGAGAGGATCGCTGGTTCCGCCGACCAGTAGTCGGCCGCACGGAGGCTACCGTCGTAGAGCTGCCAGCGAACGCTTCGCTGCACGGCGAAACCTCCGGCAGCCAGCACGACGAGCACGGCCGCGGCGGCCACTGCCACGGCCACGCCGCGTGAATGTCCAGTCTCGCCGTTCGCCCTCATCGTCCTGCCATTGTCCGGTGGGAACCTCTGTCGTCAAGCGTCCGCTTCGGCCGGGCGCAGGTCGCCGGAAAGGGGCCGCACCTTCATCGTCGTCGCGATTTGTGACGATTCCGCAACACTCCGGCAAGAAGCAATGCGTTATAAAATCCCGGTCTTTCGTCGCCCACTTCCCGCCATAAACCCGGAGCACCCCGGAAGCTCTCTTCGAGCGGGCGATGAGACCGGCCGGAGATGCCGCGCCGCCCGCGGCCAAGGACTATGATGGACGACAGGTACCTTACGAGTTCAGCGAGAGCGCCGGGTAACGGGATCCGCATAACGTCCCTGCCTGTGCGTTCCATCGCGCGGGCGGCGCTCGTCGCTGCCGTGCTCGGCGCAGGAACTGCCGGCTCGCTCGCCTTTGACGACAACGTGTTCGACGACAAGACCGGCGTGAAGGCGCAGTCGAACCCCTGGGCGGTGTTCCGTTTCGGCTTCTCGGCCTACAAGAGCGGGCACAAGGACCAGGCCGTCGAGGCCTATCGCTACGCCGCCGAGAACGGCCAGATCGGTGCCCGCTGGAAGCTCGCGCGAATGTACGCCGAGGGCGACGGCGTGGCACGCAACGATTACGAGGCCTTCAAGTTCTTTTCGGCGATCGTCCAGCAGGACGTCGAGCCGGGCAGCCCCGACGAAAGCTATGTATCGGACGCACTGGTCGCGATGGGCCGCTATCTGAAGAAGGGTATCCCCGACAGCCCGGTGCGCGCCGATCCCGTCGCGGCGCAGGAATACTTCATGCGTGCCGCCGCGACCTACCGCAACCCCAACGCCCAGTTCGAGATGGGCAAGATGTTCCTACGGGGCGACGGGGGCGTGAAGGCAAGCGTTCGCCAGGCCGGCCGCTGGCTGCAACTCGCGGCGGAGAAGGGACACGCCGGCGCTCAGGCCACTCTCGGCAACCTGCTGTTCGAAAGCGGCAAGGTGGTCCGGGGCCTGGCCATGATGACGGCGGCGCTGGAACGCGCCAGCCCGATCGACCGAGCCTGGATCCAGACCATGCAGGAAGAGGCCTTCGCGCTTGCCGCCGAGGCGGACCGGCGCACCGCGATCGCTCTCGCCCAGGATATCCTCACCAAGGGCGATTGAGACGCTCTATCCGTCTGCCGCGACCGGCCCGTCCGCTTGCGGCCGCAGGCCGATTACCCCTCCGTGCCCCTTCGGTCCGTTGTCGCGGACGATCGCTTCCGGACAGCCGTCGCGGAGCTTCTTCCACGAGGGGTTGTTGAGGACCTTGTCGCAGCGGGCCAGCTGATCACCGGTCGTCAACCGCAGGCACGCCAGTTCGCCGTGCCCATAGAGCCGGCCGTTGGCGCGGCATTTGCAATCGGCGAGCGCAGCTTGCTGCCCCGAGAGGAGCAGCGCGGCGGAAAACAAGGCGATCGCGAGCGCGCGCATGGAAGAAACGTTATCACCGGTCCCGCGGTTCGGCCACTGCGCAGCCGCGACGTCGGGATGATCTCGGCGTCAGGCGGCCTGGAGCGACAGCTCGATCGCGGCGGGTACGTGGTCAGAAGGCTTCTCCCAGGCACGCACGTGCTTCTCCACCGACGCCGAGACCAGGAGGTCGGCGGCTTCCGGCGAGAGCATCAGGTGGTCGATGCGGATACCGTTGTTCTTCTGCCAGGCGCCGGCCTGGTAATCCCAGAATGTGTAGACGTCGGTGGAATCGGTGACCGCGCGGATGGCGTCGGTAAAACCGAGCGCTGCGAGCCGGCGCAGCGCCTGGCGGCTCTCCGGCTGGAAAAGGGCGTCGCCCAGCCAGGCGTCGGGATTCTTCGCGTCCTCGGGTTGCGGGATGACGTTGTAGTCGCCGGCGAGCACCAGCGGCTCCTCAAGCGCCAGGCGATCTTGGGCCCAGTCTTCCAGCCGGCGCATCCAGGCGAGCTTGTAGGCGAACTTATCCGTGCCGACCGGATTGCCGTTGGGCAAATAGAGAGACACGACGCGCAGCGCCTTCGGCTCCCCCCTGGCGTTCCGGACCGAAAACACGCCCTCGATGAAACGCGCCTGCCCGTCCATACCGTCGCCGGGCAGGCCGCGGTTGATCTCGTCGAAGCGAAGCTTCGACAGGATCGCGACACCGTTGAAGCCTTTCTGGCCGTGCGTGGCGACGTTGTAACCGGCCGCCTCGATCTCCAGCCGCGGGAACTGGTCGTCGACCGTCTTGATCTCCTGCAGGCAGACGATGTCGGGATCGCTCTCCTTCAGCCAGTGGAGGAGGTTGTCGATTCGCGCCTTCACGCCGTTGATGTTCCAAGTGACGACTTTCACGAAAATCACGCGAGAATTTCAAAATAAAGTGGATGGAGGGCATCCGCGACCTGGTTGATCCTGCACCAACGCGCCGCAGAAGAAAACCCGAAGAAACCGGCGCCGGGCGAAGGGGAAAACGATGTCGATGACCGTCCACCCGGTGGACGAGGTGCTTCCGGCACCGCGTCTTGCCGTACTCGGAATCCAGCACGTCCTGGTCATGTATGCCGGCGCCATCGCCGTGCCGCTCATCATCGGGCGCGCGCTGAAGCTCGAGCCAGAGCAGGTCGCATTCCTGATCTCGGCCGACCTCTTCGTCTGCGGCATCGTCACCATCATCCAGTCGCTCGGCGCGACCCAGTGGTTCGGCATCAAGCTGCCGGTGATGATGGGCGTCACCTTCGCAGCGGTCGGGCCGATGGTTGCCATGGCCAGCGCCAATCCGGGCGTCGACGGCGCCCGCATGATCTTTGGCGCGATCATGGGGACGGGCATCGTCGGGATCGTCATCGCGCCGCTGGTCAGCCGCATGCTGCGCTTCTTCCCGCCGGTCGTGACCGGCACGATCATCGTCGTCATCGGCATCTCGCTGATGCGCATTGGCATCAACTGGATCTTCGGCAATCCGGTCGGCCCGACCGCGCCGAAGATCGTTTCGCCCGAACATGCGGACTGGTTGAAGGCCGTGACCGAGCTGGCCGCGCAGCCGGGCTCAACGGTGCCGGCGGTGCCGCAGAAGCTCGCGCTGGCGGCTTCTGCGGCGAACCCGGCCTATGCGCCGATCGGCAACATGATCATCTCGGCGATCGTGCTCGTCGCAATTCTGGCCATCGCTCGCTTCGGCAGGGGCTTCGTCGCCAACATCGCCGTCCTGCTCGGGATCGTCAGCGGCGGCGTCATTGCCGCCACGCTCGGCATGATGCATTTCGACAAGGTCGCCACTGCCGGCTGGTTTGCGCTCATCACGCCGTTCCGTTTCGGCACGCCGGTGTTCGACCCGGTCCGGATCGTCACCATGACGCTGGTCATGATTGTCGTCATGATCGAATCGACCGGCATGTTCCTGGCGCTGGGAGATATGACGGGCAGGAAGGTTACCCAGCCGATGCTGTCGGCCGGCCTGCGCACCGACGGTCTCGGCACACTGCTCGGCGGCATCTTCAATACCTTCCCCTACACGAGTTTCTCGCAGAATGTCGGCCTGGTCGGCGTTACCGGCGTGAGGAGCCGCTTTGTCTGCGTGGCCGGCGGCGTCATCCTGATCCTCCTCGGCCTTGTGCCCAAGATGGGAGCGCTCGTCGAGGCGCTGCCGACTTTCGTGCTCGGCGGGGCAGGGCTGGTCATGTTCGGAATGGTCGCCGCGACGGGGATCCGCATCCTCTCCGGCGTAGACTTCAAGACCAACCGCAACAACCTGTTCGTCGTCGCAGTGTCGATCGGTTTCGGCATGATTCCGCTGGTGGCGCCGGACTTCAAGACATGGCTGCCGCAGGCGATCCACCCACTGATCGAGTCGGGAATCCTGCTCGCCTCGATCGTCGCGGTGGTCCTCAATGCCTTCTTCAACGGCACGACCGGGGACACCGAGGGCGCTAGAGCGACTTCGATGAACGCAGAGTCGGTTTGAGGATTCACGCGGGCGGCCTTGTCTGATTCACTGGTCCTGGTGATTTGCCAGGAGGTGATGATGACGAGGAGCCTGAGCGGAGACCTTCGGGGTCGAGTGAT
>DUSC01000080.1 GCA_012842935.1 Hyphomicrobiales bacterium | reverse complement strand
GCGCCGGCATCCGGATCGGCCGAGGTCGATGCCTCCGCTCACGGGGGCGAGGACGATGACGAGGGCGGCGAAGAGGCCGTGACGCCGGAAACGGCGGCGGCCGCGGCCGTCCCAGTTGCGGCAGAAGGCGAGCGCAAGAAGCGCCGGCGCGGCAAGCGCGGCGGACGCCGCAACCGCGACGCGGAAGGCGGCCCGGCCGCAACGGAGGCCACGGTCGGCGAGACCGGGGAGAGCGGCGCCGAGACCGTGGCCGCGCCCGAAGCCGTGCCCGATCCCGAGACCGAGGCGCCGGCCGCCGCGAACGAGCCGGCCGCCGAGGAGGACGCCGCGCCAGCGAAGCCGAAGCGTGCGCGCCGCGTCGCCAGACCGAAGAAGGAAGAGGCCGCGGCAGCGGAAGCGGCCGCCGAGGCGGTTGCCGTCGAACCGGCCGCGGAGCCGGCAGCCGAAGCCGCCGAAACGCCCGCCGCCGAGGAGGAACCGGTCGGGGCAGCCGCCGCGGAACAGGCGTCGGAACGTCCCAGCCGCCGCCGGACGGCGGACGAAGCACCGTCGGTGCCCGTCCTGATCTCCTCGACGCCCGACGTGGAACAGAAGCCGAAGAAAGCCGGCTGGTGGCAAAGGAAAGGCTTCCTCTGAGCCGGATAAGGAAATGGCCTGAAGAAACCGGGGCAAGTCCCCGGTTTTCTTATTCCTGCATCAGACGCGCTGACCAAGCCACCGGCCGATCCGGTCGACGGCCGCCGCGATCTCTCCCGGATGTCCGGCATAGGACAGGCGCAGGTGCCGATGCCCCTCGACGGGATCGAAATCGCGTCCCGGGGTGACGGCAACATGGGCCTCGGCGAGGAGACGCCGGGCGAAATCCATGCTGTCGTTAGTCAGGGCGGAGACGTCGCAATAGGCGTAGAACGCGCCGTCCATCGGCGCGGCGAGGCGGAAGCCGAGGCCGGGAAGGCGTTCGAGCAGGAGCCTGCGGTTGGCTGCATAGCGGGTCTTGACCGCTTCGAGTTCAGCCGTCGCGGAAAACGCCTCCACCGCAGCGATCTGCGACAGTTCGGGCGCGGAGATGTAGAGGCTCTGCTGGATACGCTCGATCTGCCTGACCAGCGGCTCCGGCGCCACCATCCAGCCGATGCGCCAGCCCGTCATGCAGTAGTACTTCGAGAAAGAGTTGATGACGGTGCAGTCGGGGTCGAAGGCGAGCGCCGTCACGTCTGGCGCCGAATAGGCCAGCCGGTGGTAGATCTCGTCGGAAATGGCGGCGATGCCGAGATCGCGTGCGGCGCCCAGGAGGGCCTCGAGGTCGGCGCGCGGAATGACGGCGCCGGTCGGATTGGCGGGACTGGCGAAGAGGACCCCCTTCAGCCGCCTAGCGCGGTTGGACTCGACGAGATGGGCCGCGGTCAGGTGCCCGGCCCCACGCAGTTCGATCTCGACGACCTCGACGCCGAGCGCCGCGAGGATGTTGCGGTAGGCCGGATAGCCGGGCGCGGCGATGGCGACCCGGTCGCCGGGGTCGAACATGGCCAGGAAGGCGAGATTGAAGGCGGCCGACGAGCCGGTTGCGACGACGATCCGCGACGCCGGCACGTCGACGCCGTAGTGTTCGCCGTAATGGGCCGAGATCGCCTCGCGCAGCGGCGCCATGCCGAGGGAGTCGGTGTAGCCGATGCGCCCGTCCTCGAGGGCACGCATCGCCGCCGCGCGGACCGCGGCCGGCGCCGGATCGGACGGCTGGCCGACGGCCATCGAAATGACCGGTCGGCCGAGCGATTTCAGCCGGTTCGCCTCGGCCAGAACGTCCATGGCGTGGAACGGCTCGACGGCCCCCCGCCGGGAAATCGAGACTGCCATCTGCCGGACCGCCTTCCGTCGTGAACCACCTGCCCGCCCGGTCGCACAAATGCCGGAATGCTGTGGAAATCACAAGTTCATGATGTTCCGGACCCCTTCTTCCCAACGATTGAGCGCTGGTCTACCTGTGCCTCCAGCCATGCGGAACCCGTCTCTCAACATTCCGGCCCGGAGCCGGCTGATCCGTGCGCTCGTCGCCGGCTCGGTCCTCATCGGCGGCGTTTTCACAGCGCCCGCGCAGGCCCAGCAGAACAGCATACCCGTCGTCCGGGACGCCGAGATCGAGGCGCTGGTGCGCGACTACGCGCGGCCGATCTTCAAGGCGGCGGGCCTCGCCAACAGCGGCGTCAACATCGTCCTGGTCAACGACCCGAGCTTCAACGCCTTCGTCGCCGGGCGGCGGATGTTCATCAACACCGGGGCGCTGCTGGCATCGGAAACGCCGAACGAGATCATCGGCGTCATCGCGCATGAGGCCGGCCACATCGCCGGCGGCCACCAGGAGCGCCTGCGCGAGCAGCTTGCACGCGCCCAGACCATGGCGATCGTGGCGGGTCTGCTCGGCGTCGGCGCGACGATTGCCGGCGCCGCGACCAAGAGCGGCAGCATCGCCCAGGCCGGCAGCGGCATCGCGCTCGGCGCCACGGAAATGGCGCGTCGCGGCCTGCTCGGCTATCAGCGCACCGAAGAGGCGACCGCCGATCGATCGGCGCTCGACTATCTCGAGGCGACCGGCCAGTCGGCGAAAGGCATGCTGACCACCTTCGGCCGTTTCGCCAGCGCGCTTTCGTTGTCCGGCACCCGGGTCGACCCCTATCAGGTCAGCCATCCGATGCCGCGCGATCGCATCGCCAACCTGCAGACGCTGGCCCAGAAGAGCCCCTATTTCGACAAGAAGGACCCCGAAGCGCTGCAAGAGCGCCACGACATGATGCGCGCCAAGATCGCGGTCTACACGCAGGGCCAGGCGGCGGCGAGCAGGCTGCTGAGGAAGGATCCCCGCGGGCTGGCGATGATGTATGGCGACGCGATCGCCACCTATCTCTACGGCAGTCCGAAGAGCGCCCTGCAGAAGGTCGACGCCCTGATCAAGGCACATCCGAAGAATCCGTACTTCCACGAGCTGCGCGGCGACATCCTGATCAAGGCCAACAAGCCGGCGGAGGCCGCCCAGGCCTATGCCAGCGCCGTCAAGCTCGATCCGGCGAAGTCCGGCATCCTCCAGGTCTCCTACGGGCAGGCGCTCCTCGCCACCGGCAAGCCGGACGCGGTGGAGAAGGCGGTGGCCGAAATCCGCAAGGGAATCGACCGCGACCGCGAGAACATCAGCGCCTACCGGTATCTCGCCCAGGCCTATGGCCAGCTGGGCGAGATCGGCGAGGCCGAACTGGCCACAGCGGAGGGATACTTCTACTCGGGTGTCTATCAGGACGCGAAGGTCTTCGCCGCTCGGGCTCAGCAGAAACTGAAGCGCGGCTCGCCGGCCTGGGTCCGTGCACAGGACATCATCAACTACAAGGCACCCGGCAAGAAGTGAGAACCGCTTCGCGCCGCAACCACGGAACGGGAAAGACATGACACGGGCAATCCTCCTCGGGACCACCGGAATCGCGACGGCCTTCGCGATGCTTGCTTTCGGCTACCTCTCGGGCAAGCCGCAGCCCGCGGTCGCCGGCGACACGCCGCAGATCATGGCCCAGGCCCGGGAAATCGACCGCAAGGAGGTCGAGGAGATCGTCCATGACTACCTGCTGAAGAACCCGGAGATCCTGCTCGAGATGCAGTCGAAAATCGAGGCGAAACAGAAGGAAGAGGAGCGCATCGCGCAGCTCGAGACCATCAGGGCCGCCAGGGATACGATCTTCAACGCCGCCCATGACGGCGTCGTCGGCAACCCGGAGGGCAAGGTCACCATCGTCGAGTTCTACGACTACAATTGCGGCTACTGCAAAAGGGCGCTGGAAGACATGCGGGCGCTCGTCGCCAACGATCCGGACCTCCGCTTCGTGCTCAAGGAGTTCCCGATCCTCGGCCCGGATTCGCAGAAGGCCCACGTCGTCTCCCAGGCGTTCCACAGGCTGATGCCCGAGAAGTACGGCGAGTTCCACACCCGCCTGCTCGGCGGCCAGGGACGGGCCGGCGAGGCGAGCGCGATCAAGATCGCGCTCGAACTCGGGGCCGACGAGGCGAAGCTGCGCGAGGCGATGAAGGATCCGGGCATCACGGAAGTCTTCTCGCAGACCTACGATCTCGCCAACAAGCTCCACATCACGGGTACGCCCTCCTACGTGGTGGGCAACGAGGTTGTCTTCGGTGCGCTCGGCCGGGAGGTGCTGAGCGAGAAGATCGCCGCCGCCCGCGCCTGCCTCGCCGACGCCACCTGCTGATTTCCGTGGAGCACGGCCGACAATCGTCCGCCGACAGTGGAAAACCGGCCCGCGGCGCTCTTTCCGCGGCGGAACTTGACGACTATAGAGGGTTCGCGCGGCCGATACGGCGCGCGGAGAGGTTTGCGAATTGAAGACGGTCTTCGTTCTCAACGGTCCCAACCTGAACATGCTCGGCAAGCGCGAGCCGGGCATCTATGGCGGGACCGACCTCGCCGGGATCGAATCGGACTGCCGTGCCCTCGCCGCGGAACTGGGTATCGGGATCGAGTTCCGCCAGTCGAACCATGAAGGCATCCTCGTCGACTGGATCCAGGAAGCCGGCGAGAAGGCCGCCGGACTGGTTCTCAATGCCGGTGCCTACACCCACACCTCCATCGCCCTGCACGACGCCATCCGCGCCGTGGCGCCGCTGCCGGTGGTCGAGGTCCACCTGTCCAACATCCACGCCCGCGAGCCGTTCCGGCACCGGTCGATGATCGCGCCTGTCTCGCTGGGAATGATCTGCGGCTTCGGACCGGCGGGGTACGCCCTGGCGCTCAGGGCGCTGGCCGCGCGCGTCTGACCGGGCGACACGAAGAAAAGGAAAGCGACACGCAATGCCGATCAAGAAATCCGGTGTCGACCAGCAACTGATCCGCGACCTCGCCGGCATCCTGAACGACACCAACCTGACCGAGATCGAGGTCGAGCTGGGCGATCTCAAGGTGCGCGTGTCGCGTCAGGCGCAGGCCGTACACGCCGTTGCGCAGCCGGCGCCGGTCGCTGCCGCCCCGGTTGCGGCTCCGCCCCCCGCAGCGCCGCCGACGGCACCGGCAGCGCCCGCCGCGGCCGACACCTCGAAGAACACCGTCACGTCGCCGATGGTCGGCACCGCCTACGCATCGCCGTCGCCCGGCGCCACGCCGTTCATCGAGCTGGGACAGCGGGTCCGCGAAGGCCAGACGCTGCTCATCATCGAGGCGATGAAGACGATGAACCAGATCCCCTCGCCCCGCGCCGGCATCGTCACCGCGATCCTCTTCGAGGACGCGCAGCCGGTGGAATACGGCGAGCCGCTGGTGGTCGTGGAATAGGTTTGGAGAGAACGGGCCGGTGTTCCACAAGATCCTGATCGCCAACCGCGGCGAGATCGCGCTCCGGGTGCTGCGCGCCGCCAAGGAGCTCGGCATCCGCACCGTCGTCGTCCATTCGACCGCCGACGTCGACGCCATGCATGTGCGTCTCGCCGACGAGAGCGTGTGCATCGGCCCGCCGCCGTCGCGCGATTCCTATCTGAACATCCACCAGATCGTCGCGGCCTGCGAGATCACCGGCGCCGACGCCGTTCACCCCGGCTACGGTTTCCTGTCCGAAAACGCACGCTTCGCCGACATACTGGCAGCTCACAAGATCACCTTCATCGGCCCGAGCGGCGATCACATCCGCATCATGGGCGACAAGATCGAGGCCAAGCGCACCGCCAGGCGCCTCGGTATCCCGGTCGTCCCCGGCTCCGACGGCGCCGTCACGGAGGATCGCGAGGCGGCGCGCATCGCCGCCGAAATCGGCTTCCCGGTGATCGTCAAGGCGTCGGCCGGCGGCGGCGGACGTGGAATGAAGGTGGCGCGTTCGGCCGAAGACCTGCCCGTCGCGCTGGCGACGGCCCGCTCCGAAGCGGGCGCGGCCTTCGGCGACGATGCCGTCTACATCGAGAAATTCCTCGAAAAGCCGCGCCACATCGAGGTCCAGATCGTCGGCGACGGCGCCGGCAGGGCCGTGCATCTAGGCGAGCGCGACTGCTCGCTGCAGCGCCGCCACCAGAAGGTCTGGGAAGAGGCGAATTCCCCGGCGCTGAACACCGAGGAGCGCGCGCGCATCGGCGGCATCTGCGCCCAGGCGATGGCCGACCTCGGCTATTCGGGGGCCGGCACGATCGAGTTCCTCTACGAGGACGGCGAGTTCTACTTCATCGAGATGAACACGCGCCTCCAGGTCGAGCATCCGGTAACGGAAGCGATCACCGGCATCGACCTCGTCCACGAGCAGATCCGCGTCGCTTCGGGCGGCGGCCTTTCGGTCCGCCAGGACGAGATCAAGTTCTCCGGCCATGCCATCGAATGCCGCATCAATGCCGAGGACCCGCGCACCTTCACGCCGTCGCCCGGCACGATCACGCATTTCCACACGCCGGGCGGGCTGGGCATCCGTGTCGATTCCGGCGCCTATTCCGGCTACCGCATCCCGCCCTACTACGACAGCCTGATCGGCAAGCTGATCGTGCACGGCCGCAATCGCGTCGAATGCATGATGCGCCTGCGCCGGGCGCTCGACGAATTCGTCGTCGACGGGGTGAAGACGACGCTGCCGCTGTTCCGCGACCTCGTCGGCAATCCCGACATCGCCAATGGCGACTACGACATCCACTGGCTGGAAAAGTACCTGGCCGAAACGGCGTAGCCACGGATGAGCCGGCCCTTCGCGCCCGGATACCGGATCCCGCCCGACCTGCTGCTCAAGGCCTACGCCTCGGGCGTCTTCCCGATGGCGGAGAATGCGGACGACCCGGAAGTTTTCTGGGTCCGGCCCGAAACGCGGGGCATCATCCCGCTCGACGCCTTCCACGTGCCAAAGAGCCTCGCCAAGACAATACGGCAGGGCCGCTTCGAGATCCGCTACGACTGTGATTTCGCCGGCGTCATGGAGGGCTGCGCCGAGACCGGCGAGAGCCGCGCATCGACCTGGATCAACGCGCCGATCCGCGAGGCCTATCAGGAACTCCACCGGCGCGGTCACTGCCACTCTGTCGAGGCATGGCGCGAAGGCCGTCTGGTCGGCGGCCTCTATGGCGTCAGCCTCGGCCGCGCGTTCTTCGGCGAGAGCATGTTCTCGCGTGAGCGCGACGCCTCGAAGGTCTGCCTCGTTCATCTGGTCGAGCGCCTGCGCGACCGGAACTTCGTCCTGCTCGACACCCAGTTCACCACCGAGCATCTGAAGCGGTTCGGCGCCGTCGACATTCCCCGGCGCAGATACGAGAAGCTGCTGGCGGACGCTCTGAGCGGCGAGGCCAGCTTCAATCCAGCGAAAGGGCGGGAAGCCTGAACCGGCCGTCCGCAATGCGGCGGCAACGCCCGCTCAGTTGGCCTTGGCCGTATCCGGCGGGGGCACGTCCGACTGCTGCTTGCAGCTCTTCAGCCAGACGTCATAGACGGCGTGCTCCACGGCGTTCAGCCCGGGGCTCTCGGCGAACATCCATCCGGTGAAGATGCGGCGGATCTTGCGATCGAGCGTGATCTCGTCCACCTCGACGAAGGAGTCCGTCTTCGGCTCCTCCTCCTTCGGGCGCGAGTAGCAGACACGCGGGGTCACCTGGAGGGCACCGAACTGGACCGTCTCGTCGATATAGACGTCGAAGGTGATGATTCGCCCTGTGATCTTGTCGACGCCGGTGAACTCGGCGACCGGATTGGCGATCCGCTCGGCATGGGCGGAACCCGCCGCGAGGACGGCGAGGAAGGCGGCCACCGCGACAGCGGCAAGGTGCCTCGTCATCGCAAGAAGGTAGTGGGCCATCGGCATGCGTGAACCGTCGCGCTTGGCGGCCAAAAGCGTGGCCGGCAGGAATTCATGCCGGCGACCCTTACGCGGGAATTGTGGCGACAAAAGACCGCCTTGTCCGTCAGTTGCCGGGCGTCCACGCGTCGTAGTCGCCGGTGACCTGCGGACGATGGCCGGCGCCGAGCACGGAACCCTTGGGGCGATACGCGGCAGGCGTGCCCGTCAGGTTGGGCTGGTGAGGCTTCTGCCAGGCGCGCGGCTTGTAGTTCTCCTTCGTCGGCGGCGTGTCGACGCGATGATGCATCCAGCCGTGCCAGCCGGGCGGGATGGCCGTCGCCTCGGAGGTGTCCGGGAAGATCACCCAGCGCCGCATGCGGCCCTCGGAGTCCTTTCCGCCCTCGTAGTAGACGTTGCCGAACTCGTCCTCGCCGACCCGCACGCCGTGGCGCCAGGTGTGGAAACGCGTGCCGAGCGTCTGGCCGTTCCACCACGTGAAAAACTGCAGCAGGAATTTCTTCATCGAAGGTCCTCGTCGCCGGCCGCGCTGCGGCCACTGCCTTATGGCTCCCGCCGAAGGCGCTGGCAAGGGGCAGCACGCCGCACTATCGTCGCTCGAGGCGGAGCAGTGCCCCCATGGACCTGATGACCATTCTCGAGATGCTGAGCTATGCCGTCACCGTGATCGGCCTGCCGCTCGCGATCTTCGTCTTCATCTACGAGCAGCGCAAGGAACGCGAGAACGAGGAAGAGGAAATCTACCAGCGCCTGTCCGACGGCTACATCGACTTCCTGCGCCTGGCGCTGGACAATCCCGACCTGAAGCTCCAGTCCCGCGAGGCCACCAAGGGCCTTTCCGAAGAACAGACCGAGCGGATGCTCACCATGTTCGGCATCCTGATCTCGCTGTTCGAGCGCGCCTATGTGGTCGGCTACGAACGCGGGATGTCCGAGCGGAAGCTGCGCCGCTGGCGGTCCTGGGAGGACTTCATGCGCGAATGGTGCCGTCGCGAGGACTTCCGCAACGCCCTGCCGCAGTTGCTGGTGGGCGAGGATCCGGAGTTCGTCGACTACATTTCCGAGCTCGCGGCAAGCGAAGCGGCTGCGCCCGTCGCGCCCGTCAGCGGAGCTTCAGCTTGAAGCCGGCGTGGCTTCGGGCGAAGCCGAGCCGCTCGTAGAAGCGGTGGGCGGCTATGCGGCTGTTGTTCGACGTCAGCTGCACCTGGCGCGCGCCGGCCTCTCGTGCCCGCTCGATGGCGAAGCGCATCATCGCCGCGCCGATCCCCCTGCCCCGCATGTCGCCGCGAGTCTGTACGGCCTCGACGTTCATGTTGGTCGAACCGCGCCCCGACATCGACGTGATCAGCGTGGTCTGGAAGGTTCCCACGATCGCTCCCCGGATCTCGGCGACATAGAGCCGATCATTCGCGCTGGCGGAGATCCTGTCGAACGCCGCGAGATAGTCGGGCAAGGCGGCCGGATCGGCGCTGTCGCCATGGCCGCCGAGCGAATCGGCGGCGAACAGCGCGGCGAGCGCCGCGACATCGTCCCGCCGTGCCGGCCGGATCACCAGTTTCGCCGCGGCGTCCTCGCCCATCGCTTCCTCCCTGTCGGCCGGCATTCCAGCGCGGCGTTCTAGCCGAGAATCGCCGCATCGTCACAAACGATCGGCGAGTAGCTCAGCCGATCCCGCCGCCGCCCTCCGCCTCCGGCGATAGCGCCGAATGCGGCCGTTGAACGCTCGCCGACGCTGCGTTACTCTCCATCCGGGGAGACTGCGCCGGCCGTGGCCGGCGCCTGCGAGGCATAATGCCGATGAACGCGTTGGCCCGCCGACGGAATCTGCCCGAAATCGTCGAAGCGGTCTACGATTCGGTGGCCGATCCTGCGCTCTGGCAGAGCACGCTCGGGAGCATCTGCGAGGCCTGCGAGGGACGCCTCGCCATGCTCGCGGTCGTCGACACGGACGGCGGCACGCTGCGCATGTCGGAAACCTGCGGCGATCCGGCCCTGCTGCGGCCGCTGATGTCCGACTACGGGTCGAAGGTCCCCTTCTATGCGGCGCTGCCGAAGATGGAGATCGACGTTCCGTTCACCGTCGATTCGGTCTATGCGCTGCAGGGTCCCGGCACGCGGCAGGCCTGGCTCGACAGCCGCATCGCGCGCGAATGGGTCGTCCCGAACCGCCTCGACGATTTCTTCTGGGTCGCGTTGATGAAGCGGCCGTCGCGTGTCGGCTCCCTGATGGTCGTCACCGACAAGGATCGCCGGCCCATCACGACCGAGGACATCGACGTCGTCGCGCTGCTGGCGCCCCATGTGCGCCGTGCGGTGATGATTTCCGACCTGTTCGAGAGCGAACGGCGGGCGACCGCGTTGTTCCGCACCATCGTCGATCACCTCGGGGTTCCGATCGTCATCGTCGGCGAGGATTGCCACGTCCTCTACGCCAATCCGGCGGCGGAAGCGGTCCTTGCCGAAGGAGGAATCGCCGCAGCGCCGCGCGGCCGACTGCAGTTCCGCTACTCCCATGCCAATGCCGCGATCGCACGCGCGGTGGCGCTGGGCGTCCGCGACGAGTTTGCCCTGGGTCCGGCCGGGATCGACGTGCCGCTCGCCGGCGCGCCGGTTGCAGCCGTCGCCCATGTGCTTCCGCTGGCGCGGCGCGACCCCTCGTCACGGATTTCGTCGCGCGCCGCGGCAGCGGTCTTCGTCGCGGCACAGGGAGCCTCGCCCCAACCCGCCATCGACGCGATCGGGGCGTTGTTCGGATTGACCGCCGCCGAGAAGCGCGTCGCGGCGAAAGTTGCGGCGGGCCTGACGCGCGGCGAGATCGCCCTTTCGACGGGTGTCTCCGACGGCACGGTCAAGTCGCAGCTCGCCGCGGTGTTCGACAAGACTGGCACCGGCGACCAGCGTCAGCTCGAACTCCTTCTGCGCGAACTGTCGCCGCCGGTGCTGCCGAGGACCGGCGGCGGAAGAGGCGGATGAATTCAAGGAACTGCCGGGGGCGGACAACAAGGGAGAAACAGCCATGCCCGGATCACCGGCCGGACGCATCGCCGCCGGCTTCGCGCAAGCGGCCACGCTCGCGATCATTCTTCTTTCGCCCGTCGGCAATGCCGGTGCACGACAGAAGAAGCCCGACTTCAGCCAGATCACCTGTGAATGCTCGTGCGAGGTTCAGCGCGGCAATACGGTGACGGTGGAAACAAAGGTCCTTGCCGCGCCGTCGAACGACCCCGGCCGATGCTCGGGTTTCAACGGCGTCGCGTGCCGGAACCCGCGCCCGGACGGCGGAACGTCGCTGGGCACGCTGAAGAATTGCCAGGGCGTCGTCGAGCATGCCGGCGGCGGAGGCGGCGGCACGGTGCCCGACGTCGGCACGATCGCCCCGGAAGCGGACGTCACGCCGCAGCCGGGCGGGATGCCGGGCCGGAAGATGCTGCCGGAAGGCTCGCCCAAGCCGAAATCCACCGCGCAATAGGCGCCATCCGACCCTCGCGCCTGCTAACGCCGGTTCCGGGCGGGAAAATCCGGCCCGCGGGAGGACCGGTCCCCGCCACCCGCGCCGTCCCGCTCGCGCGGCGAGCCGGACGGGGTCCGCAGGGATCTGCCGGTCCTCACCCGTACGGGAGATGAAACCGATCGCGAGAAGGCGCTTCGTGGAACAGGGCGGAAATGCCGGCGCCGGGCGGCTTCTGGGCCAGGCCGTCGTTCGCCGGCGACGAACTTCGAGGAGACGCGCCATGAGAACGATGCTTTGCTGGACATCCGTCGTGCTGCTGGCAACCGCAACGGCGACGCCTGGTCATGCCGTCGACAAGACCACGACCGCCGGCCAGGCGACGGCCAAGACGCTCCAGGCCGGCAAGCTGAAGGGCGGCCTCAAGGCCACCGGAGGAACGACCGGAGGTACCGCCGGCGGCGGCGCCACGGTCGCCGAGCTCTCCGCGTATGAGTGCCGGACGCTCGGCGGAACGGTGGTGGTGGTCACCGACGACCGTTGCGGGGCCTCGCGCAAATACTGCCGGATGCCCGATACGCTCGCTGCCTGCATCGACGAGATCGGCGACTGAGCGGCCACGCGTCTCAGCGGGCCGCGACGGTCAGGCAAGGCGGCGTTCCATAACGAGGGCGGGAATGCCGGACTGGTCGCGTCCGCAGTTGGATGTCCGCCCGGCGCGGACGAAACCGGCGGCTTCGTAGAACGCGACTGCCCCGAGGTTTGCCTCCTGGACCTCGAGCCGGATGCGCTCGGCTTCGGGGAAGCTGTCGAAGACCTCGCCGAGCAGTATGCCGCCGACGCCCCTGCCCTGCATGGCGGGCCGCACGTAGAGCTGGTGGAGCATGACGGTGCGCCCGCTCTCGTCGGCCGATGCATAGGCCATGCCGCCGATCGCCTCGCCGTCGTCGGCGACGAGGAATTCCGAACGCGGCCGCTCGAGCTGCTCGCGCAGCGACGCCAGCGAATGCCAGTCGGCGGTGATCGCCGCGACGCGCTCGGGCCCGTAGATCGGATCGTAGGTGGCGTGCCAGGCCTCGCCGAGCAGCGCGCGGACGGCGTCGAGGTCGCGCTTCGACGCCGTGCGAACGAACATCGCTCAGCCCTCGATGCCGAGTTTCTGCTTCACGAGTTCGTTCACCGCCTGCGGATTGGCCTTGCCCCCGGTCGCCTTCATCACCTGGCCGACGAACCAGCCGGCCATGGTCGGCTTGGCGCGGGCCTGCTCGGCCTTGTCCGGATTGGCCGCGATGACCTCGTCCACGGCTTTCTCGATGGCGCCCGTGTCGGTGACCTGCTTCAGGCCGCGGCTCTCGACCAGCGCCCGCGGATCGCCGCCCTCGTTCCAGACGATCTCGAACAGGTCCTTGGCGATCTTGCCGGAGATCGTGCCGTCGCGGATCAGGTCGATGATGGCGCCGATCTGGTCCGGAGAGACCGGCGATTCGTCGATGGACTTGCCGGCCTTGTTGAGCGCGCCGAGGAGATCGTTGATGACCCAGTTCGCCGCCGTCTTGCCGTCGCGGCCGGCCGCCACCTTCTCGAAATAGTCGGCGATCGTCTTTTCCGAGACGAGCACCGATGCGTCGTAGGCCGAAAGTCCCATGACGGAGGTGAAGCGCGCCTTCTTGTCGTCGGGAAGTTCGGGAAGCCCGGCCGCAAGCGCGTCCACATAGGCCTGGTCGAACTCGAGCGGCAGGAGGTCCGGATCGGGGAAGTACCGGTAGTCGTGCGCCTCTTCCTTCGAGCGCATCGACCGGGTCTCGCCCTTCACCGGGTCGAACAGGCGGGTCTCCTGGTCGATCGTGCCGCCGTCCTCGAGTATGGCGATCTGGCGGCGCGCCTCGTATTCGATCGCCTGGGCGACGAAACGGATCGAGTTGACGTTCTTGATCTCGCACCGCGTGCCGAACGGCGCGCCCGGCTGGCGCACGGAGACATTGACGTCGGCGCGCATCGAGCCCTCGTCCATGTTGCCGTCGCAGGTGCCGAGATAGCGCAGGATGGTGCGGAGCTTGGTGAGATAGGCCCTGGCCTCCTCGGACGAACGGATGTCGGGCTTCGACACGATCTCCATCAGCGCCACGCCCGACCGGTTCAGGTCGACATAGGACATGGT
>DUSC01000079.1 GCA_012842935.1 Hyphomicrobiales bacterium | reverse complement strand
CGAGGAGGAAGCGGAGCATGTCGAGCCTTTCGACCGGAGATCCGTAGCCGCGCTATGCAACGGGGGCGCCCGGCCCGCGGGCGCCCCCCTTCTGCAGATGGTCGGCGCCCGTTACTCGGCGATGTCCACGCCACTGAACGAATGGTGGCCGAGCGGGCTCATGACGTAGCCCGAAACCTTTGCCGACATCGGCATCACGACCAGGCTGTGGTCGAGCGTGATCCACGGCGCCTCACGCTTGAAGACCACCTGCGCCTCCTCGTAGAGCTTGGCGCGCTCGGCCTGATCGACGGTCACCTTCGCGGCGTTGACGATCTTGTCGAACTCCTCGTTGCACCACTGGGCGCGGTTGTTGCCGCCGACCGCGGCGCAGCCGAGCAGCGTGTGCAGGAAGTTGTCCGGATCGCCGTTGTCGCCGGTCCAGCCGAGCATCACGGCGCCGTCGCGGTCCACCGCCTTCGACAGCTTCAGGTATTCTGCCCATTCGTAGGAGACAATCTCGGCGTTGACGCCGACGGCGGCGAAGTCGGCCTGGATCAGCTCGGCGGCGCGGCGGGCATTCAGCATGTAGGGACGCGCCACAGGCATCGCCCAGATCTTCATCGAAAGATCCTTGATGCCGGCGGCTTCGAGCGCTGCCTTGGCCGCGGCAGGGTCGTACTTGTCGTCCTCGATCGCCTTGTTGTACGACCACATGGTCGGCGGGATCGGGTTGGTCGCAGGGGTGGCGAGACCCTGGAACACCGCATCGACGATCGCCTGCTTGTTGACCGCCTGGGCGAGCGCCTTGCGTACTTCGGTGCGGTCGAAGGGCGGCTGCTTGGTGTTGAAGGCGAGGTAGGCGATGTTCAGGCCTTCCTGCTCCATGACCTTGAGGCTCGGGTCGGCCTTGATGGCCTCGACATCTGCCGCATTCGGGTAGGGGAAGATGTGGCACTCGCCGGCCTTCAGCTTCTGCAAACGGACCGCTGCGTCGGTCGTGATGGCGAAGACGAGGTCGTCGATCTTCTCCTTGCCGCCCCAGTAGTCGGGATTGGCCTTGTAGCGGATCACGGCGTCCTGCTGGTAGGCGACGAAGGCGAACGGACCGGTGCCGACCGGCATCTGGTTCAGCTGTTCCTTCTTGCCCTCGGCCTCGAGCTTGTCGGCATATTCCTTCGACATGATCGACGCGAAGTCCATGCCGAGGTTGGCGATGAAGGGAGCCTCCTTCTGTTTCAGCGTGAACTTCACCGTCATGTCGTCGACCTTCTCGATCGAAGCGATCAGGTCGGGGAACCCCATGCCGTTGAAATATTCCCATGCGGCGCCGGCGACGTACTGGTGCCAGGGATGGTCGGGCTTGAGCTGGCGTTCGAAGGAGAAGATCACGTCGTCCGCATTCATGTCGCGGGTCGGCGTGAAGAATTCGGTGGTCTGGAACTTGACGCCCGGACGCAGCTTGAAGGTGTACTGCAGGCCGTCGTCGGAGACCTCATAGCTCTCGGCGAGGGCCGGAACGGGATTGGTGTTCCCGGGTTCGAACTCGAGCAGACGGTTGTACACCGGGCGCGAAGAGGCGTCGAACGTCGTGCCGGCCGTATAGAGCGCAGGGTCGAATCCTTCGGGCGAGCCTTCCGAGCAGTAGACGAGCGTTTTCGCGCTCGCTACGCCACTGAGGGCGGTCGCGGCCATCAGGGTGGCCGCAAAGGCCAGTTTTTTCAGCATTTCGCACTCCCGTTTGTTGTTCCAAGCCCCTCCAGCAGGCTCGGCAAGCGGCCATATAAGCAAAGATCATATGACATTGGAACACCCCGGCGACTTCCCTTTCGGCACCCATCGCATCGCTTGCGAAAGCGGTTGCATTCGCGACGACGCGCGGCAACGATCGAGCCGCAACCGCTGGAGGGCTACAATGAAAACATCCGAAAGCGACGAGATACTCGCCTACTGGTTCGGGGAACTCGGCCCCGAGGACTGGTTCACCCGCAACGACGCCACCGACGAGGCGATCCGGCGGCGCTTCGAACCGACCTGGCGCGCCTGGCGGGAGAACGTCCCGGCGGCCGCGCTTCTCGACACGCAGGCCGCGTTGGCCGCGGTGATCGTCTTCGACCAGTTTCCGCGCAACATGTTCCGCGGCAAGGCCGAGGCCTTCGCCTCCGATCCGCTGGCATTGGCCCTGGCGCGCAATGCGCTCGCCGCCGGCTTCGACCAGGCAGTCGAAGCAACCCGCCGGAGCTTCTTCTACATGCCGTTCATGCATTCGGAGAACATCGCCGACCAGGAGCGTTGCGTCGGTCTCTTCGCCGGCAGCGACGGGGAGAAATACGCGGTCGAACACCGCGACATCATCGCCCGCTTCGGCCGCTTCCCGCATCGCAACCGCGCGCTCGGGCGGCCGAGTACCGAGGCGGAACTGGAGTTCATCGGCAGTCATGCCGGTTTCGGACAGTAGTGCGCCCGTCTCGACGCCTTGCCTTCCCAGCTTCGGTCGCCATAGATAGCAGGGGACAGGGAGCGCGCGTAGCCGGCCAGGAACCGGAGCGGCAACGGCCGGGAGGGATCGCGATCCAACGGCGGGAGGAAGACTTGGCCAAGACGACAGCGAAGAGCGGCGCGGCGAAACCGGCGACACGCAAGGGCGCAACGAAACCGGCACCTCGGCCGGCGGAAGAGAAGCAGGCTGCGGCGAAAATGCCGACGGCCAAGACGCCGACGCCAAAGGCGACCGCAGCGTCGTCCAAGGCCGCCGCGGCACCGTCCAGGCCGGCAAGATCGGCAAAGCCCGCGCCGACCGCTCCGGCAAAGGATTCCGCGGCAGCGGCCAAGCCTGTGCAAGCCGCCAAGGCAACGCCGGCGAAATCCCGCAAACCCGCCGCCGGCGCGCCCAAGGCTGCAGCCCCGGCGGCGGCAACAACCAAACCGGTGAAGGCCGCCGCATCATCGACGACGGCCAAGGAGCCCTCGGCGAAGCCCGTGGCAGCGCCGGCCGGCAGCGCAGCAAGTCAGGCGACCCCCGCGGCAAGGCGGCAGGCGACAAAGGAAAGGCCCGAAACGATGACGACGAGTTCCGCCGCAAAGCCCTGGCTGAAAAGCTATCCGAGCGTCGTGCCGCCGGAGATCGGCCCCCTGCCGGCGGAGTCGATCGGCGAACTCCTGGTCAACGCGTGCCGAAAGTACACGGGCCAACCGGCCTTCACCTGCATGGGCAAGTCGCTCAGCTTCAGCGACATGGAACGCCTCTCTTCGGCCTTCGGGGCCTGGCTGCAGGCAAGGGGGCTCAAGAAGGGCGCCCGCGTCGCCATCATGATGCCGAACGTCCTCCAGTATCCGGTCGTCATGATGGGCGTGATGCGCGCCGGGCTGACGGTCGTCAACGTCAATCCGCTGTACACGCCCCGCGAACTCGAGCACCAGCTGAAGGATTCCGGCGCAGAGGCGATCGTCATCCTCGAGAACTTTGCCGCGACGCTCCAGGCGTGCGTGGCGAAGACCGACGTGAAGCACATCGTCGTCGCCTCGATGGGTGACATGCTCGGCGCGCTGAAGGGCACGATCGTCAATCTGGTCGTGCGCCGCGTCAGGAAAATGGTGCCAAACTGGTCGCTGCCCGGCCACGTCTCGTTCAACGCCGCCATGAAGGAGGGGGCGGCGCGGACCTTCAAGCCCGCCCAGGTCGCGTCCGACGACGTCGCCTTCCTGCAGTACACCGGCGGCACGACCGGCGTGTCGAAAGGCGCGACCCTGCTCCACCGCAACGTGCTGGCCAATGTCGCGCAGAACGTGCTGTGGCTGGAGAGTGCCTTCATCAAGAAGCCGCGGCCGCAGCACATGATCTATGTCTGCCCGCTGCCGCTCTACCACATCTACGCGCTGACGGTGAACGCGCTGACCGGCATGCATCTGGGGGCGCAGAACATCCTGATCCCCAATCCGCGGGACATCCCCGGCTTCATCAAGGAACTCAAGCAGTACCCGATCAACGTCTTCCCCGGCCTTAACACGCTGTTCAACGCGCTGCTCAACAATCCCGAATTCGCCACTGTCGACTTCAAGCCGCTGCTGCTCACCTTCGGCGGCGGCATGGCGGTGCAGCGCCCCGTCGCCGAACGCTGGAAGAAGCTGACCGGCTGTGTCGTCTCGGAGGGCTACGGCCTGTCGGAAACCTCGCCCGTGGCGACGGCGAACCGCTTCGACGCCGACGAGTTCTCCGGCACGATCGGCCTGCCGATCCCGTCGACCGAGATCGCCATCCGCGACGAGGACGGCAAGGACCTGCCCACCGGCGAGGTCGGCGAGATCTGCATCCGCGGGCCGCAGGTCATGGCCGGCTACTGGAACCGCCCGGACGAGACGGCCAAAGTGATGACCGAAGACGGCTTCTTCAAGTCGGGCGACATGGGATTCATGGACGACAAGGGCTACATCAAGATCGTCGACCGCAAGAAGGACATGATCCTGGTCTCGGGCTTCAACGTCTATCCGAACGAACTCGAGGAAGTGGTCGCCCAGCATCCTGGCGTGCTCGAAGTGGCGGCGATCGGTGTGCCGGACGAGCATTCGGGCGAAGTGCCGAAGCTGTTCGTCGTCAAGAAGGATCCCAACCTCACCGCCGAGGCGCTGCACGAGTACTGCCGGCAGAACCTGACCGGCTACAAGCGACCGCGGCACATCGAGTTCCGCGCCGACCTGCCTAAGACCAATGTCGGCAAGATCCTGCGGCGGGAGCTGAGAGGCTAGAGCCGAATCCCATCACGTTGCATCGTAACCTGCGGCAGCGAAGTAGTTTCGGCATTCTGCCGGGGTGAAGAGGTCGATGATGCGGCCGATGGCGTTCCAGAGGCCGTCGACGGTGCGCTCGGCGGCCTTTCTG
>DUSC01000078.1 GCA_012842935.1 Hyphomicrobiales bacterium | reverse complement strand
CCGTCGAGATGGAGCCGTCCGTCGCGAAGCTCGGCGCGGTAGCGGGAAGAAAGCGCCGCGGCTGCGCGGCGCAGCTCGCCGAGCGGCGTATCTGCGAGCAACCGGTCGACGGCGAGGCGCAGCGGCGCGGGGAGTTCCACGGGCGGCTCAGGCTCCGCGCGGCGAAAGGAGGATGACCGCGGCACCGACGAGGCAGATCGCGGCGCCGGCAATGTCGTAGCGGTCGGGCCGTATGCCTTCCGCTGCCCAGAGCCAGATCAGTGCCGCTGCGATGTAGATCCCGCCATAGGCTGCGTAGGCGCGGCCGGCTGCGTCGAGGGGGGCGAGAGCCAGCAGCCAGGCGAAGGCGACGAGGGAAAGGAAGCCCGGCACCAGCCAGAAGGACGCCGCGCCGTTCCGCCACCAGGCGAAAAAGGCGTAGCAGCCGGCAATTTCGGCGACAGCCGCGGCAATGAAGAGAGGTACGCTCATCGGTCTCCCGTGGACGCTCGTGCGCAACTCGGCGCGCCAGCCGCGGTTCCGCGGCGCCTGCCGCCTATTCCTTCGACACCTTGCGGCGGCGCGTCGCACGTGTCGGCACCTTGTTCGGCGCCGGCTCGCCGGGCAGGGCGACGGGCCTCGCGTCGCTGTGGCCGATATCGTGCATGGCGAGCGATCTCTCCGCCTTGGCGATGTAGTCGCGGGTCAGCGGGACGACGTCGTTCTTCTTGGCGATCTGGATCTGGAAGACCATCATGTCCTGCCAGCGGAACGAGGCTTCCGAGGCCGACAAGTAGAACTCCCACATGCGGCAGAAGCGTTCGTCGTAGAGCGCCTTCGCCTTGTCGCGGTTGGCCAGGAAGCGCTCCCGCCAGGCCTTCAGCGTCTCGGCGTAGTGGAGCCTGAGGATCTCGACGTCGGTGACGAACAGACCGGCTTTCTCGATGTGCGGCAGGACTTCCGACAATGCCGGAATGTAGCCGCCGGGGAAGATGTACTTGCGG
The DNA here is from genome assembly GCA_012842935.1 of Hyphomicrobiales bacterium. GTDB lineage: Bacteria > Pseudomonadota > Alphaproteobacteria > Rhizobiales > Rhizobiaceae > DUSC01. The sequence continues at coordinate 4,700 of DUSC01000078.1, read as the reverse complement.
ATGAAGGCGGCGGTCGCCGAGGGCGGTCCGGCCCGGCCGATCGAATGCAGGAGCATCACGCCGTCGGGCTTCAGCAGCGTCGCGCATTTGTCGAAGTAGGTGCGGTAGTGGTTCACTCCGACATGCTCGAACATGCCGACCGAGACGATGCGGTCGAAACGTTCGGACAGGTCGCGGTAGTCGCGGATCTCGAAATGGACGCGCTGGTCGAGCCCGGCGGCCCTCGCGCGCTCGGTCGCCACCGTGTGCTGCTCGGTCGAAAGCGTCACGCCGAGCACGTCCGCGTCGAAGCGCTCGGCGAGGAAGAGCCCGAGGCCGCCCCAACCGGAGCCGATGTCGAGAACGTTAAGGCCCGGCCCCATGCGCAGCTTGGCGGCGATGTGCCGCTTCTTCGCCAGCTGGGCCTCGTCGAGCGTCATGTCGGGGCGTTCGAAATAGGCGCACGAATACTGCATGTCGCGGTCGAGGAAGAGCCGGTAGAGTTCGCCCTTCAGGTCGTAATGATGCTCGACATTGCGCCGTGCCCGCGCCGCGGTGTTGATCTGCTGGAGCCGGCGGAAGGCGACCCTCAGGCTCTCGAACGCGCGCGCCCAGGCGGCATCGAGGCCGTGGTGACCCATGTTGCTGTAGGCGATCCGGAGGAAGCCGAGCACGTCGCCCTCGATGAAGTCCAGTTCCTGGTCCATGAAGGCCTCGGGCAGCCCGAGCGTCGGATCGAGCGTGATGGCGCGCTCGGCGTGGCGTGTCTTGATGTGGAGGTGGACCAGTGGACCGTTTCCGTCGCCGAAGGCGAAAACTGTCCCGCTGGGGCCGGTGACCCGGAGGTTTCCGGTTCGGATCAGCCTCTCGATGATCCGCTTCAACAACACGTTCATGGACGCAAACCCGGTTGAACTGCGCGCTGCCGTCAGACGGGCCTATTCTGCGATGAAATATCGCAGCTTGAAAAGGGACGCGTGGCCCAAAAAAACGTGTCGGGCTTTGCGGCAGGGGAAGCCGGTCCGCCGGAACGACAAAGGCCCGGACGTCGCCGTCCGGGCCGGAAGCGAAGCCACAGGAAGAGATTTCAGGCGTTCTCTTCGGCGTTCGGGTCGAAGAAGCTGTCCGGACGGGCGTTCTCGTTGATGTCCTCGCCGTAGATCGCCTCGGCACTGGTCAGCGTCTCGCCCCTGGCCTGGCGTTCGGCTTCTTCGGCGCTGCGGGCGATGTTGAGCGTCAAGGTCACCTCGACCTCGGGGTGCAGCGCGATCGCGACGTTGGTCAGGCCGATCGCCTTGATCGGATGGTTGAGCTCGACCTGGTTGCGGGAGACCAGGAAGCCTTCTGCGGTCAGGATCTCGGCAATGTCGCGTGTCGACACCGAACCGTAGAGCTGCCCGGTCTCGCCGGCCGAGCGGACGACGATGAACGACCGGCCGTCGAGGCGGTCGGCGATCGCCTGGGCTTCCGAACGGCGCTCGAGGTTGCGCGCTTCGAGCTGGGCTCGCTGGCCTTCGAACCTCTTCTTGTTGGCGTCGTTGGCGCGCAGCGCCTTGCCCTGCGGCAGCAGGAAGTTGCGGGCGAAACCGTCCTTGACCTTGACGATGTCGCCCATCTGGCCGAGGCGGGAAATGCGTTCGAGAAGAATGACTTCCATCGTTCTGTTCCTTTCGCGTGTCGGCGCGGGGCGCCGCAAGTGTCGATGTGACGGGAACGGAAGAACGATCGGCCGGGAGAGGCCGCTATCGCTGTCCTGCCCGTCAGGCAGTTAGGGCTGGGCCGGTCTGCCGGCCGTCGCCCAACTCGGGTCTTTCGAGCTGCCTTCCGCCCCCGAAGCGGAAGGAGCGGGCCGGGCGTCGTCGCCCGGCCTCTCGATCACTTCACCACGTAGGGAAGCAGGCCGAGAAAGCGCGCGCGCTTGATCGCCTGGGCGAGTTCGCGCTGCTTTTTCTGGCTGACCGCGGTGATACGCGACGGAACGATCTTGCCGCGCTCGGAGATGTAGCGCTGCAGGAGGCGCACGTCCTTGTAGTCGATCTTCGGCGCATTGGCTCCGGAGAACGGACAGGTCTTGCGGCGGCGGTGGAAAGGACGCCGGGTCGGGATCTGGTTGATGTCGACCATTATGCCTGTCCTCCTTCGAAGCCGCCCTCGCGCGGACGCCGCGGCCCGCGATCGCCGCCGTCGCCGAAGCTGCGCGGGCCGCGATCGCCACGGTCGCGGTCGCCGAAGCTGCGCGGGCCGCGATCGCCGCGGTCGCGGTCGCCGAACGGACGGTCGCCGCGGTCGTCGCGGTCGCGCTTTTGCATCATGGCCGACGGGCCTTCCTCATGCGCCTCGACCTTGATGGTGAGGAAACGAAGGACGTCTTCCGACAGGCCTTCCTGCCGCTCGACTTCCTTGACGGCCGCCGCCGGAGCGTTGATGTCCATCAGCGTGTAGTAGGCCTTCCGGTTCTTCTTGATCCGGTAGGTGAGGGACTTCAGTCCCCAGTTCTCGACCCGGCCGACGCTGCCGCCATTCGCTTCGATCACGCCCTTGTAGTGCTCCACAAGCGCGTCGACCTGCTGCTGCGAAAGGTCCTGCCGGGCAAGGAACACATGTTCGTATAGAGCCATTGTCCTGCCTTTCTTCGTTTCTCTTCCGGTTCCCGGCGGCTAAAGCCTCTGCAACTTCTCTGGATCCTCCGGCGAATGAGCTGCCTCGGGAGAAGAAAGGAGCATGACGAGACGGTCGAGAGCGGAGACACGGGAGGCGGAAGGACTTCTGCCTTCGCACACGCGGCCTTCCTCGTCGGAAAAACGCACGGCCCTCCGTTCAGCCCCCAGCTGGGACCGGCAGATTGGGGCGCCTCTTACAGGTCATCGCGCCCGGACGCAAGCCCGCGGATGCGGCATTGTCGTCGCAGCGCCGGCGCGAGCAAGGTCGAGAGCATCGGCCCGGTCCTTCAATCCTAATTTAAGCAGTATGTCCTAGATTCGCCGTCGCCCGACTTTGCGGGCAGCACGGGTTGCTGGCATTTGACTTTGTTCGGCAGTTTGCAGCATCGTTCATTGAGCGCGATATTCCGGCCGACCAACATTCCGGCCGCGATCGCTTTCCTCGTTGCGCTCTGCGGAGGCCTGTTTGCCGACTACCAGAATCGCGAGATCGTCAGGGAACGGCTCCGTTCGGACGTCCTTTCGCAGGTCGGCCTGATCCGGGCCCGGCTCGAGGGCAACATCAACCGCGACATCGATCTCGTGCGCGGGCTGGTGGCGACCATCGCCACCGAGCCGAACATGTCCCAGCATCGCTTTGCGAGCCTGTCCGCGAACATCCTGGGCAGCCGTTCGCAGATCCGCAACATCGCCGGCGCGCCTGATCTCGTCGTCCGTCTCCTGTATCCCCTCGCCGGCAACGAGAAGGCGCTCGGTCTCGACTACCGTAACAACGAACGCCAGCGCGAGTCCGTATTCAGGGCCCGCGACACCGGCGAGCTCGTCCTGGCTGGCCCCGTCGATCTCGTGCAGGGCGGGCAGGCGTTCATCGCGCGCATTCCCGTGTTCGTCGCCACGCCGCACGGTGAGCGGTTGTTCTGGGGCGTAGTCTCCGCGGTTATCGATCTGCAGCGGCTCTATGCCGACAGCGGCCTCCTCGACCCGGACCTGAAGATCGACCTCGCGATCTCCGGCGCCGACGGCCTGCGCGAGACCGGCAAGATGCCGTTCTTCGGAGACCCGGCGACCGTCGCCGGGAATCCCGTGACTGCAGAGGTCCGCCTGCCTTCCGGAAGCTGGACCATTTCGGCCGTGCCGAAGGCCGGCTGGGACATTCCGCCCGCCGATCGCTGGCTCCTGCGCGCCCTGATGCTCGTGGGCGGGGCTATCATCTTCTTCCCGATCCTGATTACCGGCCGCCTGATCGAGGAGCGACAGCGAAACATCGGCGAGCTGCGCAAGCGCGAGGTCGAACTTCAGCGTCTGTCCCGCCGGCTCGGTCTGGCGCTGGAAACGTCCAAGGTCGGTGTGTGGGAATACAACATCACGAACGACGTCCTCGTCTGGGACGAACGCATGAACGAGCTCTACGGCCTGCCGGCCGACAAGAGCCGACGCAGCTATGCCGACTGGCGAGACGCGCTGCATCCCGACGACCTGGAGCGGGCCGAGGAGGATTTCCGCAGGGCCATCGAGGTGACCGGCCAGTACCATTCCGACTACCGGTTGAAACTCCCGGACGGCACCGTCCGCCATATCCGGGCGATCGGCGCGTTCTACGAGGACGTCGACGGGACCTCGACGATCGTCGGTGTCAACTGGGACGTATCGGCCGACGTGGCCCTCAACGACGACCTGCGCCGGGCCAAAAACCTCACCGAGGCGCGCAATGCCGAGCTTCTCGTCGCCAAGGCGCGCATCGAGCACACGGCGCTCCACGACTCGCTGACCGGCCTGCCCAACCGCCGCTACCTCGATCAGAAGCTGGAACTGCGCGCGGCGTTGCGGGCGGACGAGTCGAGGCGCACGGCGCTCCTGCACATCGATCTCGATCGTTTCAAGCAGATCAACGACACGCTCGGCCATGCGGCCGGCGATGCCATGCTCGTCCACGCCGCCAGGATCCTGAGGTTGAACGTCCGCTCGACCGACTTCATCGCCCGGGTCGGCGGCGATGAATTCGTCGTGCTCTGCTGGATGGACAACGACAATCCCGACGACGATGCCGGCTATCTCGCCGGT
>DUSC01000077.1 GCA_012842935.1 Hyphomicrobiales bacterium | reverse complement strand
GGCGCGGCCGGGGCGGTGCCTGCGCCGGCGGCCGCTCCTGCCACGGCGCCGTCCACGCCTGCGCCGCGCGCGATCGCGGACGAGCAGGTGATGAAGCTGTTCCCCGAAGGCTCCTACGAGGTCGTGCCGCACGATTCGATGCGCAAGACGATCGCGCGGCGCCTCGTCGAGGCGAAGGCGACCATCCCGCACTTCTATCTCACCATCGACTGCGAGATCGACGCGCTGCTTTCGCTGCGCAAGCAGCTGAACGACGCTGCGCCTGTGACGAAGACCGACAAGGGCGACGTCCCCGCCTACAAGCTGTCGGTCAACGACCTCGTCATCAAGGCAATGGCCATGGCGCTGAAGGCGGTGCCCGACGCCAACGTCTCGTGGACCGAGGGCGCGATGCTGAAGCACCGCAACGCCGATGTCGGCGTCGCCGTGTCGATCCCCGGCGGCCTGATCACGCCGATCATCCGCAAGGCCGACGAGAAGACGCTGTCGACGATCTCCAACGAGATGAAGGACCTTGCCGCCCGGGCACGCAACCGCCGCCTGAAGCCGGAAGAGTACCAGGGCGGTACCACCGCCGTCTCCAACCTCGGCATGTTCGGCATCAAGGACTTTGCCGCGGTGATCAACCCGCCGCACGCGACGATTCTGGCGGTCGGCGCGGGCGAGGAGCGGGCGGTGGTGAGGAACGGCGCTCTCGGCATCGCCAACGTGATGTCGGTGACGCTCTCGACCGATCATCGCGCCGTCGACGGCGCGCTGGGCGCGGAACTGCTGGCGGCGTTCAAGCGCATGATCGAGAATCCGTTGGCGATGCTGGTCTAGGCAGGATCCCGTGCGGCTCGTCCTCGCGCTCTTCCTCGCCCTGCTGGGATCGGGGTTCGCCGGTTTCCTCGTGGCGACGGTCCTCGCCGAGTGGGCGCGGGGCGATCAGGGCTACATCATCGTCTTCTTCGCCCTGCCGGTCGTCATCCTCGTGACCGGGGTCGTCTTCGCCATCTGCTGGGCGAGTTCCACGCAGCGGCGCACGATAAACGGCGCGGCCATCGTTCTCGCCGTCATCGTCGCCTTCGTCTTCGCTGTGCTCAGTGCGATGACGCTCGGATCGGGCCTCGAGCGGTGGATGATCTGGCGCGACATGCAGCTCGTCATCACCATCGGCGCCTCGGCGATGGCGGTGGTCGTGACGCAATGGCTGATCTTCCGCTGGCTGTCGGAACCGAATCCGGCGACCGGCGGGGAGGCGGGAACCGCGTCCGCCTATGCCTCAACGCCAGAGGAAGGGGAATCCGGGCGGAATCCATGAAGACAGTCCTTTGCTATGGCGATTCCCTCACCTGGGGCTACGACGCCGCCGGCCCCGGCCGCCACGCTTACGCCGACCGCTGGCCGTCCGTGCTGCAGGCGGGACTGGGCGAGGGCGTGCTGGTCATCGCCGAGGGATTGAACGGCCGCACGACGGCCTTCGACGACCATCTGGGAAGCGCCGACCGCAACGGCGCGCGGATCCTGCCGACGCTGCTCACCACGCACGCGCCGCTCGACCTCGTCATCCTGTTTCTCGGCTCCAACGACATGAAACCGTGGATCCACGGCAATCCGGTTGCCGCCAAGCAAGGCATCGCCCGGCTGATCTCGATCATCAGGGGCCACGAATATCCCCTGGGCGCCGCCGCGCCCGACATCCTGATCGTGGCGCCGCCGGTTGTCAGCCGCACGACCAACGCGGAGTTCAAGGAGATGTTCGCCGGCGGAGACGAGGCGTCGAAACGTCTTGCGCCGCTCTATGCCGCGCTCGCCGACGAGACCGGCTGCGGCTTCTTCGACGCCGGCTCGGTCGCCGTCACCACGCCGCTCGACGGCGTCCACCTCGATGCCGAAAACACGCGGGCCGTCGGCAGGGCACTGGCGCCGCTCGTGCGCGTGATGCTGCAGGCCGCAGGGAAGGAACTTTGAAATGGCTGAATCCTACGACGTCATCATCATCGGATCGGGCCCGGGCGGCTACGTCACCGCGGTGCGCTCCGCCCAGCTCGGCTTCAAGACGGCGATCGTCGAGCGCGAGCATCTCGGCGGCATCTGCCTGAACTGGGGCTGCATCCCGACCAAGGCGCTGCTGCGCTCGGCCGAAGTGATGCACCTCGCCAGGCATCCGGGCGACTACGGGCTCAAGATCGACGGCACCGTCAGCGCCGACGTCGCCGCGGTAGTCGACCGGTCGCGAAAGGTGTCGCTGCGCCTGAACGGCGGCGTCGGCTTCCTGATGAAGAAGAACAAGGTCGACGTGATCTGGGGTGAGGGCAGGAT
>DUSC01000008.1 GCA_012842935.1 Hyphomicrobiales bacterium | reverse complement strand
GGCCGCCGACGACATGCCGCCGTTTGGCGGACGGGAAAGATCATCTGAACGGAACGATCAATGGCCGATACCTCCGCCAGCGGCCTTTCCCTCGTCGCCCCCCTGGCCGTCGTCGGGCCACTTGCCCTCCTCGCCTCGTGGATCGGCGTCGGCACGAGCCTGGCCGTCGTCGGCTCGCCACGACGGCGGCGATGTTCGTCGCCCCGATCGACCTTAGCGGTCTCGCCACGCGACGTCGGCCGGATCCGCCTGCGGCTCCGGCAGGGCGGCACATCCTTGCGCGCCCTCAACCGGAAGCACACGCCCGGTCAGTCGATGGTGGCGAACACCGCGTAAAGGACGAGGATCAGCGCGGCCGACAGGGCCGCTGCCGCCAGCATCAACACCGGTTCGGCGAAACGCCGCCAGGCCGTCTTCACCGGATTCATGCCACCCCCGCCATTCGTCGTCCGGTTGCCGGAATACAGCCTCCACTTGTGTACGTTAACGAACAGTTATATGGTCGTCCAGTTCCTTGCGTGTCGGCCGTCGATCCCGACGATTCCTCGCGGCAACGGGCATCCGGCGGTGCGGCCTTTCTTGCAGCGGCCGCGGCTTCGCGCAGGAAGATGCCGTGCCGGCCACGATCGAACAAGGTGCCGAATGAAAGTCTTCCTGGAAAGCATCGAGAACGGGCAGGATCTTCCGATCGCCAATCTGAACGTGCTCTGTCGCGGCGAAATGATGGGCAGGATCTGTCTGCCCGTCGGTCAGGCGCAGGCCGACATCGCGACGGTGGGGGAGCTGCTGCGCGATTTTTCCGACTGCCTCGTCGAGTGGACCCGCCACGGAACGAACATCGTTCCGGCGACGGAGGATGCCTATCCCGAAACTTCGGCGCCGACCGAAGCCGAATCGCCTTCGCCGGCGGGCTCGGCGAGCGCCGAGCGGCGAATACGCCCGTAGCACTCGCACGCCCGGCCCTCCAGGGCGCCGCGATTCCAGACCGTGATGCTGCCGCGCGCCTGGCCGATCGCGCCGGCGTCCATGAGCGCCGCGCAGATCTGGTTGACCGTTGCCCGGCGAAGCCCGAGAGATTCGGCGATGGCCTGCTGCGTGACCTCCAGACTGACGCCTCTGACGCTGTCCAGGGCATGGAGCAGCCAGCGGGAAACCCGCTGGTCGGCCGTGTGCAGGCTGTTGCAGGCGACCGATTCCATCAGCTGCACGATCAGCGCCTTGGCGTAGCGCAGCATCACCTTGGCGACGCATTCGAATTCGGCGAATGCCTCGTCGAGATCCGAAACCGCCAGCAGGGACGCGTAGCCGGGAACGCGCACGACGGTACGGCTGGTCGGCGATTCCCCGCGCAGGACGAATCCGAGGCCGTAGAAGCCCTCCGGGCCGATCGAAGCCTTCTCGACGGAGCGGCCGCTTTCCATCGTGGCCATCAGGGACAGCCGCCCCTCGTGCGGGAACACCGCGTGCGTGAACGGCGCGCCTTCCTCGTAGATCACCTCGCCCGCGGCGACCGAGCGGGTGACGAGACGCTTGTCGATGAACTCGAGCGCCGCGGGCCGGAGCGATCTCAGGACCGAGTTGCGAATTTCGAACATCGCGGCGCCGCCTTCAGGGCCTCCTTCCTTCCGTCGGCCATCGAAAGCGCTTTTGTTCGCTCAAGGCAAGGAAGAATTCCGGCCCGGCGGATCGTGCGTCACTCCGCCGCCAGACCGAAACCGTGGATCAGCCGGCGCGTCGCATAGTCGGGCGCGCCCGACGTGAACACGGCCAGGTCCGGCGCACTGTCCAGCGCCGGCTCGCCGCCGCGCGCCTCGCCGATCAGCGACAGGGCGCGGCGCGCGATCGCCTCGGCCGGGTCGAGCCAGTCGACCGGCCACGGCGCGGTCTTGCGCATGCGGTTGACCAGGAACGGATAGTGCGTGCAGGCCAGCACGACGATGTCGGTGCGCCGCCCGTCCTGCTCGACGAAGCACGGCGCGATCTCGGCGCGCACGGCCTCCTCGTCGACGAAGCCGTCGCGCATGTAGCGTTCGGCGAGCGAGGCGAGCCGGTCGCTGCCGACCAGGCGGACATGGCATTTCGACGCCCACTGGCGGATCAGGTCGCGCGTATACTGCCGCTTCACCGTGCCGGGCGTGGCCAGCACCGAAACCAGGCCGGAGCGCGTGCGCTCGGCCGCCGGCTTGATGGCCGGCACCGTGCCGACGAAGGGATGGCCGGGATAGGCCTGGCGCAGCGCCTCGATGGCGAGCGTGGAGGCCGTGTTGCAGGCGATGACGGAAATCGCCGGCCGGAACCGCTGCAAGAGCTCGCCGAACAGCTCGATGATGCGACCGCGCAGCGCCGGCTCCTCCCAGGCGCCGTAGGGAAAGCCGGCATCGTCGGCGACGTAGACGAAGCGCCGGTCGGGCATCAGGACGCGCGCCTCGCGCAGCACGGTCGGCCCGCCGATTCCGGAATCGAACATCAGGATGGGCGCGCCGGGTGAGGTCTCGGTCATTGCGGGTCCATGGACGGCAAGGCGTCCGCAAGGATTCGTCCGCGGACGATAGCGCATCAAGGCTGAAAGAACGGCTAAACCGAGGCGCCTTTCGCCCGCCTCAGGCATCGCCCTCGCCGCCCTCGCCCGCCGCGTCGTTCGGCGACGCGCCGCCGGTTCCCGCGCCGCGGCCGGTTCCCGCCTCGCGGTCGGCGCGCGCCTTGCGCTCCGGATAGCCGGCGCCGCGCGGCTCCTTCGGCGAGAAATAGTCGAGCGAGGCGACGACGCCGCGCAACACCTTGATCTCGGCTTCGGTGAAGCCCGGCCTCGTCAGCACGGCGCGCAGATTGTCGACCATCTTCGGCTTCTTCGCCGGCGGGCGGAAATAGCCGCGCGCCTCCAGCGCCTCCTCGAGATGGCGGAAGAGGCCCTGCAGCAGTTCCTTCTCCGCCGGCACGATTCGCGGCCCGGCGAAGGCCGTGTCGGTCTCGCTGTCGAGCCCCGACTTCATCCACTCGTAGGACATCAGCAGCACCGCCTGGGCGATGTTGAGCGAGGCGAAGGCGGGATTGACCGGGAAGGTAACGATCTCGTCGGCGAGCCCGACCTCCTCGTTCTCCAGGCCGATGCGCTCGCGGCCGAACAGGATGCCGGTCTTTTCGCCGGCGGCGAAGCGGGCACGCAGCGCCCTGCCCGCCTCGACCGGGCCGCGCACGGGCTTGAAGCCGTCGCGCCGGCGCGCGGTCGTCGCGAAGACGAAGTTGAGATCGGCGATCGCCTCGGGCAGCGTGGCATAGACCTTGGCGGCGTCGATGACGTGGTCGGCGCGGCTCGCCGTGGCGCGCGCCTTGTCGTTCGGCCAGCCGTCGCGCGGATTGACGAGGCGGAGCTCCGCCAGGCCGAAATTGGCCATGGCGCGCGCCACCATGCCGATGTTCTCGGCCATCTGCGGCTCGACGAGGATGATCGCCGGGCCTTCGGTAAGCAGGGTGCGGTCGCGGTCGGTGCCCGCCATGGCGTCCGTCGTGGTGTCCGTTCTTTTCCGGCTCCCCTGCCACAGTCGGCGCGGTAATTAAAGCCGGGGTTGAACTGACGGCAGAAGCCCTGCCGCAGGAAATCCGCCGCCGCGACGATTGCGTCGCGGTGCCGGGTGATGTCGGCGACGGACCGCTTCGGCCACATCCATCAACCGACGCGCCAAATGAAACACCCCAATCGAGTGCGAAAGCCGCGTATGGGTGGCGCCAGGGAACGTGAATTCCGATACGCTGAGTTGCTTTACTGTCCTGAGATCGTAATCACCTGACAGACGAACATACCGAGGTCGGATCGGTGGTTTTGGCTCTAGGGATCCCCCCTACCCCACCCACGCCCTCACCGCCTCCGCCACCTCCCCCGGCTTCTCGTGCAGGATCCAGTGGCCGGCGTCTTTCACCCGCACGACGGTCAGGTCCGGCGCGTAGCGGGAAAGCCCCTCGAGGCACGACGGGCGCAGCGCCTCGTCGGCCTCGCCCCAGATGACGAGGTGCGGCACGCGCACGGTGACCTTCTCGTCGGGCACGGAAAGCAGCGGCACGTCGGCGGGCACCGGCGCATCGGGCTCCGGAACCACGATGGGCGACGACGAATACCAGTGCAGCATGGCTTCCATGGCCCCGGGCTGCCCCCAAGCGGCGCGATAGGCGGCGGCGTCCTCGTCGGTCAGCCACGGCGTGGCGGAAAAGCCGCGCAGCATGCGCATCGTGCGGGAAAAATCGTCCCCAGCCATGCGCGCCGCCGCACCCGGCGCGCGCAGTTTCAGGAAATACTGGCTGGCGCGGCGCTGCGCCGGGTCGTCGAGGATGGCGCGCTGGAAGGCGACCGGGTGCGGCCCGTTGGCGATGACGAGATGGCTGAGGCGCTCGGGACGGGCGAAGGCGTAGGCGTAGGCGACCGAGGCCCCCCAGTCGTGGCCGGCGAGCACGAAGGGCTTTTCGGGCGAGAGACGGTCGGCGAGCGCGGCGAGGTCGGCCACCATGTTGCGCACCGCATAGGCGCCCTGCCCCGCCGGCTTGTCGGAGAGGTTGAAGCCGCGCTGGTCGGGCGCGACCATGTGGAAGCGGTCGGAAAGCCGCTCCATGACTTCCTTCCACGCCGCCCAGTATTCGGGAAAGCCGTGCAGGCAGATCATGAGCGGCGCCTGCGCGTCGCCGGCCGAGGCGACATGCAGCCTGGTTCCGCCGGCATCGATGAAATCGAAGCGCATTTTCCCCTCCCGCTTCGCCGAAAGCGCTAGAAAATCCGCGCCCCCCGACGTTTGCGCCCACAATAGTGCTTTGATATAGGGGCGCGACCCCTTTTCACCGTCCGCGCCGCGGCCGGGCCGAACTCCAGGAACGAGGCATTTCCCATGGCGAAGATCAAGGTGGAGAATCCCGTCGTCGAGCTCGACGGCGACGAGATGACCCGCATCATCTGGCAGTTCATCAAGGACAAGCTGATCCACCCCTATCTCGACATCGACCTCAAATATTACGACCTCGGCATCGAGAATCGCGACGCCACCGACGACCAGGTGACCATCGACGCCGCCAACGCCATCAAGAAATACGGCGTCGGCGTCAAATGCGCCACGATCACGCCCGACGAGGCGCGCGTCGAGGAATTCAAGCTGAAGAAGAT
>DUSC01000076.1 GCA_012842935.1 Hyphomicrobiales bacterium | reverse complement strand
CGGAAGCGCTGGTCGTCGGCGAGGAGGCCTGCTCGGAAGACCCGGCAAGACTCGCCGGCCTTTGCGAGGCCGACCTCGCCTTCGTCGTCGATCCGGTCGACGGCACCTTCAACTTCGCCTCGGGCGTGCCGCTGTTCGGCGTGATGCTGGCGGTGGTGGTCAACGGCGAGACGGTGGCCGGGCTGATCCACGATCCGCTCGGCGGCGACACGATGGTCGGCGTCGCCGGGGCCGGCAGCGCCGTGCTGCGCGCGGACGGCACGCGCGAGAAGGTGCGCGTCGCCGATCCCGTCCCGTTCGCCGAAATGACCGGGTCGGTCAGCTGGCAGTATTTTTCCGAGCCGGAGCGATCGCTGCTCGCGCGCAACCAGACCCGCACGCTCGCCGCCTTCGGCTACCGCTGCTCGGCGCACGAATACCGGCTGCTCGCCGGCGGCCACGCCCATTTCGTCGTCTACAACAAGCTGATGCCCTGGGACCATCTCGCCGGGGCGCTCATCCATCGCGAGGCGGGCGGCCACTCGGCGCGGCTCGACGGCAGCCGCTACCTTCCGTCCCATCTCTCCGGCGGGCTGATCGTCGCGCCGGACCGCGACAGCTGGGCGGAAATCCGCCGCGAGCTGTGGGCCGGCGCGTAGGGACGGGCGCCGGCTGCGGCCTCCCCGTTTACGGCGAAGGGCCACCATACGAAGCATGGCGGAAGGGGGTGCACGAACTTCCCGTGCGGCCGACCCTCGAACCGGGAGAGAAAGGACATGGTTTCGCGACGGACACTTCTGATCGGCGGCGGCGCGGCCGTGGCGGCGCTGGGCGGCTTCGGCGCCTGGGCCTGGCCGAAGCTCGTGCCGCCCGAGGCGCCGGTCGGCTTCGACCTGACCGCCGACGAGCTGGCCCGGGCGAGGGCTTTCCTCGAAACGCACCCGGCGATCGACAGCCACGCCCATCCGGGCCGCACCTTCGTGCGCGGCGCGACCGGACTCGACTGGAAGCTGTGGCTCTACCAGCAATTCGGCACGTTCGAGGATCGCGTCGTTTCCGACATGGTCGAGGGTCAGATCGCAGCGGCCTCGTTCTCCGGCGTCGCCGACTTCCCGGTGCTCAACCTCTCCGGCGAGGGGCTGGTCTCGACGCGCGCCTTTGCGCCGGGCGAGGCGTGGACCTACTACAAGGCGCAGATGGCCAATCTGAAGGCGCTCGCCGAGAGGGGGCTGGTGTACACCGTTCTCGTGCCGGCCGACGTCGACGCGGCACGGGCGGCGAAGAAGCCCGGCGCGATCTTCGCCGTCGAGGGGGGCGACTTCGTCGAAGACGATCCGGGCCGCATCGCCGAGGCGGCCGCCGACGGCGTGCGCATGATCACGCTCGTCCACTATCTCGCCGGCGGGCTGATCGGCGACATCATGACGGCGCCGCCGGTGAACGGCGGGCTGACCGGGCTCGGCCGCGAGGTGGTCGCGGAAATGAACAGGGCGCGCATCATGCTCGACCTGAGCCACGCGACCGAGAAGACCGCCTTCGACGCCCTCGCGGTCACGAAGCAGCCGGCAGTCGCCACCCATACGCACCTGAACAGCCTCGGCGTCGGCCATCCGCGCTTCATCTCCGACGAACTGGCCGAGGCGATTGCCGCCACCGGCGGCTACATCGGCGCCTGGCCGGCGGGCATCGGAATCAAGTCGCTCGACGGCTTCATCGACCGCATCGGCCAGCTCGTCGACAAGGTCGGCGTCGACCACGTCGCCATCGGTTCGGACATGGACGCCAACTATAAGCCGGTCTTCGAGACCTACCGCAAGACACCGCTGATCGTCGGCGCGCTCCTGAAGCGCGGCGTCGCCGAGGCGGATGTCGCCAAGATCATCGGCGGCAACTTCCTGCGGGTCTTCGAGCAGACGCTCGCCGCGCCGTCGGCGTAGCTGCCCCTTTCCCTCAGCGGGTGGGCGGGTTGTAGGTGCGGAAGAGCCGGCCCTTCTCGCCGATCAGCACGAGCGTGAGCGCACCGAAGGCGAGCAGGCAGAAGCCGGCGGTGAACGGCACCACCGTGCCGTCGAAGGCCTGGCCGATGGCGGCGCCGATGAGGCCGCCGCCGAGCGTCTGGACGAAACCCTGGACGGCCGACGCCGTGCCGGCGACGTGGCCGAGCGGCTCCATGGCGATCGCGTTGAAGTTGGAGCCGATCCAGCCGAACTGAAGCATGGCCAGCGTGAAAAGCGTGGCGAAGACCGCCAGAGGAACCGGGCCGGCGAGGGCGAGTGCGAACGCGGCGAGATTGACGGCGAGGAAACCGAGCAGGGCGCCGTGCGACAGGCGGCGCATGCCGAAACGGCCGACAAGGCGCGCATTGGCGAAGGAACTGACCGCCATCATGCCGGCGACGGCCGCGAACAGGACCGGGAACCAGACTCCCAGCCCGTAGATGCCGACATAGATCTGCTGGGCCGAGTTGATGAAGCCGAACAGGCCGCCGAACACCAGCGTCGAGGCGAGCGTGTAGCAGAGCGCGACCCGGTTGGAGAGCACGATGCGGAAGCCGTCGAGCACCGATGCGACCGAGAACGGCCTCCGCCGATCCGGCGCCAGCGTCTCCGGCAGCCGCAGGAAGGTCCACAGTGTCGCCACGGCCGCGATCGTTGCGATCAAGACGAAGATCATGGGCCATTCGGAGAACAGCATGACGCCCTGGCCGAGCAGCGGCGCGACGACGGGGACGATCATGAAAACCATGAACACCAGCGACATGACTTCGGCCATGGCGCGGCCGCCGAAGACGTCGCGCACCAGCGATACGGCGATGACGCGCGTTCCCGCCGCGCCCAGGCCCTGGAGGAAACGCAGCGCCAGGAGCATCTCGAAGCTCGGCGCGAACGAGGCGGCGACGGCGGCGGCGACATAGACGACCATGCCGACGAGCAGGGGACCGCGCCGGCCGAGGCGGTCCGAGATCGGGCCGTAAAGAAGCTGGGGTGCGCCGAAGCCGAGAACGTAGGCGGTGATGACGTATTGGCGGTGGTTCTCGTTCTCCACGCCGAGGCTCGCGCCGATCTGCTGCAGGCCGGGCAGCATGATGTCGATGGCGAGCGCATTCAGCGCCATCAGCGAGGCAACGAGCGCGATGAATTCCCAGCGCGCGATCCCGAGCGGACGGGCCGCGACCTTCGGCAAGGGGCTTCCGTCCATCGCTGGCGTCCGATTCCCGAAAAACAAAGGAAGATGCGCCGCGACAGTCGGCGTATCGCTCAGAGACCTGACCCGGACGCGTGCCCGGGAGCTCCGTTGCCGGCGATCAGGCCGCGCCGCGGGCGGCGACACCCCTCTCGGCAAGGAAGGACTGCAGCTCCCCTGCCTGGAACATTTCGCGGACGATGTCGCAGCCGCCGACGAATTCGCCCTTGACGTAGAGCTGCGGGATGGTCGGCCAGCTGGAATAGTCCTTGATGCCCTGGCGCAGCTCGTTCGAGGTCAGCACGTTGACGCCCTTGTAGTCGACGCCGAGGTAGTCGAGGATCTGCACGACCTGCCCGGAGAAGCCGCACTGCGGAAAGCCCGGCGTGCCCTTCATGAAGAGCACGACGTCGTTCGTCTTCACTTCGTTGTCGATGTAGTCGGTGATGCCGCTCATGGGGGGATCCTTCTCAAGCCCGCGGGAGCCGGGCGTCGATCATGACGGAGACATAACGCCGGGAACGGTCCGATACAAGACCGCGGCGTTCACGGACGGGGCACCGGATCAGCCGCCGCGGCGCTTCGCCTTGGACCGCGCACGCACCGTGCGCCGCCGGCTGATCTGGCGCTTCGCCGGGCGCGTCGCGCGGCTCTTGCGGAAGCGACCGTCGGCACTGCGCGCCGGTCCCGCCTCGTCGGGCTTCAGGAGCTTCTCGATCTTCTTCAGCCGTTCGGACGGAGTCAGCGCACGCTTGCGTCGCCGGGCACGTTTGCCCGTCCCGGTCTTCTTCAGGATTTCCTGCAGCGCGCCGCCGACGACCTGTTCGACGATGTCTCCAAGGACCGACATGGCGGAACCCCTCAGTCCGGCACGCCGGTCTGCAACGCCAGCGCGTGGAGCACGCCGCCCATCTGGCCCTTCAGCGCCTGGTAGACCATCTGGTGCTGCTGGACGCGGCTCTTGCCGCGGAAACTCTCCGCAACGACCTCGGCCGCGTAGTGGTCTCCGTCGCCGGCGAGGTCGCGGATGGTCACCTTCGCATCGGGGATCGCTTCCCTGATCATTCGCTCGATATCGCGGGCATCCATCGGCATAGGGGCCTCCGTCAGCTGTTCATGTAGGCAGGAAACCAGGATTCGTGCGCAACTTTCAAGTGCGACACGGGGATCGTCCAGTCGTCGCCGAACCTCAGCGCATCGCCGCCGGTGGTTCCGATCCACGGGGCGAAGATGCCGGCTTCTTCCGCCCTGCGCCACAATTCGGCGATCTCCTCGCCCTGCGGGTCGAGTCCGACGGTGACGAGGTAGCGGCCCTGATCCTCGCCGAAGAGGAACGGGATCGGATCGCCCTCGGCCGGGCCCGGGATGGTCGCGCCGATGTCCGACGCCATTGCCATTTCCGCCACCGCGACGGCAAGGCCGCCATCGGAAATGTCGTGACAGGCTGTGGCCACGCCCGAACGGATCAGACTGCGGACGAAGTCGCCGACGCGCTTCTCGTGCACGAGGTCGACCGGGGGCGGCGGCCCGTCACGGCGGCCGTGGATTTCGCGCAGGTAGAGCGACTGGCCGAGATGGCCGCCGAAGTCCCGCCGCGCACCGACATGGAGGATCGCCTGACCGGCGGCGGCGAAGGCGATGCGCACCGTCTTCGTCCAGTCGTCGATCAGGCCGACGCCGGCGATGGTGGGCGTCGGCAGGATGCCGCGGCCGTTGGTCTCGTTATAGAGCGAGACGTTCCCGGAGACGATCGGGAAGCCGAGCGCCCGGCAGGCGTCGCCGATACCGGTCACGGCGCGGGCGAACTGGCCCATGATCTCGGGCCGCTCGGGATTGCCGAAGTTCAGATTGTCGGTCGCCGCCAGCGGCTCGGCGCCGACCGCGGTCAGGTTGCGCCAGCATTCCGCGACCGCCTGCTTGCCGCCTTCATAGGGATCGGTCTCGCAGTAGCGCGGCGTGACGTCGGATGAGAAGGCGAGCGCCTTGGTGGGATGGCCATCGACGCGCACGACGCCGGCGTCGCCGCCGGGCAATTGTAGCGAGTTGCCCTGGATCAGCGTGTCGTACTGCTCCCACACCCAGCGGCGCGAGCAGAGGTCGGGCGAACCGACCAGCTTGAGCAGCGCCTCGGCGACGTCGGCCCGGGGCACGTCGCCGGCGGCGAGCGGGGCGGGCGTCTTCGGCTCGATCCACGGCCGGTCGTATTCGGGCGCCTGGTCGCCGAGATCCTTGATCGGCAGGTTCGCCACCTCGTCGCCCTGGTGCACGACGCGGAAGCGCAAATCGTCGGTCGTGTGGCCGACAATGGCGAAGTCGAGGCCCCATTTGCGGAAGATCGCCTCGGCTTCCTCTTCCTTCTCGGGCCTGAGCACCATCAGCATGCGCTCCTGGCTCTCCGAGAGCATCATCTCGTAGGCCGTCATGCGCTCCTCGCGCACCGGCACCTTGTCGAGGTCGAGCAGGATGCCGAGGTCGCCCTTGGCGCCCATCTCGACCGCGGAGCAGGTGAGACCCGCCGCACCCATGTCCTGGATGGCGATGACGGCGCCGGACGCCATCAGCTCGAGGCACGCCTCGAGAAGGCATTTTTCCGTGAAGGGATCGCCGACCTGCACGGTCGGGCGCTTCTCCTCGATCCTGTCGTCGAATTCGGCGGACGCCATGGTGGCGCCGCCGACGCCGTCGCGGCCGGTCTTGGCGCCCAGATAGACGACCGGCAGACCGACGCCCGACGCCTTCGAGTAGAAGATCGCGTCGGTCCTGGCGAGGCCCGCGGCAAACGCGTTGACCAGGCAGTTGCCGTTGTAGCGGGCGTCGAAATTGACCTCGCCGCCCACGGTCGGCACGCCGAAGGAATTGCCGTAGCCGCCGATGCCGGCGACCACGCCCGACACGAGGTGCTTCGTCTTCGGATGGTCGGGTTCGCCGAAACGCAGCGCATTCATCGCCGCGATGGGGCGCGCGCCCATGGTGAAGACGTCGCGCAATATGCCGCCGACCCCTGTCGCCGCGCCCTGGTAGGGCTCGATGTAGGACGGGTGGTTGTGGCTCTCCATCTTGAAGACGACGCAGTCGCCGTCGCCGATGTCGACCACGCCGGCGTTCTCGCCGGGGCCCTGGATGACGCGCGGCCCCTCGGTGGGCAGGGTGCGCAGCCATTTCTTCGAGGACTTGTACGAGCAGTGCTCGTTCCACATCGCCGAGAAGATGCCCAGTTCGGTGAAGCTCGGCTCGCGCCCGATCAGGTCGAGGATGCGCTGGTACTCGTCGGGTTTCAGGCCATGGGCCGCGACCAGTTCCGGGGTGATCGGAATGTCGTTGCGAAGGGTCATGTCGGTCCTGGATCGGAGCGGGGGAGAAGTCGGTCGGCCCATATCACGAAGAGGCCGGCGACGGCAAAGAAAGCGAACGTGATTCCAACCGAAATCGCCGGCGGCACGGCGCAATTTCCCGCGGGGACCTCAAGCGCTCCCGGCGCAGTCGCCGTCGCCCGTGCTCCAGCGGCCGATATCGGCGGCGATGCGGGCGCCGAGCGGGCCGTCCATGAGCGGGCCGAAGGCGGAGACGCGGCCCGCCGGGCCTTCGGCCTGGACGACGAGCAGCGGCCTGCCGGAAAAGTTGCGCTTCGGCACCAGAAGGAAGCGCGGCTTGCCGGAGAACGAATTCAGCTCGTTGGCGAAGCTGTAGTCGCGGAAGGCCGGGTCCTTGGCGGCGAACCAGCACTTGTGCGCGGCGATGGCCACCTGCTCCATGGTGCGCAGCGCCGCGCTCTTGCCGCCGGCGCCCGAACCGGGCCCAGCGTCGTACGACTGGCAGGCCGCGAGAGCCGCGACGGTCGCCAAGGCAACGACGACGAGGAGGCTGCGCGGCCTCACGCGGCCACTCCCAGCACGCTCTCGAACAGCGGCCGGCCGTCCGAGCCGCCATGCGCCGGTTCGATCAGGTTCTCCGGGTGCGGCATCATGCCGAGCACGTTGCCGCCACTGTCGACGATGCCGGCGATGTCGTTGATCGAGCCGTTCGGGTTGGTGCCCTCGGCGTAGCGGAACACCACCTGGCCTTCGCCCTCGAGCCTGGCCAGCGTCTCGGGATCGGCGAAATAGTTTCCGTCATGGTGGGCGACGGGGCAGCGGATGACCTGGCCGGGCCGGTAGCCCCGCGTGAAGGCCGTGTTGGCGTTCTCGACCGACAGCTTCACCTCGCGACAGACGAATTTCAGCGAGGCGTTGCGCATCAGCGCGCCGGGGAGCATGCCGGCCTCGACGAGGATCTGGAAGCCGTTGCACACGCCCAGGACGAGCACGCCCTTCTTCGCCCTCTCGGCCACGGCGCGCATGACCGGCATTCGCGCGGCGATGGCGCCGCAGCGCAGGTAGTCGCCGTAGGAGAAGCCGCCGGGAATGACGATCAGGTCCACGTCGGGGATGGTCGTGTCGGTCTCCCAGACGGTCAGCGGCCGGTGACCGGAAATCTTGGTCAGCGCCGCGATCATGTCGCGATCGCGATTGAGGCCGGGGAGGAGGACGACGGCGGCTTTCATTGGTTGACCTTGCTTGCGGGCTCTGTGCGAAGGGTGCATAGCGCAGCCCGCTCGCGATGGCGAGAGAAGAAGCGGGAGCGAGGTCTATTCTCGCACCGCCGCCGCGAGGATTCCGCCGGAACGACCAGAGCGGATGTTCCGAGAACCTATCCGGTCGATACGCAGGGTTGATGGGCTTCGGCAAGGCGTGCGGTGGTCTGTGCGCTGGTCTCGAGTCCCGAGCCGGTCAGCTCGCGCATCGCGCCCGCGATCGTCGTGAAGCGCGCGCTGTTCATCTTGCGCGCCACCAGCATGAAATGCCTGCCGTGGGTGCGCCAGTTGGCGATGGCGACGGTTTCCGTCAGTTCGAGCTTGAGCGCGTCGTCGCCTGCCGGCTCCGGCCAGGAAAACAGGCTCACGTGACACCCGTGCTGGCCAACGAACCCGACGTGGCTGGCGCGGCGCGGGCCGAGCGGCACATCGGATTCGGCGATCGCCGGAAACAGCCCGGCGGCGTCGAGACGCGGCGCGTCGAAATCGGCGACCGGACGCATGGTGCCGATCTCATGGGCACCATCCGCCACCCAGCTGTCGTACCGTGCCAACGCCCGGTCGAGGGTGGCGATTTCCTGGCTCTTCGAGGGTGCCGGAAGAGACGCTCCGGAGACGCCCCATGCCACGGCGAGCGCGGCGACGAGACCTGCCGCGGCCGCCAGGAACGCATGTTTCCGCGGCCTGCGGCGTTCCGGCGCGACGATGACAACGGCGGTTTCGGCTACCAGTCCCGACACGGCGCGTTTCATGGCGACCAGAGTGGCGACCTGCCTGGCGGTCGCCTCGTCCTCAGCGATGCATGTCTCGACCTGCCGCGTGGCTTCGGCGTCCAATTCGCCGTCGACATAGGCGTTCAGCGTCTCGAAATCCGGCTTTCTGACCGTCATCGGCGTTTGTTCTCTTCCTTCTTTGCCTGCGGGCGCCCGGTTTCCTCGGACAGCAGGGCGGCCTGCGCCTGACGCGCGCGGCTGACGCGGCTCATCACCGTCCCGGCCGGAATGTCGAGCACCTGCGCGGTCTCCTCATAGGAGAAGCCCGATATGTCAACCAGCGCGAGCACGTCGCGATGATCATGGGCCAACCTTTCGAATGCCTGGCGAACGGCAAAGGCGTTGACCAGGGCCGACTCGAGCGACACGGGCACGCTGGCCTGTGCGGAGATCACCACCAGCGACTCGGCCAGCGCGGCGCGATGGCGGTCGCCGCGCACCCGGTCAATCCAGAGGTTTCGCAGCGTCGTGAACAGCCATGCGCGAAAGGCCTGTTCCGAACCGGGCAGGGCCGGCGCGTCGAGGGCGCGGGCCACGCAGTCGTGAACGAGATCGCGCGCCATTTCGCGGTCGCGCGACAAGACAACGGCGTAGCCCATCAGCCGATTCTGGCACCGTCTGAAGCGTTCCTCGAAGAGGCTCATGGAGCTCGACACGCCGTGCCTGGTTCTCCTGCCCTGGTCTGTTCGCGAAAGCGGTTCCGCGCGCGCGGGACCGCTTCTCCCTCGATCGCCGGCTCTACGTCAGTAGTTTTCGGCAAGGTAGCCGACGATCGCGTCGATGTCGCTCGCCTCGATCGGCGCACCATACACCTTGATCATCTTGTTGGCCTCTGCCGTCCAGAAATCCTTTCCCTTCTTTGCGGGCTGTGTCGCGATGTAGTCCGCGGAATGGCACGCCGAACAGTTGTTCTTGACGACGTCGACCCCTTCGGCCTCCTTGAAGTGGGCGGTTTCCTCCGGCAGGACATAGGTCATCGGCGCCGCCAAGGCCGATGTGCCGAAACCGGCAACGAACAGCGTGAGTGCGAATTTCATCTTCATGGTTTCTCTCCCTCACACCGCCTGGACGACCGTTTTCTCGATCACGTTGCGCATGTAGCCGGACGGGTTCCACAGCGGCTCGGCGGGTTGCGACTGACCGATTCGGTTGGCCGCCCGAACCATCAGCGTGTGCTGCCCCCTGGACAGGCGGATCGACGTCTTCCAGCCGCGGAAGGAATACCTGCCGAGGTCTTCGCCGAGATCGGCCCGGCGCCACGTCATGCCGCCGTCGGACGATACGTCGACCTCGGTGATGCCATAACCGCCGTCAAAGGCGAATCCGCGCAGTTCGACGTCCTGATCGGCCGCAACCGTGCCACCGTCGAGGACGCTCGTGATGAAGGAACGCACGTCGAAACGATTGATCGGAACCGTAGCCGTGGGCGATTTGCCCGGTTCGGTGCAGGCGCAGGCGTTCGCGGGAATACGGTACGCGGTCTTCATCCAGAAGTTCTCAAACGGCTCTTCGACCACGGTGATCTCGTTGAGGTGCTTGATCCAGTACGTGCCGTAGTAGCCGGGAACCACCAGCCGCACCGGGAAGCCATTGAGCCAGGGGAGGTCTTCGCCGTTCATCTGGTAGGCGACCATGACCTCGCCGTCGCGCGCGTGATCGATCTTCAGCGACTTGGCGAAATCCGGCGTCTTCGGGGCCGGGGGGGCGTCGAGACCGCCGAACACCACCTCCACCGCCTTGTCCCTGACGCCGGCCCTTTCGAGCAGGGCATTGAGCGGGACGCCCTTCCAGCGCGCATTGCCCATCGCGCCGTTGGCAAGCTGTCCCCCCGCCAGACGCGGCTCGAAGAATCCGCGGCTGTTGCCCGAGCACTGATGCGCGGCGACCAGTTCCACCGGGTCGAAGCCCGTCTTGAGTTCGGCCAAGGAAATCGAGAGGGGTCTGTCGACTGCGCCGCCAATCTTGATCTCGTAGGTGTCGGGATCGATTTCGAGGGGGATGTCGGAAAGATGATAGCGTACGAAGAACGCATCATTGGGGGTGAGGATGTTCTCGTCGAAAACGCTGAACGGGGTTTCCAGCTGGGGCGGGCGCTGCGTCAGAACGATCAGCGGGCGCTTGCCCGGATAGGCGGCCAGGGGCCGCTCGCCGTTGCCGATCGGAAGCGTGACCACCTCGTCTGCCCACGACCAGCCGGGCCGCGCGAGCAACCCGCTTCCGACGCCCGCGGCTGCGAGGCCGACGGTCTTCAACATGTCTCGTCTGGTAATCATCAGGTCTCCTCCCTCGATGTTCTGTGCGAGAGGAGACGGTCGAGGTCGCGTTTTTATTCCATCGCCATTGCCGGAATCGTCACGGCGACGTCATTGCCCGTCAGCCGAGCGTGATCGCGTAGTTCTCGATCACCGTATTGGCGAGGAGCTTCTCGCACATGGCCTTGAGGTCGGCCTCGGCCTTCGCCCTGTCCGTCCCCGCCAGCTCGACGTCGAATACCTTGCCCTGGCGCACCTGGCCGACGCCGTCGAAGCCGAGCGCGGAAAGTGCGTGCTCGATCGCCTTGCCCTGCGGGTCGAGGACGCCGTTCTTGAGGGTGACGGTGATGCGGGCCTTGATCACGCGGGTCGGTCCTGTTCGCTGGGATAGGCGGGGCCGGCGGCGCCGGCCGTCCGCTCAGTCAGTGCTTGGTGCCCTTCGGCGTGTCGGTCGAGGAGACGAGCACCGGGCCGGCCGGCTTCGGCGGCTCGTTCTCGTTCATGATGCCGAGCCGGCGCGCCACCTCCTGATAGGCCTCGACGAGCCCGCCCATGTCGCGGCGGAAGCGGTCCTTGTCGAGCTTCTCGTGGGTGGCGATGTCCCACAGGCGGCAGGAGTCGGGCGAGATCTCGTCGGCGACGACGATGCGCATCATGTCGCCCTCGTAGAGGCGGCCGCACTCCATCTTGAAGTCGACGAGCTGGATACCGACGCCGAGGAACAGGCCGGACAGGAAGTCGTTGACGCGGATGGCGAGCGCCATGATGTCGTCGATCTCCTGGGGGCTGGCCCAGCCGAAGGCAGTGATGTGCTCTTCCGACACCATCGGGTCGTCGAGCGCGTCGGCCTTGTAGTAGAACTCGATGATCGAGCGGGGCAGTACCGTGCCTTCCTCGATGCCGAGGCGCTTGGACAGCGAGCCGGCGGCGATGTTCCTCACGACGATCTCGAGCGGGATGATCTCGACTTCCTTGATCAGCTGCTCGCGCATGTTGATGCGGCGGATGAAGTGCGTCGGGATGCCCATGCGGTTGAGATGGGTGAAGATGTGCTCGGAAATCCGGTTGTTGAGCACGCCCTTGCCGTCGATCACCTGGTGCTTCTTCTTGTTGAAGGCCGTGGCGTCGTCCTTGAAGAACTGGATCAGCGTGCCGGGCTCGGGACCCTCATAGAGGATCTTTGCCTTGCCCTCATAGATACGGCGGCGACGGTTCATAATCTTTTTCTCTGGTTGCCAGGGCGATCGGCCAATGATCGCTCCTCCGGGGGGCTCGCGCACGCCAAATGGCGCTGCCTGTTGTCTCAATCGCGGTCTCTATCCGAAACCTGCCTGCGGCTCAATGATCAATTGGCCCCATCAACGGCTTTCGCGCCCCGAAAATGTCGCACTGCAGCAGGCCCGGGGCGATATTGACCGCGGAGCCGCCTTTTGGTTTGTGCAGGGACAGCCAGTCCGCCGCGAATCGGCGTTCACTCCGGAGGTATCCCATGAGCAGCATGAAGGATCGTGAGGAAGGGTTCGAACGCAAGTTTGCCCTCGACGAGGAACAGCGTTTCCGCGCCACCGCGCGGCGCAACAAGCTGCTCGGCCTGTGGGCGGCCGAGAAGCTCGGCAAGACCGGCGAGGCGGCCGACGCCTATGCCAAGGAAGTCGTCGTTGCCGACCTGGAGGAAGCCGGCGACGAGGACGTGTTCCGCAAGATCCGCCGCGATTTCGACGTCGCCGGCGTGGCGCAGACGGATCACCAGATCCGCCGCACCATGGAAGAACTGATGACGACCGCGGTCGAGCAGATCAAGAACGCCTGACGGATACGTTCACGGCCTTGGGGAAACCGCCCGCACCGGGCGGTTTTTTGTTGCCAATCCCCTGCGCTCGGGTTGAATGCGGCCTTTCGACCAACGGAACGACAAGATGACCCTGCTTTCGCGCCTGGCCGCCGGCGAGACCGTGTTCACCGCATGGTCGGCGATCCCCGATCCGCTGACCATCGAGGCGATGGCGGCGCACGGCTTCGACGCCGTGACGCTCGACATGCAGCATGGCGGCCATCACGAGGACAGCGTGCTGCGCTGCCTGCCGGCGATCCTCAATGCCGGCAAGCACGCCGTGGTGCGCATTCCCGTCGGACGCTTCGACGCGGCCAGCCGCGTGCTCGACTTCGGCGCTGAGGCGGTCATCGCGCCGATGATCAACTCGGTCGCCGACGCGCGCGCCTTCGCCGCCTCGATGAAGTACCCGCCGCTCGGCGAGCGCTCATGGGGTGCGACCTACGCCATGGGCCGTACGGGCGTGCGCGACGCGAAGCGCTTCTTCGCCGAGGCCAACGGCCGGACGCTCGCCTTCGCCATGGTCGAGACGCGTGCCGCCTACGAGGCGCTCGACGGCATCCTCGCGACGCCGGGCATCGACGGCATATTCGTCGGCCCGTCCGACTTCTCCATCGCCTGGTCGCGCGGCGAGAGCCTCGACCCGCTGCGCGAAGACCTGATGGAGACGGTGGCCGGCATCGCCCGGCGCACGCTCGCCGCCGGCAAGGTGGCGGCGATGTACGTCAACGACATGGCCTATGCCGGCCGCTACGCCGCCATGGGATTCCGCTTCCAGGCGATCGCTTCCGAACACTGCGCGATCGCGCTCGGCTGCGAGACGCTGCTCGCCGCAGCGAAGGCCTCGCTCGCCGGCTGATCGTTTCCCGGAGCGGCCGGACCGTCGCGTCCGGCCTTGTCGCCCCCACGCCGTGCCGCGTCGCCCGGCTTCCCTGCTTGATCGCAGCGACCTACCGGCTCGCCCGGCGATGCTCGGGATGCAGCGCCTTGCCGAGGATGTGCTCGTCGCGGCCGATGACGTGTGCCCCGGAGCCGACGAGCAGCGGATCGGGCGCCTCGACGACGCGGTGGTCCTTGTTCGGGTAGGGCAGGGCCGTGAGGAAATGCCGCATGCAGTTCAGCCGGGCGCGCCGCTTGTCGTCGGACTTGATGAT
This sequence comes from Hyphomicrobiales bacterium, assembly GCA_012842935.1. Classification (GTDB taxonomy): domain Bacteria; phylum Pseudomonadota; class Alphaproteobacteria; order Rhizobiales; family Rhizobiaceae; genus DUSC01. The sequence continues at coordinate 22,219 of DUSC01000076.1, read as the reverse complement.
CGTCCACGGCGCGTCGGCGGTGTCGGTGAAGAAGAACATCGCCTCCTTCGCTTCCGTGTATTCGTCCCACTTGTCGAGCGACGCCTTGTCGATCGGGGAGAGCTTCCACTGCTTCAGGGGGTCGGTCTCGCGCTGTCTGAAGCGGCGCAGCTGCTCCTCGCGCGTCACCGAGAACCAGTACTTGAACAGCCTGATGCCCGAGCGCACGATCATGCGCTCGAGTTCCGGGCAGTCCCGCATGAATTCGAGGTAGTCGTTGGGCGAACAGAATCCCATGACGCGCTCGACGCCGGCGCGATTGTACCAGGAGCGGTCGAAGAAGACCATTTCGCCGCCGCCGGGCAAGTGCTCGACATAGCGCTGGAAGTACCACAGCGAGCGTTCGCGTTCGGTCGGCTTTTCCAGCGCGACGACCTTGGCCCCGCGCGGATTGAGGTGCTCCATGAAGCGCTTGATCGTGCCGCCCTTGCCGGCGGCGTCGCGGCCTTCGAACAGGACGACGACCTTCTGCCTCGTCTCCTTCACCCAAGCCTGCGCCTTGAGCAGTTCGGCCTGCAACTGGCTCATGTGCGCGAGATACTGGCTCTCGCGCAGTTTGTTCTTGTAGGGGTATTCGCCCGTCTCGAAGGCATGGCGGATCGCCTCGGGATCCTTGCGCAACGCGCGCAGGTCGATCCCTCCGGCGACCTTGGCCTCGACGGCCGGTGCGACCGCCGCGACCGGCGCAGTCAGCGTCGGCGCCTCGGCGGCCGCGGATTGGATTTCGTCGTTCGTCTTCGTCTCGTTCACAGGACCTCCCGCTCGTCGACAGCCGGAAAAATCCTGAGCCGGCTACCGGGGGGTGACCTTGACCGGGATCAAAGGCTGGAAAGGAATCTGGCGAAGGCCATGGAGCCCTCCGGCCAGGGGCCGTAGCCGGAATCGGCGTTGATGTGTCCGGCCTCGCCGGCATCGATCAGGAGCGACCCCCAGGCGTCGGCCATCCTTTCGGCGGAGGCAAAGGCGCAGAAGGGATCGTTTCGGCTGGCGACGAGGACGGACGGGAACGGCAGGGCGGCGAGGGGATGGGGCGCGAAACGCGTCAGCTGCTTCGGCCGGATCGACGGGTCGGCGAGGTCGGGCGGTGCGACGAGAAAGGCACCGGCCACGGACTTCCGGAACGAGGCGACCGCATGGACCACGGTCGACACGCCGAGCGAGTGGGCGACGAGGACGACCGGTCGCGACGCAGTGTCGACGGCTCCGACGAGGGCCTCGATCCAGTCGTCGCGGTCGGGGTTGGACCAGTCGGCCTGCTCGACGCGGCGGCCGGTCGACAGCTTCGACTGCCAGCGCGTCTGCCAGTGGTCGGGGCCGGAGCCCATGTGACCCGGCACGAAGAGGATATCGGCGTCCTTCACCTTCATGCCCGGCCATGTAGACTCGGCGGCCCGGCTCCGCAACCGCGCCGGGCCGACGGCGCCGCATCGAACAGAATGTTCGCCGTTCGCGCCCTTGCGCGCGCCGTCGCCACGGCCGACATTCGGGCCGAGAAACCAAAGGCCTGGCCATGACAATCACACGGCGAACAGTGGTGAAGGCCGCGGGCGCGCTGGCGCTCGCCGCTACAACTCCCGCCGCCGCGGAGACCGAGATGACGAACCTGCCCTTTGCCGTGACCACCCCGACCCGTGTCGCGAAGATCGGCGTCAAGGCGCGCGACGCCGAGAACGTCGCCGCCTACTACAGAGCGATCCTCGGCCTGACCGAGACCGCGCGGTCGCCCAACCTCATCGTGCTCGGCGCGGCCGGGCGGCCGCTCCTCCACATCGAACAGAGCGCGTCCGCACGCGAGGACGACCCGCGCGCGGCCGGCCTCTACCACACCGCCTTCCTCTTGCCGTCGCGGCTCGAACTGGCGCGCTGGACGCGCTTCGCCATCGACAACCGCATCCCCGTGGTCGGCGCGGCCGACCATTTCGTCAGCGAGGCGATCTACCTGACCGACCCCGAGGGCAACGGCGTGGAAATCTATGCCGATCGGCCGCAGGAGAGCTGGAGCTGGGACGGTCCGCGCATCCGCATGGGCACCGAGGCGCTCGACGTCGGCAATCTGCTCGGGGAGCTTTCCCCCGCCGACGCCGGCTGGCGCGGCGCCCCCGACGGCAGCGTCGTCGGTCATGTCCACCTGCGCGTCGGCGACGCGTCTGCCGCCGAACGGTGGTGGAATTCGGAGATGGGCTTCGACACGGTCGCAAGCCTGTCGGGCAGCGCCGTGTTCCTGTCGACCGGCGGCTACCACCACCATGTCGGTGCGAATTCCTGGCAGAGCCGGGGTGCGGGCCCGCGCGACGACCAGCGCACGGGGCTGATGTGGGTGGAACTGGAATCCGAAAACGCCACCGCAGAGACGGAAAAGCGCGATCCGTGGGGCACGCTCATTCGCACAGTGCCGGCGGCGGCCTGAGCCGGGCCCGTCCGGCCGTTCGCAAAGGGGGCGAGCGCGGCTCCGCCCGCGCCGGGGCCTTCCCGCTCCGGCGGACGCCGCCTACCGTGATGCCACCAGCGCGGCCGCCGCGACAAGGGCGAACACCGCGGCCAGGACGCCTGTGAAGCGCCGGCGGACGGCCTTGCAGACCTCATCGTTCCCGGCGTCGAAGTCGAAGCGCTCCATGACGATCCGGTCCAGCGGGATCCCCGAATCGAGGAGGATTCTCGCGGCATGTTCCATCATCGCCGGCGGACCGCAGACGAAGGCGGTCGCCGCGGCAGGTTCGAGGCCGTGCATCAGGCCGGCGATATGGCCGGTGGTGCAGGTGCCGCGCTCGCAGGACGGCCCGTCCGCGTCCTCGCCCTCGTCGACCAGGTAGAGGGCGGCAAAGTCGAGGCGCCGGCCGAGTTCGTCGAGTTCGGCGCGCACGACATGGTCGCCAGGCGTGCGCGCACCGGCGACGAGACGGACCGGGCGGCGGTCTGCGTCGAGCGACAAGTGGCGGATCATGGACAGGACCGGCGCGATGCCGATGCCGCCGGCGACGAACAGAAGCGGGCCCTGACCGGCCGCGGCGAGCGTGAAGCTGCCGTGCGGGCCGTCCACGCCGACGGGCGTGCCCGGCGCCAGGCCGGGCACGGCGCCGCTCATGTCGCCGGCATCGCGGATCAGGAAGCGCAGGCGCGGCAGATCCCCGGGAACCGAGGCGATCGAGAACGGGTTGTCGGTCACGGTGTGGCGGCGCCCGATCGTCAGCCAGGCGAACTGGCCGGCATCGAAGTCGAACCCGGTGCCGGCGGGCGCCGCCAGGACCAGTTCACTGACCGTCGCCGTCAGCCGGCGCGCGCTTTCGACGCGAAAACCGTGGCGGAACGCCTGGATCGGACGGACGACGTAGACGAAGGCGAGCGAACCGAGCGCCAGCGCGGCCAGCAGCGCGATCGCCCCGCCGCCGGCCGGATCGGCCATGAAGCGGGCATTCACGACGCCGTGGTGCAGGGCCAGCGCGGCGACCAGAACCGCAGCGGCGCCATGGCCGAGCCGCCATGCGGGGTAGGGAAGGCCACGCCCGCGGAACGACCGCGCGACGACGATCAGCACCACGGCAAGCCCGGCAGACGCCACGCCGGTCGTCATCGCGGGCGAGGTCAGATAGGCGGCGAGCCGCGACAGGACCCGGCCGAGGCTCGGCTGGGCGCCGCGGAAGAGGAACAGCGCCACATGCGCCGCGATCATCAGGAGTGCGGCGGTGGCCGCCAGCCGGTGAAAGCCCATCGTGCGGTCCAGGCCGATCCGTCCGGAAACGATCTCGAAACGGCCCGAGGTCAGGAACTGCATGAGCAGCATGGCAAGCGCCGCGATACCGGCAGCCCGGGCGAGGATCGGAAGGAACGTCGGCGCATGCATGCCGCCGATCGCGGCAGCGGCGAGCGCGGGTCCGGCCGTCATGGCCAGGTAGAGGACGACCAGCGCCGTTCCGGACAGCGCCGGCCGGCGGTGCGGCAGGGAGAGCGTGCGCTGTTGCGTCATGCCGGTTTCTCCTCGGCGTCTCGCACGGTTGCCGCGTTCGGCCGAAGGCGAAGTGCGGCCGGCCGGCGGGATGCCGGCAGGGGGTGAAATTGCCGCCGGGAAGGGGCCCCGGCCTTGATCTGCCTCAACGGCGGCCGCTGCCGTGCGGCACGGAGACCGCGCCGGGGCGGTCAGTCCTTGCCGAACACCCGCGCGAAGATCGTGTCGACGTGTTTCGTGTGGTAGCCGACGTCGAACCTGTCGCGGATCTCGTCTTCCGAAAGGGCTGCGCGAACATCCTTGTCGGCGAGAAGCTCCTCAAGGAAATCAGCGCCTTCCTCCCAGACCTTCATGGCGTTTCGCTGGACCAGTCGATAGGCATCCTCGCGGGAAAGGCCGGCCTGGGTCAGCGCCAGCAGCACGCGCTGCGAATGGATCAGGCCCCGGAACTTGTTCATGTTCCTCAGCATGTTGTCCGGATAGACGATCAGCTTCTCGATCACGCCGGTCAGCCGCGCCAGGGCGAAATCGAGCGTGATCGTGGCGTCAGGGCCGATCATGCGCTCGACGGAGGAGTGCGAGATGTCGCGCTCGTGCCACAGCGCCACGTTCTCCATCGCGGGAAGCGCCATCGAACGAACCATGCGGGCGAGACCGGTCAGGTTCTCCGTCAGCACGGGGTTGCGCTTGTGCGGCATCGCCGACGAACCCTTCTGGCCAGGCGAGAAGTATTCTTCGGCTTCGAGCACCTCGGTGCGCTGCAAATGGCGGATCTCGGTCGCCAGCCGCTCGATCGACGAGGCGATCACGCCGAGCGTGGCGAAGAACATGGCGTGGCGGTCGCGCGGGATCACCTGGGTCGACACCGGCTCCGGCTTCAGGCCGAGCTTTGCCGCGACATGCTCCTCGACCCGCGGGTCGATGTTGGCGAAGGTGCCGACCGCGCCGGAAATGGCGCAGGTGGCGATCTCCTCGCGTGCATGGACGAGCCGCGCGCGGCAACGGGAGAATTCTGCATAGGCCTGCGCCAGCTTGAGGCCGAAGGTGGTCGGCTCGGCATGGATGCCGTGGCTGCGGCCGATGGTGACGGTGTCCTTGTGCTCGAAGGCGCGCTTCTTCAGCGCCGCCAGCAGGGCGTCGATGTCGGCGAGCAGGATGTCGCTGGCGCGGACGAGCTGCACGGAGAGGCAGGTGTCGAGCACATCCGACGAGGTCATGCCCTGGTGGATGAAACGGGCGTCGGGGCCGACGAACTCGGCGAGGTGGGTCAGGAAGGCGATGACGTCGTGCCTTGTCTCGCGCTCGATCTCGTCGATGCGGGCGATGTCGAATCGTGCCGTGGCGCCTTTCTCCCAGATCGTCTTCGCCGCTTCCTTCGGGATGACGCCGATCTCGGCCAGCGCGTCGCAGGCATGCGCCTCGATCTCGAACCAGATGCGGAACCGGGTTTCGGGTGACCAGATGGCGACCATGTCGGGTCGCGAGTAGCGCGGTATCATGCCGGATCCTGCCTCGGGTGTCGTCGCCCGCCCTCTAACAGAGGGGGGAGGAATCCTCAACGCGGCGGGCGCGAAAACAAGACGCCTGCGGCGACCAGCGCGGCAAAGCCGAGCGGGAAGTAGAGCCTCAACCCCAGAACCGCGAACTGGCCCAGGGCGCCGAGCGTGGTGAAAACCTGCTGGAACGTCCAGGTGATCGTGAAGGCAGGGGCGTGCCAGGTGGCGTAGTAGGAGCGGTAGATCAGCACGTAGGCCGCCGCGGTGATGCCGATGGTGGCCAGCGAAAGCGCGAGGAAGACGGCGGCGAAGACTGCGCCGCGCGGCCTTTCGCCTGCCATGAGGCGGGCGACGACGAGGCCGGGCAGAAAGGCGACGGCCCCGCCGCCGGCGAACAGCGCCATGACTTCGGCGATATGCGCGCGGGTCTCCCAGGCGCGCAGCCACAGGCCCAGCGCGGCGCTGGCACCCATCAGGATCGCCCATGCGAGGCTGCCGCCGAGCGCGACGGGCCAGGTCGGCAGGGCCGCGCGAATACGGGCGGCAAGGCCCATCGGCGACGCCGGGCTCAGCACCATCGCTCCGCCCAGGTGGGAAAGGGGTCGTTCTCCGCCGGCGTCGCGGCGAAGACACCGCGGGCGATGGCGCGGGCCATGGTGGCGCCCGCCGCGGCATAGAGGTCGACGGCGAACTGCTGCTGCAGTCGCTTGCCGCTCCTCCCAGTCGCCAGCGAGAAGACCAGGTCGCCGTCGACCGGCGTGTGCACCGGCCAGATGGCGCGGGCAAAGCCGTCATGGGCGGCGATCGCCAGCCGTTTCGCCTCGGCCTTGGTCAGGACAGCGTCGGTGGCGATGACGGCGATGGTCGTGTTGGCGAGTTCCTGCGCCATCTCACGGAATTTCACCACCACCTCCTGCGCGTCGGCCGGCAGCGGATGCGGCAGACCGTGGCCGCCGAACTCGTCGCCGATCTCGAAGGGGGCCGCCCAGAAATGCCTGGTGCGGCCGACGGTGACCGAGCCGGTCGGGTTGACGGCGGCCATGGCGGAAACCGTGATGCCGCAGGGCAAGACGGTCGATGCCGAGCCCAGCCCGCCCTTCAGCCCCGCAGTCAGCGCGCCGACGCCGGCGCCGGCGGTGCCGATGGTGAAGTCGGCGGAGGCGGCGTGGACCGCCTCGTAGCCGAGTTCGCGGAAGGGCGGGTAGCGGCCCCAGTCCTTGTCGCCGCCGTTCTGCATGTCGAACAGGATCGCCGCCGGCACGATCGGGATGCGCGCGCCGCGCACCTCGAAGCCGATGCCCATCTCGCGCAACGCGGCCTGGGCGCCGGAGGCGGCGTCGAGGCCGAAGGCCGAGCCGCCCGCCAGCACGACGGCGTTGACGCTGTCCACCGAATTGTGCGGGTCGAGCAGGTCGGTCTCGCGCGTGCCCGGCGCGCCGCCGAGCACCTGGACGCCGGCGACGGCCGGCTCCTCGCAGACGATCACGGTAACGCCCGACTTGATGCGACCGTCGGCGGCGTGGCCGACCCTCAGCCCGGCGACGTCGGTGAGAAGATTGCGCGGTCCGGCACGGAAGCTCATGAAATTCCTACTCCACGTCCGCGGCGACGAAGCGCGTGCCGTCGAAGCGGAACAATCGATACAGACTTCGGGCGAGGTCGCCCTTGTCGTCGAAGGCGATTTCGCCGAGGGCGGTTGCGAATTTGCCGGCGGCGAGCGCATCGGCAACGCTGCCGTCGCCAGCGTTCTTCAAGGCTGCGGCGGCGACCTCCATCGCCGCGTGCGCCGGCAGCACGTAGCCCTCAGGCACGATCTTCTCCTCCGCCAGCGCCGCAAGCAGCGCGGCGTCGGCGTCGTCGGCCCATTCCGGCAGGCCGATCATCAGCGTGCCCTGGGCGAGCGGGATTTCGCCCGCCGCGCGCAGGGACTCGCCGCCGGCGATCGTCAGGGGCACGCCGAGCTCGGCGGCGTCACGGCCGACGATGGCGATGTCGTCGCGGTCGCCGCCGATGAAGACATGGGTCGCGCCGGCCTTGCGCAGCCGGCCGACGAGGCCGATCTGGTTGTCGAGCTGCGGGCGGAACGTGTCGACGAACACCGGCTTCAACCCGGCATGCTCGACGGCGAGGCGCAGGCTCTCGGCGAGTTCGCGGCCGTAGATCGTGCCGTCGTCGACGATGGCGAACAGTTCCGTGCGCCACAGCGCCGGCAGCAGAGCCGAGACGGCGGCGCGCTCGGCGTCGGCGCGCGGCGCCAGGCGGAAGACGGGCCAGCCGGTCTTCTTGCGCCGGTCGGTCAGGCTGTCGGTGCGGACGCCGGGCGTGATCACCGGGATTTTCGCATCTTTCAGGATCGGCAGTGCCGCCTCGACCGCCTCCGTGCAGAGGAATCCAACCACTACACGCACCTTTGCCGCGGAAAGCTTCTTAGCTGCATCGGCGCCGCCTTCGGCCGTGCAGGCGTCGTCGACCACCTCGACCGCGATCCCGGCGGCCGCAGCTGCGTGCCGGGCGCCGGCCTCGACCTGCCTTCCCAGGATCGCCGAAGCGCCGGAGAGCGGCGCGACGATGCCCGCGCGCATTTCCTGCGCCCCGGCGCCGCCGCAGGCCGCAGCCACGGCGACGAGGATCGGAAGGATGCGAAGCGGCTTCATCCGGGACCTGTGCAGGAGGCGCGTCCATTCATGCGCTGCGGGGCCATGCCCCGGCCGGGCAACAGGTAAAGGGTGGTGCCTTGCCGCGCAACCGACGATTCTTCGCTTGTCACAATGTCGCGCTGTTTGCCGGGCGGTGCCGCGTCTCTATATAGGGGACGAAACAGCGGGAATTTACGGGTGCTCAAGAAGAACGACATCGAGGGGGCGGCCTATCGCGACGCGATGAGCCGGTTTGCCGGGGCAGTCCATATCGTCACCACCGACGGACCCGGCGGGCGGCGCGGCGCCACCGTGATCGCCGCCTGCTCGGTCTCCGACAATCCGCCGATCGTGCTGGTCTGCCTCAACCGGCAGAACGTCCGCAACGATGCCTTCGTGGCCAACGGCAACTTCGCCCTGAACACGCTGTCGGCCGCGCAGCAGCCGGTTGCCGCCGCCTTCTCCGGCCAGACGGGGCTTCCCCCGGACGAGCGCTTCGCGCTCGGCGCATGGACGACGCTGTCCACCGGCGCGCCGGTGCTCGCCGGTGCGCTCGCCACCTTCGACTGCGAGATCATCGACACCAAGGAACTCGCCACCCATCGTGTTCTTTTTGGCAAGGTGACAGGGTTGAGCATCGGCGATAACCTTTCGCCGCTGATCTACCACGACCGCGGCTACCAGCTTCTCAGGCACGACTGAGCGCGATCCCCGGAGACCCCATGGCCGAGCCCAAACCGCGCCCCGTGCCCCAGTCGATCGACGAGACGCTGGCATTGCTCGCCAGCGCCGACTACGTCGCCGACCGCGCGCTCGCAACCGTGCTCTACCTCAGCCTGCGCATGAAACGGCCGCTGTTCCTCGAGGGCGAGGCCGGCGTCGGCAAGACCGAGATCGCCAAAGTGCTGGCGTCCTCGCTCGGCCGCCGGCTGATCCGCCTGCAGTGTTACGAAGGACTGGACGTCTCCTCGGCGGTCTACGAGTGGAACTATGCCGCCCAGATGATCGAGATCCGGATGGACGAGGCCGCCGGCCAGACCGACCGCGACCTGATGGAGAAGAACGTCTTCTCCGAAAAGTACCTGATCCGCCGCCCGGTTCTCGAGGCGCTCACCGGCCTGCCCGGCGAAGCGCCGGTGTTCCTCATCGACGAGCTCGACCGCACCGACGAGGCTTTCGAGGCGTTTCTCCTGGAAATCCTTTCCGACTTCCAGGTGACGGTGCCTGAACTGGGCACGATCCGGGCTGCCGAGCCGCCGATCGTCATCATCACCACCAACCGCACACGCGAGATTCACGACGCGCTGAAGCGGCGCTGCCTCTACCACTGGGTGGACTATCCCACGGCCGAGCGCGAGCTGGAGATCGTACGGCGCAAGGTGCCGCAGGCCAACGCCCGGCTTTCGGCGGAGGTGGTGCGCTTCATCCAGAAGCTGCGCGAGATCGATCTGTTCAAGGTTCCCGGGGTCGCCGAGACCATCGACTGGGCCGGTGCGCTGACCGAGCTCGACAAGGTCGCGCTCGATCCCGAAACCGTTTCCGACACGATCGGCGTCATCCTGAAATACCAGGACGACATCGCGCGGATCGAGCAGGGCGAGGGCCGCCGCATCCTGAAAGAGGTGAAGGCGGAACTCGCGGCGGCGGAGTAAGGCGGTGGCGACCGTATCCGACGCCGCGGTCGCCCGCGCCGACGGCCGCATCGCCGACAACATCGTCTATTTCGCCCGCGCCCTGCGCAAGGCCGGGATGCGCGTCGGTCCCGCCGCGGTGAAGGATGCCATCGAGGCCGTGCTCGCCGCCGGCATCGGCAACCGCGACGACTTCTACTGGACGCTGCATGCCGTGCTCGTCACCCGCCGCGAGGACCATGCCGTCTTCGACGAGGCGTTCCGTCTCTTCTGGAAGTCGCGGGAGCTGATCGAGAAGCTGCTCGCCATGTTCTCGCCTGTCGCCCTCGACCAGCGCGAGAAGGAAAAGCCGCGCGCTGCCGAATCGCGCGTCTCGGCGGCGATGTTCGAGGGCCACCAGAAGAACCAGCGGCCGCAGGAGATCCCGGAAGTCGAGGTCGACGCCCGCTTCACCGTCTCGGGCAAGGAGGTGCTGCGCGGCAAGGATTTCGCCCAGATGACGGCCGCCGAGCTGGCCGAGGCGCGCGCGGCGATTGCCGCGCTCCGGCTTCCGTTCGACACCGTGAAGACACGCCGCCACCGCCCCGACCCGCACGGAAGGCGGCCGGACCCGCGCGCCATGATGCGCTCGTCGCTGCGCACCGGCGGCGCGCTGATCCTGCCGAAATTCCGCTCGCCGCGCGAGGTGCACCCGCCGCTGGTGGTGCTCGCCGACATTTCAGGGTCGATGAGCCAGTACACGCGTATTTTCCTGCATTTCCTTCATGCGCTGGCCGAGAAACGGCGGCGCGTGCACACCTTCGTCTTCGGCACCAGATTGACCAACCTGACGCGGCAGATGCGCCACCGCGACCCCGACGAGGCGCTCGCCGACTGCTCGACGGCGGTGAAGGACTGGTCGGGCGGCACCCGCATCGGCGACACGCTCGCGGAGTTCAACCGGAAATGGTCGCGTCGCGTCCTGTCGCAGGGCGCCGTCGTGCTGCTCATCACCGACGGGCTCGAGCGCGACGAGGTGACCGGCCTGTCGGAGGAGATGGAGCGGCTGCACAAGTCCTGCCGGCGACTGATCTGGCTGAACCCGCTCCTGCGCTTCGACGGCTTCGAGGCGCGGGCAAGGGGGGTGCGCGCGATGCTGCCGCATGTCGACGAGTTCCGCCCGGTGCATAATCTGGAAGCGCTGGCCGACCTCTGCGCCGCGCTCGGTGTCGCCGGCGGGTCCGGGACCGATCCGCGGCGATGGCTTGGCGGAAGGGGCAGTGCGTGACCATATTAGACCGGCATCCTCGCCAAGGGCACGGTGACGGAGGAGACGCGACCATGCAGCAGGGCAACACGATCGACGAGGCGCGCGATCCGCTCGCCATCGCGGAGGGCTGGCTCGACGAGGGCCGCAGGGTCGCAGTCGCGACCGTGGTCGAGACCTGGGGCTCGGCGCCGCGGCCGGTCGGCAGCCATCTGGTCATCGACGCCGAGGGCAATTTCCAGGGCTCCGTGTCGGGCGGCTGCGTCGAAGGCGCGGTGGTGACTGAAGCCATGGACGTGATTTCCTCCGGCGCGCCGAGGATGCTCGAGTTCGGCGTCGCCGACGAGACGGCCTGGCAGGTGGGCCTCTCGTGCGGCGGCCGCATCAAGGTCTATGTCGAGCGCGTGAGCTGACCATGGACGCCGCCGCGCTGCGACTGCTCAACGAGGAGCGCCGCGCCCGCCGCGCCGCGATCCTGATCACCGACCTTGCCGACGGTTCGGCGCGCGTCGTCCGCGAGGGCGAGGCGGTCGAGCCCGCCTTCGCCGAGGCGATTGCGAAGGCGTTCCGGTCCGGCACTTCCGGCGCCGTCGAGGCCGGGGGCAGGCGCGTCTTCCTCAACGTGCATGTGCCGCGGCCGCGCCTCGTGGCGATCGGCGCCGTGCACATCACGCAGGCGCTGGCGCCGATGGCGGCGATCGCCGGCTTCGACATGGAGATCGTCGATCCGCGTACGGCGTTTGCCACGAAGGAGCGCTTTCCCGACGTCGCGCTCCATTCCGAGTGGCCGGAAATCGTGCTCGCGGCGCGGCCGCTCGACGCCTACACGGCGGTCGCGGCCGTGACCCACGACCCCAAGATCGACGATTTTCCGCTGAAGGCGGCGCTCGACGCCGGTTGCTTCTATGTCGGGGCGCTGGGCAGCCGCAAGACGCATGCGCGCCGCGTCGAGCGGTTGCTGGCGCTGGGCGCGACTCCCGAGCAGATCGGCCGTATCCACGCGCCGATCGGCATCGACATCGGCGCCTCCAGCCCGGCCGAGATCGCCGTCGCCGTGCTGGCGCAGGTGATCCGCGCGCTGCGCACCCGCGGCGCCGAGACAGCGGCCAGGGACGACGCGGCGTGAGGTTCGGTCCCGTCGCGCTCAACGAGGCCGAAGGCGCGATTCTCGCCCACGCCGTCGACACCGGCGAGCGGCGGCTACGCAAGGCGCATGTGCTGGCGAAGGACGACATCGCCGCCCTCCGCGCCGCCGGCGTTTCCGAAGTGATCGCTGCCGTGCTGTCGCCGGGCGACGTCGGCGAGGACGCGGCGGCGACGCGATTGGCGCAGGCGCTTCGTTTCTCGGGAATCGAGGCGAAGCCGGCCGCCACTGGCCGCGTCAACCTGCATGCCACAGCTGCCGGCGTGTTCACCGTCGACAAGGGTCTCGTCGACGCCTTCAACGCCGTCGATCCGGCCGTCACCATCGCGACGCTTGCCGATCTTTCCCGCGTGGCCGAGGGCCAGATGGTCGCCACGGTGAAGATCATCCCGTTCGCCGTGCCGGAGAATGTCGTGGCGCGCGCCGCCGCGGCCGTTTCGGCCGGCACCATCTTTGCCGTCCACGCCTTCCGACCCTTCCGCGTCGGCCTGATACAGACCGTTCTGCCGGGCCTGAAGGCGAGCGTTCTCGACAAGACCGTGCGCATCACCGAGGCGCGGCTGGCGCGCTCCGGCTCGCGACTTTCCGGCGAGCGGCGCACCGCGCACGACGTGGCGGCGGTGGAGGCGGCGATCCGCGTCCTTGCGGGCGACAGCGACATGGTCGTCGTCTTCGGTGCCTCGGCGATGTGCGATCCCGACGACGTCATTCCCGCCGCGATCCGGGCGGCAGGCGGTACGGTCCTCCGCGCCGGCATGCCGGTCGATCCGGGCAACCTGCTCGTCCTCGGCCGGCTGGGCGACAGGCCCGTGCTCGGCGCGCCGGGCTGCGCGCGCAGCCCGAAGGAGAACGGCTTCGACTGGGTGCTCGACCGCCTGGTCGCCGGCCTCGACGTCTCAGCCGCCGACATCGCCGGCATGGGGGTGGGCGGTCTCCTGATGGAAATACCGACACGGCCGCAGCCGCGCGAGGCGACCGGCCCGGCGCTCGCCGCGAAGGTCTACGCAGTCGTGCTCGCCGCCGGGCGGTCGAGCCGAATGGGCGGGCCGAACAAGCTGATGGCGCTGTTCGACGGCAAGCCGCTGGTCCGGGTCACCACCGAGCGCGCGACGGCCAGCCGCGCCGCCGGCACGGTCTTGGTCACCGGCCATCAGGCCGACCGCGTCGCTGCCGCGGCCGCCGGGCTCGGCGCCACGATCGTTGCCAATCCCGACTACGCCGAAGGCCTGTCCTCGTCGCTGAAGGCCGGCATTGCCGCGCTTCCCGCCGATGCTGCCGGCGCGCTGGTCGTGCTCGGCGACATGCCGGGCGTGTCGGTGCACGACCTCGACCGGCTGATCGAGGCCTTCCGCGCCGCCGGCGGTACCGCGATCGTTCGTGCCGCGCATGGCGGCAAGCGCGGCAACCCGGTCGTGTTGCCGCGATCGCTGTTTGCCGGGGTGGCCGCCCTCGAAGGCGACACCGGTGCCCGCCATCTCGTCGAGGCCGAAGGCGCCACCGTCATCGACGTCGAGATCGGCGAGGCGGCCTTCGTCGACGTCGACACGCCCGACGCCATGGCCCGCGCCGGCGGCGTGCTGCAGGACTGAACGGCGTCGGTCCGACCGGTCCCGCCTTACCCGCGGCGCAATCGGCGCTATAAGTCGCGACTGAACCGAACGCACGGAACGCATGCTCAGAACCGTCCTTGCCGCTGCGCTGACCCTTTTCGCCGCCTTGCCCGCCGCGGCGGAAAAACTCGCGCCGTTCAAGGACGAACTGTTCGCCTATCCGGCGGTCCTTTCCGAGGACGAAGGCGGCGCCTACCGCGTCGTCGACTATCAGGAGATGCGCGACATCAACGCGCGCGACGAGATTCCCGAGCGCCGCGTCCAGGGAAAGTACGTCGCGCTCGGCGTGCGTTCGCTGCAGAAGGACCTCGTGCTCGACGGGCCGGCAGGCAAGGTTCCCCATGTCGCGGTGGGCAAGGCCGCCGGCGCGTCGATGATCACGATCTATCTTCACGGCCAGGGCGGCAGCCGCAGGCAGGGCGTCGACGACTTCACCTTCGGCGGCAACTTCAACCGCATCAAGAACCTGATGGCGGAGAACGGCGGGCTCTACCTATCGCCCGATTTCCCCGACTTCGGCGACGGCGGCGCGGCGCAGATCGCCGCGCTGATCGACCATTACGCCGGCCAGTCGCCAGGGGCAAAGGTGTTTGTCGCCTGCGGCTCGATGGGCGGCGGCCTGTGCTGGAAGCTCGCCGCCGACACGAAAGTGGCGGCGCGGCTCTCGGGCCTGCTCCTGCTCGGTTCGCACTGGGACGAGACCTTCCTCGCCAGCCCCGCCTTCAAGCGGCGGGTTCCCGTATTCTTCGGCCAGGGCAGCCGCGACAAGGTCTTCCCGGTCGAGCAGCAGGAGGCTTTCTTTCGCTCGATCCTGAAGAAGGCCCCCGATTACCCGGCGCGCTTCGTCCGCTTCGAGACCGGTTCTCACGGCACGCCGATCCGCATGACCGACTGGCGCGAGACGCTGAACTGGATGCTCTCGGCGAAATAGGGGGGACTCATGACCGGACACGTCGACCCGACACGCGAGCGCTTCGGCGCCTTCCGCGCGCTTCCCGACGAGGGGCCGATCCACATGCTCAACCTGGTGCGCCTGCGCGAGCAGGCCGCCTATCCCGACGGCCGCAGGGCGAGCGGGGCCGAGGCCTACGCCGCCTACGGGCGCGAAAGCGGACCGGTCTTCCGCCGGCTGGGCGGCCGCATCGCCTGGAGCGGCGACTTCCGCCTGATGCTGATCGGACCCGAAGAGGAGCGCTGGGACCGCTGCTTCATCGCCGAATACCCTTCCGCCGCGGCCTTCGTCGAGATGATCAGGGACCCCGACTACCGGAAGGCCGTGATCCACCGACAGGCGGCGGTGCTCGATTCGCGGCTAATCAGGTTGGCGCCGCGGCCGTCTGGAGAGGGCTTCGGCGAGTAGGGTGTCTCGCTGGCGCCCCCGCGAGGGCGAGAAGACCCGGCCGCGATACCGGCATTCGGGCGCGCAGCCGGAAACGCCGCGCTCCGCTCACGGCGCGGTCTCGAAGTCGAGCACCGTCTCGGGATTGATCTCCTCGTCGTAGCTTGCGTCGACCTCGTACTTCACCAGTGTGAAGCGTCCGTCGCGGAAGAGGTAGAGGCCGGACGAGGACGCGTCGCCGACGCCGCGCCACTTGGAGAAGGTAGTGATGGTGCGAGTCCCGGGATCGTAGAACGAATTCACCGCCCGGTCGCTCGCCGAATAGCCGACGATGCGCATCGACTTGACCGTGCGGTCGTCGTCGCCGTCCTCGTAGCGGATGTCGAGCTCGGGCTGGGCGAACTGAAGCTGGCTGATTTCGCCGGCGTCGTCGGCGAGGTAGTAGACCTCGTTGGTGTTGTAGGCACCCCAGCCGCAGGTGAAGCGGAAAAGGCGGGCCTTGCGCTCCTCGTCTGCCGCGCCGTCGTAGGAATAGCGGAAACCGATCTCGTGAATCTCGGGCGCGGCGGCGTCCGGTTCGGCGTCGGGTTCGAGCGTCTGGCAGGTGCCTGCGTAGGCCGCGCGGAAGGTCGCGGCGACGCGCTCGAGCACCGCGTCGCGCGGCTCGACGGGCGGACCATCTGGGCAACTTTCGGGAAGCGCGTCGGCGAGCTCGCCTTCAGCCGGTTTCAGGCTGCCTTTTTCGAGGTGCAACGGGCGGAACGGGACACCCTGAACCTGCGGGTTGGCCAGACGGGCACGGTAGCATCCGGCGAAGACCTTCGCCTCGCCGTCGGTGCCGACGGCGCTGATGGCGACCGGCACGAAGTAGACAGCACTGCCGGCCGCGCCTTCCGTGGCGACGGTGCCGGTGACGACGTCGACGCGTTCGGTCTTGGCATAGCCTGCGGCGAACGCCTCGAAGCTCTTCGACGGTTTCGTCTCGCCGAAATAGTCCCAGGCACGGGCGTATTCGCGCCGGTTCACCGCATTGTAGAAGGAACGTACCAGCGCTGCGGCGTCCGAACGGTCGTCGAGATAGGGCGCGTCGGCCGAGGCGGCCGCGACCTGCGCCAGCGATGCGGCAACGGCGAGTGCCAGAGCCATGGAAACCGGTCTCGTCATTCCGAATCATCCTCCCGCGACGTGCGAGGAGGATCGTGCGCGAATGTGGCGCAGCAATGAAGGGGCGCGCGGGGGGATCTGGCGGCACGGCGAAAAAAGCGCGATGAGTACACCACGGCGGCGGCACGGGAGGATGGAATGACGATCTCGATGTACAAGGCTTCGGTGCCGGTATTCGACGCCATGCTGAAGGCGCTCGACCACGTTCTGGCCAAGGCGGAACGCCATGCTGCCGAGTCTGCCGCCGATCTCGACGAGCTGTTTTCGGCGCGGCTCGCGCCAGACATGCTGCCGCTCAGGTCGCAGGTGCAGATCGCCTGCGATCACGCCAAAGGGGCCAGCTGCCGGCTCGCCGGGCGCGACATCCCGTCCTTCCCGGACACGGAGACGCGTTTCATCGACCTCCGTGCCCGGATCGCAAGGACCCGCGACCTGCTGAACACCTTTTCGGACGCTGACATCGACGGTTCCGAAGAACGCGAGATCGTCGTCGCGCTTCGCCAGGGCGAGTTGCGCTTCACCGGCATTCAGTACCTGCTGCATTACGCGACGCCGAACTTCTATTTCCACGTCACCACGGCCTACGACATCCTTCGCAGCCGCGGCGTGCCGCTCGGCAAGGCCGATTTCTTCGGCCGGGGATAGAGGCGGGGAGGGGCCCACGGTGCCTCAAGGGCAGATGGCGCGGCGCCGCGCCTCGGCCGCGCCGCCCTATTGGCGCGCCGCCATCTCGCGGGCAATGCGCGGAAAGTCGGCCGGCTTGATGCCGATGTCGATGCGGTCGGCGTCGCTCAGGGCGTTGAGCACGGCCAGCGCGGCCCGATAGCGGTCCTGCTCCTTCGGCCGCGGCCTGGCGAAAATTTCGGTGAAGAACCCCATGGTCTGGCTCCTGGTCTCGTTCCTCCCCATCCCCGATGTAGGTCGATTCACCGCTATTGTGCAGTGCAGCATGCGCATGGCAGCCATGCGCACGAACGCGTCTCCGCGTCATCAAATCGCCATCACCGGCCGCTCGGCGACGGTCGGCAATCCGCCGGACGGCTAAAATGGTCCGGCCGGCAGGAAGGCATTCTTAACTTGGCATGCATATATTGCGACACCGGACCGCTTTCCGCGTATTGCAAGGTCGGAGGAGCTGTCATGCCCATGCACAAGAGCCGCGACTTCGCCAGCCTCCTTCAGGATCTTCTCTCCGAGTCCGCCAACGACGGACGCGACGCGACCGGTCCCGCCTCCGTTTCCTTCGACTATCTCGCCGTTGCCGACGAACTCCTGTCGGGCCGCATCACGGTTTCCGACGAGACCGTCGCCGCCGTCTATCGCGAGGCGTCCGGCGACGTCGACGAAACGGTCGAGGCGCTATTCGAGGCCGCGCGCGTCGCCGCCGACCCGGATCCAACGCCGGCCGAACTGCCGTCCGTGGAGCCTGAAGTCATTTCGCGCGAACTCGGCCTGAAGGGCGACATCCCGGTCGCCCGGCTCGCGCACATCCGCCGCGCCTTTGCCTTCCGCAACCATCCGGACCGCGTCGCACCGCATCTGAGGCAGCGAGCGCTGCAGCGCATGCAGGTCGCCAACATGCTGATCGACGATGCACGGCGGCGCGCGCTCGCCGAGGCGCGCCCGCCCCGCGCCTGACGTTCCCGCTTCCGCCATCATGGCGCGTGCGCCCCTCGGGGGGGTAGCTTCACGCGCGCGCCCGTGCCAGAATCGCGACCGATGCCGGCGCCGGAAACCGACGGTAGAAATTGACAGCCCGGCCGCAGCGGTCTTCTTGTCGCGCGTCGTGACAATGACGAGAATCGCCGCGACGGTGCGGGCGCCTCCGCGAGGAACGGGTATGGAAGACAATTACGAGAAGTACGCGATTGCGGTGATCATCGTCTTCGGCGCGGTCATCATCGGCGGGCTGATGGCCGCGAACCTGCTTTACGGCGACCGGTCCGGATTCCTTTTCGCGCTCGGCGCGGCGACGGCCGCCTGGGTTGCGGGCCACGCCATGCTTTTCGACAGGCCGCGCGTCTACGGCGCGCTCATCGTGGTCGCCACGCTGATGTCGATCGCCTCGACCATCACGCTGATCACCTGACCGCCGTCGGCCCGCTCCCCGCCACCGCACCACCTCCCGACCTCACCCAGGAAGAACCCATGCAACGAAGCCGTCTCGGCCGGACGGACCTCTCCGTCTCGCGCATCTGCCTCGGCACGATGACCTGGGGCCAGCAGAACAGCGAGGCCGACGGCCACGCGCAAATGGACCGCGCCTTCGCGCGCGGCGTCAACTTCCTCGATACGGCGGAGCTCTACTCGATCCCGCCGAAACCGGAGACGCAGGGATCGACCGAGCGAATCGTCGGCTCATGGATGAAGGCCCGCGGCAATCGGCACCGGGTGGTGCTGGCGACCAAGGTCGTCGGCCGCACGGCGAACGAATGGTTCCGCGGCGGTCGGCCGTCGAGACTGGTGCGCGCCGACATTCTCGACGCCGTCGACAAGTCGCTGGCGCGTCTGCAGACCGACTGGATCGACCTCTACCAGATCCATTTTCCCGATCGTCGTGTTCCCTGGGGGTCCAATCCGACCCGTGTCGAGACCTGGCCGCTGCCGCGCGACGCGGACGAAACGCCGATCGCCGAGACGCTCGCCGTGTTCGACGAACTGGTGAAGGCCGGCAAGATCCGCCATCTCGGACTTTCCAACGAGAGCTCCTGGGGCGTGATGCGCTACGTCTTCGAGAGCGAGAAGGGCATCGGCCCACGGCCGGTCTCGCTGCAGAACGCCTACAACCTGCTCAACCGAACCTTCGAGGTGAACCTTGCCGAGGTCTGCGACCGCGAGGAGGTAGCGCTGCTCGCCTATTCGCCGCTGGCGCAGGGCTATCTCACCGGCAAGTACGACCACGGCGCCCGCCCGGCCGGCGCGCGGACCACCCTGTTCAACCGCGGCCAGCGCTACGAGACGCCGAACGCCGCCGAGGCGATCCTCGAATATGGCAAGGTGGCGCGCTCCTTCGGCATGGAGCCGGCGCTGTTCGCCAACGCTTTCGTCACGCACCGCCCGTTCGTCGCGTCCAACATCATTGGCGCGACTTCGCTCGAGCAGCTCGACATGGCGCTCGATTCGGCCGAGGTGACGTGGACCGACGAGATGCAGAAGGCAGTTGACGTGGTGCACCAACGGTTCGGCAATCCGTGTCCGTGAGATAGACGCGCGGAAACAGCCGGTCGGGCGAGGGGGGGAACCATGGACTTTCCGGTCGAGGATTTGAGGGCGCATTTCCCGGCGCTGGCGCTGAAGGACGGCGGCAGCCGGCGCGTCTATCTCGACAATCCGGCGGGCACGCAGGTGCCGCGGGCGGTGGCCGAGGCGGTGGCGCGCTGCCTGATCGAGACCAACGCCAATCTCGGCGGGCATTTCGCCACGACGGTTGCGGCGGGGCGCGTCGTCGAGGAGGCGCATGCCGCAATGGCCGACTTCCTCGGCGCCGCCGGACCGGACGAGATCGTCATCGGCGCGAACATGACGACGCTGACCTATCATCTGTCGCGCACGCTCGGCCGAGGATTCCTGCCCGGCGACGAGATCATCGTGACGCGCATGGACCACGAGGGCAACGTCTCGCCCTGGCTGCAACTGGCGGAAGACCGGGGATTGACGGTCCGCTTCGTGCCGTTCTCGACCGAAAGCTGGCAGGTCGAGGGGGAGGCCCTCGCGGCCGTGCTGTCCGAGCGCACACGGCTGGTCGCGCTGAACCACGCCTCGAACCTGACCGGCTCGATCAACCGGGTGCAGGCGTTGACGCAGGTTGCCCAGGCCGCCGGGGCACTGGTCTATGTCGACGCCGTGCAGTTCGCGCCGCACGGGCTGGTCGACGTCGGCGAACTCGGTTGCGATTTCCTCGCCTGCTCGTCCTACAAGTTCTTCGGCCCGCACTTGGGCATCGTCTGGGGTCGCCGGGCGGTGCTGGAGACGCTTCCGCCCTACAAGTGCCGGTGCTCGTCGAACGGGCTGCCCGAGCGCTTCGAAACCGGTACCCCGCAGATCGAACTGATGGCCGGCCTGACCGCCACGGTCGACCATTTCGCCGGACTGGGAACGATGGTCGGCGCGACCGGACCGCGGCGGCAGCGCATCGCTGCCGCCTACGCGGCCGCGACCGCCCACGAGGCGGGCCTGGCGACACGGCTGATCGACGGACTTCTGCAGGTCGACGGGCTGACCATTCACGGAATTGCCGACAAGGAGAGGGTGGCCGAGCGCGTACCGACCGTCTCGTTTTCCCTCGACGGCATCCGCCCGGACTCGCTCGTCCGCCTGATGGCGGCGGAGAACATCTTCGTCTGGTCGGGTCACAACTACGCCTGGGAAGTCGTCCACCAGCTCGGCATCCCGGCGGACGACGGCGTCGTGCGCATCGGCGCGGCCGCCTACAACACGCCGGCCGAGATCGATGAGGCGGTCGAGAGCGTGCGCCGCAACGTCGCCATGCTGCGCCAGCGGTGCGGCTGACGGAGCGGCCGCCGGGAGCCGTCGACCTCGATCGGGGCCTCTCCCGGTGCAGGGAAAGACGTTTTCGGCCGAAGCGCGCGGGACGGCGGTCCGCTCGCCCGCCTCGCGCGGCGACGACCGTCCGTCGTCCTCGTCCGCCTTCGGGCGCGCAACGTGTCGATCCAGCCGGCAATGTCGTTCGGCCAGACGATGGCGAAGACTGCCAGCAGCAGGCCGAGCCCGATGGTGCGGTCACCGGAGAACTCCTTCACCGCCTCGCCGGCGAACATCGGCAGCACGGCGCCGAGCAGCAGTCGCCGGATCCATCCCGGCCCGCCGACGACGATGGCAGCGATCGGGAAGCGCAGCAGCCGGAGCAGGGAAGGCCGCTCGACGACGGCTTCGTGGAGGGCGGGCGGCCGGAGTTTCGTCCCGAACATCATGGAACGCAGCGACAGGAATCCTGCCCACATCACGGAGAGCGCCACGGGCTGTCACGCAACCGCGACCGACGCTAAGGTCGGAGAACAGGTCGCCGCCGCACGATTGAACGACGGCCCGGCGGCTTTCCCGGAGCGCGGATGCATGGCAGACCGAGATCACCCATTCCTGAGGCCGCTGTGGCGGCGTGTGGTCCTCGTCGCCGTCTGTGTCGCCTGGGCCGTCATCGAATACGTCAACGGCGCTGAGATTTGGGCGGCGCTGGCGGGCGGATTGGCGGTCCTGGGAGCCTGGCAGTTCCTCGTCACCTATCCGAGACCGCCTGCGGACGGCGGCTGACGGCGGCCGGAACAAAGACAGCCCGGCCGCCTTCGCACGGGCGAAGGCGGCCGGAATGCGGCGGCGCGCGGCCCGCAATGGCCTACTGCACCTTGACCGAACAATAGTGGCCTGCCTCGATGCCGCCGGGGATGACGTTCGAGGCGCGCACGAAGGCGCCGCAATTCAGCGCCGAGGCGGTTGTGCAGGGCCAGCGAGGTCCGGCGACGTGAAGGTCCAGCGGAGCTTCGTGCCGGTCGCAGCCGTATGCCGGGTTCACCAGCGCCTTGATCCGCTCGACCGCCTCCGGCGGCGGCGTCAGCGGATGACTCTTGTGGATCGGCGGCAGGGCCTTCAGACCCTCGGAGCCCTGCGTCCGGAACCGACGCTTCCATTCGCAGAAGCTCTTCCGCTCCAGGCCCCGCTGGCGGCACGCCTCGGCGACGTCCCGAGTTCCTCGCCAGCTCCAGCACGCTCAGCCGGCCCGGCGCCAGCTTCGTGTCGGCATCACGCTTCTGCGGCTTCGCCGCGGCTAATATGCTTGCCATTGGCGCTTCCGCGCTCCCATGAATGGCACGGAAATGAGGCTGAGAGGACAGATCGGTGTTTGCCTTTGAAAATCCGAGCGAAACGCGCCACCTAATCACACGATTCGGCCATGCCAGTCGGTCCAATTCCCGGTAGGTTTAAAAAAGAATAGCTAATGATTGAAAAATCATATAAATTT
>DUSC01000075.1 GCA_012842935.1 Hyphomicrobiales bacterium | reverse complement strand
GTCGTCAGCCTCGTGCGCTCGCCGCTCGGGCGCAGCGGCATCCATGCCGTTCGCATCGGCGCCGATAGCCGCGAGGCGGCGGAAGGGATCTGCGCACGTCTCAGGTCGGCCGGCGGCTCCTGCGTCGTGATGCGGAATCGCTAGGCAATCACGATCCCGGCGACCCGAATGGAAGGAACCGGGGCCGAGGATCGCCGCAGATCGTCGCGCTCGGGAGATGGGCGCCACACGCCTTGATCAAATGACCGTCACGCGGTCTTGGCAAGCGGCGTGTCCTCTAGCCACGCCGCGATCTTGGCGCTGAGACGGTTCGGCGAAATGGGCTTCGACAGATAGTCGTCCATTCCCGCCTCCATGCACTTCTCCATGTCGCCCTTGAGCGCATGCGCAGTGACGCCGACAATCGGCGTACGCGTACCATTGATCGCTTCCGCTGCGCGGATCGAGCGAGTCGCCTCGTAGCCGTTCATTTCCGGCATCGAGACGTCCATGAGGATGAGCCTCGGACGCAGCGCCCGGTACAGTTCCACAGCGGTCCGTCCGTTTCCGGCGATGCGATAGCTGAAACCGAGGCCGTCGAGGATCTGCGCGAAAACCATCTGGTTCACCTCGTTGTCCTCGGCGATGAGGATGTCGATGGGTCCCGTGGGAACCGCGGTTTCGGCGGGTTTCAGCACCGGCGGCATCTTCGGCGCCGGCGTGGGACGAGCGGCGGGCGGGACGACGGATTCGCGAATGAAAGCCGCCGTTCCGGCGGTGCTCCTCGCCTTCTGGATGACGGCGATGACAGTGCCCAGAAGCACCGACGAACGGGCGGGCTTGGTGAGGCAGGCGGCAATGCCGTATTCGATGGCCATGCGGCCGAAATCGGCCTGATCGACCGAGGTCAACAGGACGATGGGAATGCCGGAAATACGGGAGTCCGCGGCGATCGCCTTCGCCACGTCGGAACCGTTCATACCGGGCATCTGGTAGTCCAGGACGACGCAGTCGACGCCGGTGCCGATGCGCGCCGCGTGATCGAGGACGGCGAGGCCGACGGCGCCGCTTTCTGCCGCCGCACAATCGAATCCCCGGCTGCGCAACTGCTCGATCAGGATCTGACGGTTCACCGGATTGTCGTCGATGACGAGCACGCGTGCGCCGCCGACATCGACCGGAACCGGCGCGGCGGGTACGTCCGCCTCATGGACCGGGAGCGAGATCGTGAACCAGAAGACGGATCCGCGCCCAATCTCGCTTTCCACGCCGATTCTCCCGCCCATCAGGTCGACGAGCCTTGCGGCGATGGCGAGCCCGAGACCCGTGCCCTCGTGCCGCCGCGTCGAGGAACCGTCGACCTGCGCGAACTTCTCGAACACCGACTGGAGCTTGTCGGCAGGGATTCCGATTCCGGTGTCGGCCACCCTGACCTCGAGATGGACCGTTCCGTCGCGGACTTCACCGCCGACGTCGATGAGGACGTGGCCGCGATCGGTGAACTTCACGGCATTGCCTAGAAGGTTGGTGACGATCTGGCGGAACCGACCGACGTCGCCGGTGACGGACGTGGGCAGGTTTGGATCGACACGGACGATCAATTCGAGATTCTTTTCGGCGACGCGCGCCGACACGAGGGTCGCGACATCCTCTACCGCTTCGGCGAGCACGAACGGCGCCGGATCGAGAACCATCTGGCCGGCACTGATCTTGGAGAAGTCGAGGATATCGTTGATGATGGTGAGCAACGCGTTGCCCGACTTGACGATGACTTCGGTGAACGACTTCTGCCGCGCGTCGAGATTGGTGCGGTCAAGCAACTCGGCCATGCCAAGAACGCCGTTCATCGGAGTGCGGATCTCGTGGCTCATGTTGGCAAGGAACTCCGACTTGGCGCGATCGGCGGCCTCGGCCTTTGCCAGGGATGCTTCGGTCTCGTCGAAAGCACGGCGGATCGCGCTCTCCATCGGTCGGAAGATCCACAGGCCGACGGCACCGAAGGCCAAGATCAGCGCGGCGCTTGCCCACAGGACGAAGGCTCCGGCGGACGCTTCGGCGCGGCGGCGCTCCTCGTCCAGCGCAGTGCGGGCGCGGACCAGCATGGGCTGCGCGAAAAGCTCGAACTGGTTCTTGATGGCTCTCGGCGAGGAGTCGTCCTTCACCTGGGCGGCGGCGAGCACGCCGAGATTGCGGACGATGTCGCGGCTCGACCAGAGCAGGTCGTCGTTGACCGACGCG
The DNA here is from genome assembly GCA_012842935.1 of Hyphomicrobiales bacterium. Taxonomy (GTDB): domain Bacteria; phylum Pseudomonadota; class Alphaproteobacteria; order Rhizobiales; family Rhizobiaceae; genus DUSC01. Next base: position 18,247 of record DUSC01000075.1, on the reverse strand, counting down.
GCGGAAATTTCGTCGGCTGTCGCTTTCGCGAGGCGCGGCCGGAGGTGTTCGAGCGCTACTTCGATCGAACGGATTCCGGCGTTCAGCCGCTCGACATGACGGAGCGCTGAACCCGTCAGTTCCGAGCGCGTGGCAACGCTCCATGTCCGCGCCGTCTGCTCGGCGAAACTCGAAGCGTTGCGCAGATCGCGGGTGAAGCCGACGATCGAACTGGCGAGTGCGTCGACCTCATGCTGGTAGGCATTCATGCGGTTCAGCGTAATCATCGTCGCGCCTGACGCAGCGGCAATGATCAGCAGACCGGAAAGGTAGCGGATCCGAACGGATCGGATGAAGGACGCATATTTTGACACCGCCACGCTCCCGAACGCATCTACCAATTCGAGCGCGGCAATTAATTCAAACTTGCATTAAGAAACCGTTCTGGAACGTCTCGGCCGGCTCGCCGGACGCTCCGCGGGTCGCTTCCCGACCTAGCGGCGCCGTTCGGCGATGAAGGACGCGGCCTCGACGAGGAGCGACGCCTTCTTCCCGAACGGCTCGAGCAGGGTCCTCGCCTGGTGCGTGAGGCCGCGAAGCTGGCGCCGGGCCCAGTCCTGGCCGTGGAGGGCGACGAGGGTCGCCTTGCCGGCGCCGTGGTCCTTTCCGGTCGCCTTGCCCATCTGCGCGGCGTCGCCGGTCACGTCGAGCAGGTCGTCGGCGAGCTGGAAGGCCAGCCCGACGGCCGAACCGAACTCGGCGAGGCGCTCGCGGTCGGCGGCATTCGCCCGCCCCGCGACAGCCCCCGCCTCGCAGGCGTAGCGGATCAGCGCGCCGGTTTTCATGGCCTGCAGGGTTACGATTCCGGCCTCGCCGGGGCGGACGCGGACGGCATCGAGGTCGAGCATCTGCCCGCCGACCATGCCGCCGATTCCGGCGGCGCGGGCAAGACCGAGCACGAGGTCGAGCCTGGTCGCGGCCGGCAGGCCGGTGGCGCCGTCGGCGAGAATGTCGAAGGCGTAAGTGAGAAGCGCGTCGCCGGCAAGGATTGCCGTCGCTTCGTCGAAGGCGCGGTGGACGGTCGGCTTGCCGCGGCGGATGTCGTCGTTGTCCATCGACGGCAGGTCGTCGTGGATGAGCGAATAGCAGTGCACGCATTCGAGCGCGGCGGCGACGCGCAGGACGGCCTCGCCGTCGGCGTCGAAGAGGGCCGCACTCTCCATGACGAGGAAGGGCCTGAGCCGCTTGCCCCCGGCGAGCACGCCGTGGCGCATGGCGTCGAGCAGCCGCGCCGGCCGGGCGATCTCGCCGTCGAGCGGACGTTGTTCGAGAAGCCGCGCCAGCGCGGTCTCGACCGCCTGGGCGCGGGATTCCAAGGCTTCCTCGAAGGAATTGGTCGGGCTCCCGGTCATCGACGGGAGCGGTAGCCGACAGTCGGGCGTTGCGCAAGGAGCCGCTCGCCTTTATGCCCGGGGGGCGTCGGCGGCCGTTTGCCGGAGACGGCGTGACCGGCGCAGGATGGCGGGGTTGAACGAACCGACGGTTCAGACGGACAGCGAGGAGCTCGACATGCCGGGCAAGGCACGGGGCTGGAAAACGGCCGTCGGCCTGTGGCTGAGACGCGCGCTCCTCGTTCTCGTCGCGATCGCTCTCGTACCGGCCGTCCTGACGCTCGTCTACATCCCTTCCTTCGTCCATCCGGTCTCGACGCTCATGCTGAAGGATCTCGTCACCTTCACCGGTTATGATCGACGCTGGGTCCCGCTCGACGACGTTGCGCCGGTGCTGGCGCATTCGGTCATGATGTCGGAAGATGGGCAGTTCTGCTCTCACCACGGCATCGACCTCGGCGAACTCAATGCCGTTCTCGAGGATGCGCTGGCCGGCGAGCCGACGCGCGGCGCCTCGACGATCCCCATGCAGACAGTCAAGAACCTGTTCCTGTGGGGCGGACGATCCTTCCTGCGCAAGGCGCTCGAACTGCCGCTGGCCGTCTATTTCGACCTGGTCGTGCCGAAGCGGCGCATCATGGAGATCTACCTCAACATCGCCGAGTGGGGGCCGAACATCTACGGCATCGAAGCCGCAGCACAGCATCATTTCGGCACGTCGGCCAAGAAATTGAGCCGTCGTCAGGCGGCGCTGCTTGCCGTCACCCTGCCCAACCCGGCGATCCGCAATCCGGCGAAGCCGTCGTCGGGCATGAACCGCCTGGCGACGGTGATCGAAAGACGCACGGCGGCTGCGGGCGACTATGTGCGCTGCCTGGACTGAGGGCCGGCGGGTACCGAGTCGATTTTTTCCGCTCGGCGCTGGTCAAACGCGACCGTCCCGTGTATAGGCCCGCCACTTACATCCGTCACGGCCCGACGTCGCGGCCCTTTTCTCAAGGGAGCACGGGGGCTTTAGACCACTGAGTGGAGCAGTTCCATGGCTGTACCGAAAAGAAAGACCTCCCCGTCGAAACGCGGCATGCGCCGTTCCGCCGACGCGCTGAAGGCCCCGACCTATGTCGAGGACAAGAATTCCGGTGAGTTGCGCCGTCCCCATCACATCGACCTCAAGACCGGCATGTATCGCGGTCGCCAGGTTCTGACGCCGAAGGAAGGCTGATCGCCTCATCTTCCGTCGCATGCAGCGAGGCCGGCCGAAAGCCGGCCTTTCCGTTTTGGCCGGCAGGCAGATCGGGACGGCTCTTGACGGGCGCTTCGGTCCGCTCTCTACAAGAGGGGACGCAAAATGCGGAGCACGTCGATGCTGGGCCTCGTCCCCCTGCTGATCATCCCCTTCATCCTCTATAATCTCGGCCTGACCGGCCTGTTCGGCTCGGGGATCGACGATCCCTGGGGGGGCGAGATCCTATCGGTCTCGATGATGTCGGGCGGAGTCTGGACCATGACGCTCGGCGACCTGCTGATCGTCATGGCGCTGGTCCTGCTCTTCGTCGAGATGATCAAATCGACACGCACCTCGAATGCGTCGGTGGTCGACCACCTGTTGTCGACGTTCGTTTTCGTCGCCTTCCTCGTCGAGTTCCTGCTCGTCAAGGGTGCCGCGCATTCGGTGTTCTTCACCCTGATGGTGATCGCACTGTTCGACGTGCTCGCCGGCTTCTCGGTTTCCCTGCGCTCCGCCGGCCGCGACGTGAACGTCGGACAGTAGGAATCTCAGCCGGCGTCTGCGTGGAAACCGGCCGCCCTTATGCCTGCGACCGCGCAGGCCTCGTCCTGGTCCGACGTATCGCCGGACACGCCGACCGCACCGACGATCCCGCCGCCTCCATCGCGGATGAGCACTCCGCCCGGCACCGGCACGATACGGCCGCCCGATACGCCAGAGAGTCCGGTGAAGAAGTGCGGCCGATCCGTCGCGATCCTGCCCAGCGCACGAGAACCCATTCCGATGGCGAGCGCGCCGAATGCCTTTCCCGCGGCGATCTCGTGGCGCATGAAGGAGGCGCCGTCCTGGCGCTGGAAGGCAAGCAGGTGGCCACCGGCATCGAGCACCGCGACGCCGAGCGGCTTTAGTCCGAGCTCGCCGGCCCTGGCGAAGGCGGCCTCGATGATACGATTGGAATCGGCGAGCTTCAGTCCCGTCACGGCTTGGCCTCCCACTTTCCGGTGATCCTGCCTCTATCCTACAACGGCGGCAATTGGTACCGACCGTATCGAAGCGCCGTTTCGACCCGATGGTCTGCAATGCAAGAGGTGAAATCTTGAGGCCTTTCGACCGCCCCGGCCGTTCCCCCGTCATTGCCGAGAACGGCATGGCGGCCACATCCCATCCGCTGGCAACGGCAACCGCACTCGCCGTGCTCCGCGAGGGCGGCAACGCCGTCGACGCGGCCATTGCGGCATCGGCGACGCTGGTGGTGGTCGAGCCGCACATGACCGGGATCGGCGGCGACTGTTTCGCCATCGTCGCCGAACCGGACGGTTCCGTCCACGGCCTCAACGGCTCGGGACGGGCGCCGCGTACGGCCGACGCGACGCGCTACCGTGCGCTGGGCCACGAGACCGTGCCGGAGTTCGGTCCCCTGTCGATTACCGTCCCCGGCGCGATCAAGGCCTGGGAGACGTTGCGCGATCGATTCGGGACACTCGGCTTCGACCGGCTGTTCGCCGACGCGATCCGCTATGCGGAGGAGGGATTCGCGGTCCACGCCCGAGTAGCGAGCGACTGGGCACGGGTGGCCCCGCGACTGGCGGCGGACGACGGCGCGCGGAGGCACTTTCTCGTGGACGGCGAGGCGCCGCGCCACGGATCGCGATTCCGAGCCCCGGGGCTCGCGAAGACGTTGCGCGCCATTGCCGGAGGCGGTGCCAAAGTCTTCTACGAAGGCGCCATCGCGGCGGAAATGGCGGCGACCGTGAAGGGCCTCGGCGGCTTTCTCGAGGAGGACGACCTCGCTGCGGTCACGGCCGACTGGGTCACACCGGTCTCCGTCGCCTATCGCGGCCACGACGTGCTGGAGATCCCGCCGAACGGCCAGGGCATCACCGCACTGATTCTCGTCAATCTGCTCGACCGTCTGGGCGCGGCGAAACTCTCGCCCGACAGCGCCGAACGTTGGCACCTGGAGATCGAGGCGGGCCGCCTCGCATTCTCGGTGCGCGACCATCTCGTGGCCGATCCTGCGACGATGACCGTGACGCCCGTGGAACTCCTGTCTGCGGGCTTCACGGAGCGCCTGGCGGCCGGCTTCGACCCGGCGCGGCGCAATCCCGACGTGCGACTGCCGGCGGTACCGCGCGCCGACACGATCTATCTGACCGTCGCCGACCGCGAACGGCGTGCCGTCTCGTTCATCAACTCCGTCTACGACAGCTTCGGCTCGGGCGTGGTCACGCCGAATTCGGCGATCGCGCTCCAGAACCGCGGCGCCTGCTTCTCGCTCCGGCCCGGCCATCCCAACGAACTCGGCCCGGCAAAGCGGCCGATGCACACGATCATCCCTGCGATGACGACCCGAGACGGCGCTGCGGCGATCGCGTTCGGCGTGATGGGCGGCGACTACCAGCCGATGGGGCACGCGCACGTCCTGTCGAACATGCTCGACCACGGCATGGACCCCCAGGCGGCGATCGACCACCCTCGCCTGTTCTGGGGCGAGGACGGCGTTCTGGAGGCGGAGGCGGGAATCGGCGAAGAAGTACGCGCGGCATTGGTCGCCAAGGGCCATGCGGTCCGCGACGCGGAACGTCCGCACGGCGGCGGCCAGGCGATCGTCATCGACCGCGATAGCGGATTCCTGATTGCCGGCTCCGACCCGCGCAAGGACGGCCTGGCGCTCGGCTGGTAAGCGCGAAGACGCCTTGCCGCCCGGCGAGGCCCGTGAGGTGCTGCACCGCGTTCCTGCCCTTCATCTCGCCGCGGACCGGCCGCCGCGGCGCCGGGTGACATAGGGAAGAACAAACATATGGAGGCCGGTGAACATGAGCAGGATGAGCGGCAGCAGAGGCGAGTAGACCACCCAGGCGGGCGGTTCGTCCGCCGCCATGGCAACGAAATTCGCGCCGACCGTCAGCGTGAAGGCGATGGAAAGCCAGCGGTGGACCTGGCGGATCAACCTGTTCCAGTTCAACGGAATCTCCTTTCGATAGTGGGGCTTGCCGGTGTCGATCGTGATGCCGGCCGGTCATCGAACCTTGCGCGACAGGTTGAGCGCCACCGCGGCGCGAACCAGGGCCTTGAACGCGTCCGCGTCGATCGTGTCACGCTCGCGGAAATCGATGGCACGACGCGTGTTGCCCTCCAGGCTTGAATCGAAGAGGCCGACCGGGTCGTCGAGCGCTGCGCCCCGGGCGAAGGTCGTCTTGACGACCGCTTTATAGGCTTCACCCGTGCAAACGATGCCGCCGCGGGACCAGACCGGCACCCCGCGCCACTTCCACTCCTCGACGATCTGCGGATCGGCCTCGAGGATCAGGGAACGCAGGCGGGCGAGCGTTTCGCCGCGCCAGCCGCCGAGTTCGGCGATCCGTGCATCGATCAGCCGGGAGGGGGAGTCGTCCATCTTCTCGATCACTTCCGTACCTTCTTGTCTGACGCAGGCGGAGGCGTTGCCCGGCGTCAATCGAGTTGCGACAGGACCTCCTCCATCTCCGCCAGGAACCTCCTCCAGCCGACGGTCGCGCCCCGGTAGTAGGATTGCTGGTCGGGACGGAAGCCCGACTGCTCCATGCGCAGGAGCGTGCCCGCGCCGCTCGGTACCAGCGTCCAGGTGACGAGGCTTTCGAGGTCCTTCGTCCGCCAGGTGTAGGTGAGCGACCGGTGCGGCTCGGCGGCGACGACACGGCAGTCGACGCCTCCCCACTCCGCTTCGAAGCTGAAACGGTGGCCCTCGACGGCGCGAAAATCGTTGCGCATGAGCCAGGCCTCGATGAGGTGCGGCTCGGTCAGAGCGCGCCAAATCTTTTCCGGAGGATGCGGAAACTGGCGTTCGACGACGACCGAGAGCGTTTCGACCGGGGCGCCGTTCACTGATCCATCCTCGAGAGCAGCTGCTCGAGTTCGTCGAACCGGCCTTCCCAGAAGCCGGACATCCGTTTCGTCCAGTCGACCAGCGGGGCGAGCGCGCCGGGCTCTGCGCTATAGTGGGTCTGCCTTCCCTCGTGGCGGTCGCGCACCAAGCCGGCGCGCTTGAGAACTCCGAGGTGCTTGGAAACGGCTGGCTGCGAGACGCCCGCGCCGGCGGTCAGCGCGCCGACCGTCAAGGTGCCGTCGCGGCACAGCCGTTCGAAGATGGCGCGGCGAGTCGGATCGGCGAGCGTGGCGAAGAGAACATCGTGAGACGGTTGCATGAAATCATATAATCCGCTGGCTATGGATATTCAATAACCTACGGGATATGAGTGGGTCAACCCCGCCCCGCGGACGGCAGTCCACGAGCCCCTAACGCATCACCCACAACTCCGCCCGGCGCGAAAGCATCGGCAGCAGGCGGGCCATGGTGCGTCGCGAGACGGCGACGCAGCCCTGCGTCGGCGTGTAGCCCGGCCGGGCGAGGTGGAAGAAGATGGCGCTGCCGCGACCGCGCCGTCTGGGACGAATGTTCCAGTCGAGCACGATGCAGGCGTCGTAGAGGCCGTCGTCGCGCAGCATGCGTTCGTGGCTAACGGCATAGGGAAGGCGCACGGGGCGGTTGTAGTTGCGATCGCCTGGCACCTCGCACCAGCCCAGCGTCGGACCGATCGTCGAGAGCGGCAGACGCGTGGCTCTCGAGAACGCACGTCCGCGAACATAGCCACCGAGAAGCGCCATGCGCGCCAGCGGCGTGCCGCCGTCACCCTCCCGTTTGGCAGCGGTGATGCCGCCGCGACCGAGCGCACAGCGAAAGACGGTGCCGGCGACGTTGACCAGCCCCTGCGTGGGCACGCCCGGGCGGGCGCGGACGACAATAAGGAGACGGCGTGGCGGCCGCCTCTTCCCTGCCGTAATCGACCTCCTATCTTTGACATAGGACAATGGCATCGAACAAATCATCGTGAGCGGCTTACCTGCCCGGAACGATCCGCTTAAACAGCCGCGCGGTCAACCGAAAGCCGTTTCGAGACAATGGATTGAGACATGAGCACACGCACCATCCTGATCGTTGACGACGACGAGGACCTGCGCGCCACCCTGGTCGAGCAGATGTCGCTCTACGAGGAGTTCGACGTGCTCCACGAGACGAATGCGGCCAAGGGCATGGCGGCGGCGCGCAGCGGCATGGTCGACCTGCTGATCATGGATGTCGGTCTTCCCGACATGGACGGTCGCGAAGCGGTGAGGATCCTGCGCAAGGGCGGCTACAAGGCGCCGATCATCATGCTCACGGGGCACGACACGGATTCCGACACGATCCTCGGGCTCGAGGCCGGCGCCAACGACTACGTGACCAAGCCGTTCCGCTTCGCCGTGCTGCTCGCCCGCATCCGGGCGCAGCTGAGGCAGCATGAGCAGAGCGAGGACGCCACCTTCACGGTCGGGCCCTACACGTTCAAGCCGAGCCAGAAGCTGCTCATCGACCAGCGCGGCAGCAAGATCCGCCTGACCGAAAAGGAGGCTTCGATCATCAAGTATCTCTTCCGGGCCGAGCAGCGCGTGGTTACACGCGACGTCCTGCTCGAGGAAGTCTGGGGCTACAACTCCGGCGTGACCACACACACGCTCGAAACCCACGTCTATCGCCTGCGGCAGAAGATCGAGCGCGATCCTTCCAATGCGGAAATACTTGTGACAGAAAGCGGGGGTTACAAGCTGGTTCCCTGAACCGCAGGCGACGCGCGGTCCTGCGCGGGCCGACAGGGACAGCCGCCATGTGGGGACCGAATGGCGCTGGAAGAAGACGTCCGCATCCTGTCGGACGTGCGGCTGTTCGACGGGTTCACGCAGGAGCAGTTGCGCCTGCTGGCCTTCGGCGGCGAAGCGATGAGACTTCCCGAGCGCCGCGTGCTCTATCGCGAGGGCGACGAGGCGGACTGCGCTTTCGTCATCGTCGACGGCGCCGTCGAGCTCTCCCGTGAACGCGACGGACGGCGCATTCCGGTGCGTCGCGTGGGTCCCGGCGCAATCCTCGGCGAACTGGCCCTGATCGCCGATTCGAACCGCCTGACCGATGCCACGACGGCCGCCGAGACCGCGCTGATCAGGCTCGGCCGCAAGCAGTTCCGCAAGATTCTCGAAGAGTTCCCCGACCTCGCCGTGCTGCTGCACGGCCGCATCGCCGAGGAACTGCAGCGCATGATCGGCGAGATCCAGAGGCAGGCGCCACGATTCGCCGGCTGACCGATGCGACCCGGAATCCCACTGCCGTTCACTCCCAGGCGAAGCGGGCGATGACCGGCACGTGATCGGACGGTCGCTCCCAGCCGCGCGCGGCGCGGACGATCTCGATGTCGGAAAGGTCGGCGCCGATGTTCGCCGAGGACCAGACGTGGTCGAGGCGGCGTCCGCGATCGGACAACGCCCAGTCCTGTGCGCGGTAGCTCCACCAGGTGTAGATCTTCTGCTCGGCCGGGATCATTTCGCGCATCAGGTCGAGCCAGCCGGCGTGGCGGCGCATCGCCTCGAAGCTCGTCGTCTCGACCGGCGTGTGGCTGACGACGTTGATGAGCTGCCGGTGCGACCAGACGTCGTTCTCGAGCGGGGCGATGTTCAGGTCGCCGACGAGAATCGACGCGGGAAAACGCGGGTCGTCGGCCGGCACGCCGCGCATTTCCTCGACGAAGTCGAGCTTGTGCCGGAATTTCGGATTGACCTCGGGGTCGGGTTCGTCGCCGCCGGCCGGCACGTAGAAATTGTGCAGGAGCAGGGGGCGTCCGCCGGCTTCGAGGCTCGTGGCGAGGTGGCGGCTCTCCGCGACGTTGCAGAACTGGCGCTTCTCGACGACCGCCAGCGGACGGCGGGAGACGGTGGCGACGCCGTGATAGCCCTTCTGTCCGTTCACCGCGACATGGGCGTAGCCGAATGCGGCGAACGCCTCACGGGGAAAGAGGTCGTCGGGGCACTTCGTCTCCTGCAGGCAGAGCACGTCGGGCGAGAACTCGGCGAGAAACCGCTCGACGATCGGCAGGCGCAGGCGAACCGAGTTGATGTTCCAGGTGGCGACGGTGAAAGGCATTCGGGGCGGGTCCGCTTGGCGGGCGGCAGACTGGCAGCCGCCATGAGCGAAGGCAAGCCGCCCGGCGCGGTTTCCACGGGCCCGCAGCGACCGACAGGCAGTCAGCGGTTGTTCTGCATCTCGGTGCTAGCAGCGACCTTGGCGTAGTCGATCGTGAACATGTCGGCCGGAATCGTCACGCCCTGCTGGACATTGAAGATCATCACGGTCGTGTCCTTGCCCTGCGCGTCGGTGATCGTCCACTGGCGGAGTTCGTAGGTCTTCGGATCGAACATCATCGTCAGCCGGGCGTTGCCGAACACGGATTTGTCGGCGAGCTGGATCGTGGTCAGATCCTCCTCCTGCTTGACGCCGACCACCTTGCCGCCGCCGAGATCGATGCGGTCGTCGAGAAGAAGCTTCAGCGGCGTCTTCGACAGGGGATAGAGATCCCAGGTCTTCAGCTTCTGGTTGTTGAGCACGACCGACTTGCCATCCGAGATCACCCGGAACGCAGCCGGCGCCTCGTAGTTGAAGCGGATCTTGCCCGGCCTTTCGATGAAGAACTTGCCGCCGGTCTGCTCGCCCTTGGGGCCGAACTGGACGAATTCGCCGGCCATGGTGCGCACGCTGGAGAAATGGTCGGCGATGCGCTGGGCCGCATCGGTGGAGGCCTGCGCCTCGGCGACGGGAGCGAGGCCGGGCACGAGCCCGCCGGCAACCACGGCGCCCATTCCGGCGAGAGTCATGCCGACGAACCGGCGGCGGGTGAGGTGGATCGTTCGGGTCATCGTCTTGCCTTCGATTTCTATCGCGCGCTTCGGGTCCGGCGCGCAGCCTGTCCGTGTCCGGCGGTCGATACCGCGTCAGTTGGGCTTAAGTTTGGCCGATTCAAGAGGTTTTCCTCGGCTGCGGAGCGCCGCGACCTCAGAACTTGTCTTCCTCGGTCGGCACGAGAATCTCCCGCTTGCCGGCGTGGTTGGCGGGGCCGACGATGCCTTCCTTCTCCATCTTCTCGATGATCGAGGCAGCGCGGTTGTAGCCGATGCCGAGCCGGCGCTGGATGTAGCTGGTGGACGCCTTGCCGTCGCGCAGCACCACGGCAACCGCCTGGTCGTACGGATCGTCCGAATCGTCGAAGCTGCCGCCGCCCGAGCCGGAACCCTTCGCCGGTGCATCGTCGTCATCCTCGTCATCCTCGGTAATGGCATCGAGGTATTCGGGCGCCCCCTGCAGCTTGAGGTGCGCGACGACCTTCTCGACTTCGTCGTCGGAGACGAAGGGTCCGTGAACGCGCTGGATACGGCCGCCGCCGGCCATATAGAGCATATCGCCCATGCCGAGGAGCTGCTCGGCGCCCTGCTCGCCGAGGATGGTGCGGCTGTCGATCTTCGACGTCACCTGGAACGAGATCCGGGTCGGGAAGTTGGCCTTGATCGTGCCGGTGATGACGTCGACGGAGGGGCGCTGGGTGGCCATGATGACATGAATGCCGGCCGCACGCGCCATCTGGGCGAGGCGCTGGACGGCGCCCTCGATGTCCTTGCCGGCGACCATCATCAGATCGGCCATCTCGTCGATGATCACGACGATGTAGGGCATCGCCTCGAGATCGAGCGATTCGGTCTCGTAGATCGCCTCGCCGGTCTCGCGGTCGAACCCTGTCTGCACTGTGCGGGTGATCGCCTCGCCTTTTTGCCGGGCAGCGGCAACGCGGGCATTGAAACCGTCGATGTTGCGCACGCCGACCTTCGACATCTTGCGGTAGCGGTCCTCCATCTCGCGAACCGTCCATTTCAGTGCCACGACCGCCTTTTTCGGATCGGTGACGACAGGCGTGAGCAGGTGCGGGATGCCGTCGTAGACCGACAATTCCAGCATCTTCGGGTCGATCATGATCAGGCGGCATTCCTTCGGAGTCATCCGGTAGAGCAGCGACAGGATCATGGTGTTGATGGCGACCGACTTGCCCGAGCCGGTGGTGCCGGCGACGAGCACGTGCGGCATCTTGGCAATGTCGACGATGACCGCCTCGCCGTTGATGGTCTTGCCGAGCGCCAGCGCCAGCCGGGCCTTGGTCTGCTCGAAGTCGCGGGAGCCCAGAATCTCGCGCAGGTAGACGGTCTCGCGCCTGGCGTTGGGAAGCTCGATGCCGATGGCGTTGCGGCCGGGAACCACTGCGACGCGGCAGGCGATCGCGCTCATCGAGCGGGCGATGTCGTCGGCGAGTCCGATGACGCGGGACGACTTGATGCCCGGCGCGGGCTCGAGCTCGTAGAGCGTGACAACCGGGCCCGGACGCACGTGAATGATCTCGCCCTTCACGCCGAAGTCCTCGAGCACGCCCTCGAGCAGCCGGGCGTTCTGTTCGAGCGCGTCCTTCGAAAGGCTGGCATCGCGGACAACGTTCTTCGGTTCGGCGAGGAAATGCAGGGTCGGCATCTCGAAGGCGTCCGAGCCGATCAGGGAAGCCTGCGCCTCGCGCTGGACACGCGCACCCTGGACGGGTCGGGGGGCCGGCGCGGCGACGCGGGCGCCCGCGGCGGGGTTTGGCGCGGCCGGGCGCGGCGACGCGGCTGCGACCGCGGGCGCCGGTGCTGTGACGCCGCCAAGCGAGCCGTCGTCGTCGAAGGGAGGCTCGTGGCGGTCGACGACGCCGCTGCGGCCCGATTCGAACTCGGGCTCGACCCTGACTTGTGCAGCGGCAGGGACGCGTCTTTCCGACGGCAGGTCGAAACCGATCTCGTCGCGCACCCGGGCACGGTCCGGCACCTGTCTCTCGGTGGCGGCGAAGCGGCCGAAGTTGCGCCGGACGAAGGCCCGCGTCGACAGCCACCAGTGGACCACGGCGCCGAGCGCCAGGATTCCCTCGTCGTCATCGTCGCCATCGTCCTGCGCGCCGTCTTGTGCGACATCGTCGGCGTCACGAGCCTCGCGGCGGCGGATCAGGCCGGCGCCATAGGCAACCAGCCAGAGGGCGGGCGTGGCGAGGACGACGGCGACCAGAATCGCTGCAGCGCCGGACGGATATCCGCCGAGAAAGAGCGCCGGCAGGCGGAGAGCCATGTCGCCGAAGACGCCTCCGAGGCCGGTGGGCAACGGCCAGGTGGCCGGCGGCGCGAAACAGCCGGCAACGCCGGCGAGCAGGACGGAGCCGACGAACCATGCGGCGAGCCTCCTCGGCATCCGGTCGATTCCGCGCGCCGCCACCAGGGATATGCCCCAGGCGACTGCGGGGACGAGGGCAGCGACGGCCGAAAGACCGTAGAACTGCATGGCAAGGTCGGAGAAGACCGCGCCCGGATAACCCATGGCATTGGTGACGGGATTCGACGTCGCGTGGCTGAAGCTGGGGTCGGCGACGTTCCAGGTACCCAGACTGGCGAGCGCGAAGGCGACAAAGGCGAACAGTCCGGCGCCGACGAGTCGACGAATCTGGCGAAGCGTGAACGCATGAAGCCCGCGTTCGTGCCCCGACAGCGACAGCGGCGCAGTGTGTCCTGAACGCATGCCCGAAAACCCCGTGAGCCGAAGGACGCCGGCCCGTTCGGGCCCGACTGAATCGGGTCGAGTCTATGGCGCCGAAGGTTAAGGCGCCATTAACCATGGAGGCAGGGGAAGACGCCTGGCCGCCGACCGCGCGGAGAAAAAAGAAGGCCCGGGCGGAGCCGGGCCTCGAAAGTGTGACCGCCTTTACGGGCGTGCCACGACGGGAGGATGCGGGCCGGCGGCAGAGCCGCCGACCGGTTGTCACGAGTGGTAGGCGACCTCGCCATGGGAGGTGAGGTCGAGGCCTTCGCGTTCGGCCTCCACGCTCGGGCGCAGGCCGATGATCAGGTCGACCACCTTGTAGAGTATCGCCGAGACGACACCGCACCAAACGATCGTGATCACCACCGCGGTGAGCTGGATCATGAACTGCGAGCCGATCGAGAAGTCGTCCGCGCCCGTGCCGCCAAGCATCGGAGAAGTGAAGATGCCCGTGCCGAGCGCGCCGATGATGCCGCCAATGCCGTGGACGCCGAACACGTCGAGCGAGTCGTCGTACCCCATCTTGATCTTCACGACCGAAACGAAGAAGTAGCAGCCCGCGCTGGCGATGGCGCCGAGCACGATGGCGCCGACCGGACCCACGGTGCCGCAGGCCGGCGTGATCGCCACGAGGCCGGCAATCATGCCGGAGGCGGCGCCGAGCATCGACGCCTTGCCGCGGATCAGGCCTTCGATGACGACCCAGGAAACGATGGCGCCGGCGGTGGCGACGAAGGTGTTGAGCATGGCCAGCGTCGCGCCGCTGTTGGCCTCGAGGTTGGACCCTGCATTGAAGCCGAACCAGCCCACCCACAGGATGGCGGCGCCTACGAGGGTCAGCGTCATCGAGTGGGGTGCCATGTTGTCCTTGCCGTAGCCGGTGCGCTTGCCGACCATGATCGCGCCGACGAGACCCGCGATGCCGGCATTGATGTGAACCACCGTGCCGCCGGCGAAGTCGATTGCGCCGAGACCGAAGAGATAGCCCGAAGCGTCCCAGACCATGTGGGCGACAGGGAAGTAGACGAGGGTCACCCACAGGATCACGAACAGGATCACGGCGGAAAACTTGATGCGTTCGGCAAAGGCGCCGACGATCAGGGCCGGTGTGATGGCCGCAAACGTCATCTGGAATGCGATGAAGACATATTCGGGCAGAACGACGCCGTCGGTGAAGGTCGCGGCGGTGGAATCCCCGGTCACCCCGGCGAGGAAGACCTTTCCGAAGCCACCCCAGAACGGGCTTGTGCCGCCGCCGAAGGCCATAGAGTAGCCCCAGGCGACCCAGACGATCATGACCACGGCGGCGATCATGGTGCACTGCATCAGCACGGAAAGCATGTTCTTGGCGCGCACCAGCCCGCCATAGAAGAGGGCGAGGCCCGGGACCAGCATGAACAGGACCAAAAGCGACGAGGTCATCATCCAGGCGACGTCGCCCTTGTCGATGACGGGGGCCGCTGCCGCCGCTTCGGCGGCAGGTGCGGCCGCTTCCTGGGCGAAGGCAGCCGTGGTTCCGAGGATGCCGAGGGTCGCGGCGCCGAGCAAAGCGCTCTTCGCAGCCGCCGTGAGTGAAGTCGGAAATTTCATCAAACTCTCCATGAAGTCGTGGTGCCGGGCTTAGAGCGCGTCGGTGTCGGTTTCGCCGGTGCGGATGCGCACGGCCTGGTCTATGCCGAAGACGAAGATCTTGCCGTCGCCGATCTGACCGGTCTTGGCCGAACTGGAGATCGCCTCGACGGCCTTTTCGACGAGGTCCGCCGGGACGGCGATTTCGATCTTGATCTTGGGAAGAAAGCTCACCGCGTATTCGGCGCCGCGGTAGATTTCGGTATGTCCCTTCTGACGCCCGTAGCCTTTGACCTCGGTGACGGTCAGGCCCTGGATGCCGACGGCGGTGAGCGCTTCACGCACCTCGTCGAGCTTGAACGGCTTGATGATTGCCATCACGATTTTCATAAGCTTGTACCCTCTTCAGTTTGCGGGTCTCCGCTATTTCCTTGCATCGCCGCCATCCCGAAGGCGATGGAGACTGGTCAACAGGATACAAGCTCCGTGCCAGTTGCACGAAACGCCCGTTAACCGCTTGTTATGCAATGGAAGGAAGGGCTCAAGCAGCTACCTTCTTCGCACGTGCAGCAACAAACATGCACAAAAAATGTGCAAAATTTAAAAATCGCCTATTTCTTGGCCTTCGTGCGAACACGGATGAGGCCTTCCTGTGCCACGGAAGCGATCAACGTGCCGTCGGCGGCATAGATCATGCCGCGCGTGAACCCCCGGGCGCCGGAAGAGGACGGGCTGTCCTGGGCATAGAGCAGCCAGCCGTCGAGGGCATTCGGCCTGTGGAACCACATGGCATGGTCGATGCTGGCCACCTGCAGGTCGGGATCGAAGATGGCGCGACCATGGGCGAAGGTCGACGTGTCGAGCAGCGTGATGTCGGAAAGGTAGGCGAGCACCGCCGCCTGCAAAGCGCGGTCTGCCGGCACCGGTCCTGTCGTGCGCATCCAGATGTTCTGCCGCGGCGGCAGTCTCTCCCGGCTGATGTAGTGCTCGAGGCTGACGGGGCGGATGTCGAGCGGCCGCTCGCGCGCCCAGTAGCGGCGCACCGTCTCGGGCACGTGCTCCGCCCGTTCGAGCAGCTGGCGCTGCGAGGCGAGCGATTCGGGATCGGGCATGTCGGGTGGAGCCGGAACCTGGTGCTCCAGCCCCGGTTCGTCGACCTGGAATGACGCCTCGAGCGAAAAGATGGCCTCGCCGTGCTGGACGGCGACGACGCGGCGGGTGTTGAACGAGCCGCCGTCGCGGATGCGGTCGACCTCGTAGACGATCGGCACCGACGTGTCGCCGATACGCATGAAATAGCCGTGGAGCGAGTGCACGTGACGGTCGGACGGCACCGTGCGCTGCGCGGCGACGAGCGCCTGGGCTATCGTCTGGCCGCCGAACACCCGCTGCCAGGTGGTCTTCGGACTGCGACCACGATACAGGTTGCGCTCGATCTCCTCTAGATCGAGAATGGAGAGGAGTTCCCGCATGGCGGCTGACATCGATGGCGTTCCCGGCTGTACACCGGGCCGGTTTCAGCCCGCAGCCGTGCGGTGTCAAGGCGGGTCGAGGTATCGATGACGGAGCGGCAGGTTTCCACCGAACGGGGCGGGAAGATCGACGTGCTGATCGCCGGCGCCGGCTATGTCGGCCTGGCGGCGGCCGTCGCCATGCGGCAGGCACGGCCGGCGCTCTCCGTCGCCGTGGTCGATGCCGCACCCGCAGGCACCTGGCAGAAGGACGGGCGCTGTTCGGCGATCGCGGCCGCCGCCTGCCGCATGCTCGACCGGCTCGGCGCCTGGGAAGAGATCGCCCCCGGCGCCCAGGCGATCACCGAGATGATCGTCACCGATTCGCGTACAGGCGATCCGGTCCGGCCGGTATTCCTCACCTTCGGTGGCGAGGTCGCGCCGGGAGAACCCTTCGCCCACATGGTGGCCAACCGCGCGCTCACCGGCGCGCTGCGCCGGCGCGCCATGGAACTCGGCATCGACATCATCGAGGGCGTGGCGGTCTCCGCCTTCGAGACGGGGCCGCAGCACGTCGCCGTGCACCTCGCCGACGGTGTCACCATCGACGCGCGCCTGCTGGTCGCGGCCGACGGCGTGAGGTCGCGGCTGCGCGACATGGCGGGCATCAAGACCGTGCACTGGGACTACGGGCAGTCCGGGATCGTTTGCACCGTCGCCCACGAGCGGCCGCACAACGGCCGCGCCGAAGAGCACTTCCTGCCGGCCGGTCCGTTCGCCATCCTGCCGCTGAAGCCGGACGAGAAGGGCGGCAACCGCTCGTCGATCGTGTGGACGGAACGCACCGCCGACGCCGAACGCCTCGTGGCGGGTGACGAGATGGTCTTCGAGGCCGAGCTCGAGCGGCGCTTCGGCCTCAAGCTCGGCGACATCCGCGTCGAGGACCGGCCCCGCGCCTGGCCGCTCGGGCTCACCCTGGCGCGCGACTTCGTCAGGCCCCGCTTCGCATTGGCCGGCGACGCCGCGCACGGCATCCATCCGATCGCCGGCCAGGGCCTGAACATGGGCTTCCGCGACGTGGCCGCACTCGCCGAGGTCGTCGTCGAGGCGGACCGGCTGGGTCGCGACGTCGGCGCGCTCGACGTGTTGCAGGAATACGAGCGCTGGCGCCGCTTCGACACGGTGCAGATGGGCATCACGACCGACGTGCTCAACCGCATGTTCTCCAACGACTTCGGTCCGCTGCGCGCGGTTCGCGACATCGGTCTCGGCCTGGTCGAGCGCATGCCGCGGCTGAAGGACTTCTTCATCCGCCAGGCGTCGGGTCTCGGCGAGGCGACGCCGCGGCTGCTCAGGGGCGAGCCGATCTGAAGGTGCAGACGCAGTCGCGTCACGGGCCTGACGTCCCGGGCGGGACGCCGTCGCCATGGCGGAGCCGGGCGAAAGCGCTATAGTCCCTGCGGGCCCAGCCGGGCCGAAGGACAATCAGGAGACCCCCATGGACCGTCACGCCACAGCGATCTGGAAAGGCAACCTCAGGGAAGGTGCGGGCACGCTCGAAACGCAGAGCGGGGCCATAAAAGGCCAGCCCTACTCGTTCAAGATGCGATTCGAGGACGAGAGCGGCAAGTCCGGCACCAACCCCGAGGAACTGATCGCCGCCGCGCACGCCGGCTGCTTCGCCATGCAGCTCTCTCACTTCCTCGCCGAGAACGGCACGCCGGCGGAAAAACTCGAGGCCAAGGCGGTGGTGACGCTGATCCCCGGCACCGGCATCACCGGCAGCGCGCTGACGCTCGTCGGTACCGTGCCCGGCATCGACGAGGCCAAATTCAACGAACTTGCCAACAAGGCAAAGGCCGGCTGCCCGGTGTCGAAGGCGCTGGGCGCAATCGACGTCACGCTCGAAGCACGACTCGCCTGAGCCGCAGCAATTTTGCGACTCGCGCGCCCCGGCTGACGCAAGGTCACGTCGCCGGGGCCGCCATCTTCGAAACCAAATGACCGGCGATCCGGTCTAGAGCATCGCCCGATCTGATTGAATCGGGATTCCCAAATCAGTCTGGTTCTGATTCAAGCTGCCTGCCGGAGCGGAGGCGGGCAGGCGATGTCGAAAGCTCTATCCCTTGATCTT
>DUSC01000074.1 GCA_012842935.1 Hyphomicrobiales bacterium | reverse complement strand
TCAGGCGAGCTTGAAGTCAAGCGGCAGGCCACTTGGGGAATGTCGGTTGAAGGGCGCAGCCGCGGACAGGACCGGCAGGTCCTTCCACTGCGAGTCCTTCAGAAGATCCTTGACGTACCAGGTCTGCGCCTGGCTGACGACTTGCACCGACGGATCATCGGCGACGAGGGCAAAATACGAATAGAGCGGCGCCGACGTCTTGCCGACGGGACGGCGGACATAGGCGAGCGTCGCCTCGTGCTCCGGCTTCAGTTCGTCGACAATTCGCTGGTCGTCGCCGACGAGAGGATTGTTCTTGCCGTCGACTCGCTCGTAGATCGGACGCGCCTCGGACGTCGCCGAGACGACCTTCCAACTGTTGCCGTCGCGATCGAGAAGCAGGTCGATCAGGCCCATGTGCGAGCCCCAGAATCCGGCCTGGACCGCCGGCTTGCCCTGCAGCGTGCCTTTCTCGGTGTCGACGCCGGCGAGTCCCTGGAAATCCTTCTTGCCGGGGAACACCAGATGCTGGTGGCCGGTGAAGACGGCGTCGATGCCCTCGACGCCGGCGACGTGGAAGGAAGCATTCTCCATCATGTCGCCCGTGCCGATGTCGATGCCGGAGTGCGAAAGGGCGATCACGATGTCGGCTCCCTCCTCCTTGATCTGCGGCACCCAGGCCCTGGCGGTCTCGACGATGTCACGCGTCATGACATTGCCGGTCAGGTTCTTCGAATCCCAGATCATGATCTGCGGCGGAACGAAGCCGATGATCCCCACCTTGATCGGATGTTCGGCGCCGGCGCCGTCCTTCAGCGTCTTCTCAATGATCATGTAGGGCTTGATGTACAGGCTGTCCTCGCGCGGGTTGGACGCGAGTTGCGTCCCGCGCACCAGGTTGGCGCAGACGAACGGGAAGTTGGCGCCGGCCAGCACCTTGTCCATGAAGGAAAGGCCATAGTTGAATTCGTGGTTGCCGAGCGTCGAGGCTTCGTAGCCTAGCAGGTTCATCGCCTTGATGACGGGGTGGATGTCGCCCTCCTTCATGCCGCGCTCGTAGGCGACGTAGTCGCCCATCGGGTTGCCCTGAAGAAAATCGCCATTGTCGACGAGCATCGCGTTGGTCGCTTCCCTGCGCACCGCGTCGATCAGGGTCGCCGTGCGCGACAGTCCCATCGTGTCGTTCGGCTTGTCGCCGTAGTAGTCGTAGGGCAGGACGTTCACATGGATGTCGGTCGTCTCCATGATGCGCAGATGCGCCTGGTTGGCCTGGGCCCGCGCGGAGAAGGGATGCAGCAGGATCACCGCGCCGGCGGCTGCGGTGCCCGAAAGGAAGGATCGGCGCGTCAGAGGTCGGAAGATTGTCATCGGACAGGCTCCATGCAGGCTTGATGTTTCGAGGAATCCGAAGCGGAGAAGTGTCGCGCCGCTCTGGGCTCAAGTCCAGCAGATTCCGATGACAGGTCGATGACCGGACGGGACCCCCGTCGGACGGGATCTGGTGCCGGCTGCGCCGCGCAGGCGCGCTCCGATCCCGCAGGCGAAGGCCGGCACCGCAAGGAGGCCCGGACTGTCGGCGGTGCGACCCTGCGGCGGCATCGGCGCTCCGGCGCGGCAGGAGGAAGGGCATTTCAACCTGGAGATGCGCCCGGCCTTTGCGCAAGCATCAGGCACGATGCCGATTTGTTGTGCATTTTATTGTGTATTATCTTGTACTTGCGGCCGTTTATAGGTGTTTTCTTCGCAACCGATACTTAACTGCTGCTGTCCTATTTATCGGCCGGACAGTCGAGATGGGGACGAGCGTGGCACACCGCTTTCACGGCACGGTAGCAGCAACCGGACTCTTCCTTGCGGCAGGGGCCGCGCCGGCAGGCGCCCAGCACAACACGCTCGAGAGCCTTGGCCGGGAAATGGATTTCGTCTGGATGCTGGTCGCGGCATCCCTCGTGTTGCTCATGCAGACCGGCTTCCTGCTGCTCGAGGCCGGCATGGTCCGCTCGAAGAATTCGATCAACGTCGCCCAGAAGAATCTCCTCGACATGGCCTTCGCCATCGTCGCCTTCGCGCTGGTGGGCTTCATGCTGGCCTTCGCACCGAACCACGGCATGCCTTTCGGCGCCGACCTCTCCTTTGCGGGCCTCGGTGCGCTCGATTCCTGGCAGATGGGCTTCTTCGTCTTCCAGGTCATGTTCTGCGGCACCGCCGCCACCATCGTTTCCGGCGCAGTAGCCGAGCGCATGCGGCTGTTCTCCTACGTGCTGTGCTCCGTCGTCGTCTCGGCACTGATCTACCCGGTTTTCGTCAACTGGTGCTGGGGCGGCGCGCTCGCCCCCAGCGGCTCCGCCTTCCTCGGCAACATGGGCTTCGTCGATTTCGCTGGCTCGACGGTCGTCCACAGTACTGGCGGCTGGGTGGCGTTGGCCGCCTGCCTGGTGATGGGGCCGCGCCTTGGCCGCTTCGACGCCGAGGGCCGTCCGATCCGCATCGCCGGCCACAATCCGGTGCTCGCGGCGGCCGGCACGCTGCTGCTTTTCGTCGGCTGGATCGGCTTCAATGGCGGCTCCACCACGTCGGCCACGCCGCAGATCGCCCAGATCATCGCCAACACGGTCCTTGCCGCCGGCGCCGGTGGCGTCTCCGGCTACCTCCTGGGCTGGATGCGGGACCGCGTGGTCTATCCGGAAAAGTCGCTGTCGGGCATGCTCGGCGGCCTGGTAGCCGTCACCGCGGGCTGCGCCGTGCTCGACGCGGGCGGCGCGCTTCTGACCGGCACCCTGGGCGGCATCGTGGCCCTATGGGGCAACGCGGTCGTCGAGGAGGAGCTTCGCGTCGACGACGCGGTCGGCGCCATCGGCGTACACGCCTTCGCCGGCGTGGCCGGCACTCTGTCCCTGGCGCTCCTGGCGCCGGTCGCCAACCTGCCCGCCGGCGCACGCTTGGCGCAGCTCGAGATCCAGGCCACCGGCGTGGTGGCGAATTTCGGCTGGGCGTTCGGCGTTGGCTTCGCTTTCTTCTGGCTGCTGAACCGTCTTTCGGCGATCCGCGTCACGGCCGAGGAGGAAATCCTCGGCCTGAACGAGGCCGAGCACGGCACCCGCATGGGCGTCGGCCATGTCGAGCAGGCGCTGCAGAACCTGGTGGCGGGGGATGCCGACCTCAGCATGCGCCTGCAACCGGTCGAGGGCGACGAATCCGAAGCGCTGACGCGGCTCTTCAACCGCCTCATGGACAATATCGAGGCCGAGGAGATCGCCCGTGGCAAGGCGGCGATGGATATGCGGGACGCGGAGGAGGCAGAACGGCTGTCGGCGCTGGCCAGCGCCACCTTCGAAGCGATCTGGATCCTTCAGGACGGCCACATCGTCGACGGCAACCACAAGCTCGAAGAGCTAGTCGGCGAGCCGCTGTCGGCCCTGCGCGGGCGCCTGGCGGTCGAGCTGCTGCCGCCGGAGCACCGGCCGGCGCTGCTCGCCGCCATGGAACTCGCCGTCGCCGCGCCCTACGAAGCCGAGATCACCGACCGCACCGGCACAGCAATCCCCGTCGAGATGCGCGGCCGCGACATCACCTTCCGCGGCGGCCGCGCCCATGTCGGCTGTCTCGTCGACCTGCGCGCGCGCCGCGACGCGGAAGAGCGCATCCGCCACCTTGCGCTCCACGACCCGCTGACCGGACTGCCAAACCGCGCCCTGTTCAACGAGCGGCTCGAGCACCTCGTCAAACTGAAGGAGGAGGCCCACGGCCTGCGCGCGGTTCTGCTGGTCGACCTCGACCGCTTCAAGGACGTCAACGATGTCTATGGCCACCCCGCCGGCGACCGCGTCATCCGCGTCACAGCCGAGCGGCTGTCAGCGCTGGCGGGTTCGGACGTGACGATCGCCCGGCTCGGCGGCGACGAGTTCGCCTTGCTGATGTCCGGACTGGCCTTCGCCAACCAGGCGGCCGACCTCGCCTTCCGCGTCGTCTCCCAGCTTTCCATGCCGATCACGCTGGAGAGCGGCGCCGTTGTCCGCGTCGGCGCCAGCGTCGGCGTGTCGATCTGCCCGCGCGACGGCAACGAGCCGGCACGGCTGATCTCGCGCGCCGACACCGCGCTCTACAATGCCAAGAATATGGGCCGGAACACCTACTGCCTGTTCGAGGCGGGAATGGACGCGCTGATGGAGATGCGGCGGCAGCTGGAAAGCGACCTGGCGCAGGCCCTCGACCGCGGCGAGTTCGAGCTCTACTTCCAGCCCCGCGTCAGCATCGGAACCCGTCGCGTGGAAATCTACGAGGCGCTGATCCGCTGGCGCCATCCCGAACGCGGGCTGGTCAGCCCGTCCGATTTCATCCCCGTGGCCGAGGAGACGGGGCAGATCATCGCCATCGGCGAGTGGGTGCTGAAGACCACATGCCGCCTGATGCGCGGTCCGCTTGCCGGCATGCGCGTCAGCGTCAATGTCAGCCCGGTGCAGTTCCGCCAGAAGGATTTCGTCGACATCGTCGCCGCAGCGCTCGACGAGGCCGGCGTCGAGCCCTGGCGCCTGGAGATCGAGGTGACCGAGGGGGTGCTGATCGACGACGACAAGCGGGCCGAGCGCATCCTCAGGCAGCTGAAGAAGCGGGGGCTCAGCCTCGCGCTCGACGATTTCGGCACCGGCTATGCCTCGCTCGGCTATCTCAGCCGGTTTCCCTTCGATACGATCAAGATCGACCGAACCTTCGTCAGCGAGATCACGGTGTCGGAGAATGCCCGCGCCATCGTCGCCTCGATCGTCGGCCTCGGCAACGGCCTCAGGATGCGTGTCGTGGCCGAAGGCGTCGAGGCCCTCGAGCAGGCGGCGATGCTCTGCCAGATCGGTTGCCACGAGCTGCAAGGCTTCCTGCTCGGCCATCCGACGCCGGTCGAGCGGCTCGACAAGCTGTCGCCGGAGCGGATCGCCGACATCGCGGACACCGCGCGGCGGCTCGGCAACGCGACCGCAGCCCAGGCGCCGACGCCGGACGAGCGGCTGGCCGCTACCGGCCTTCCGGCGCGCATGCGGCTGGCCTTATAGCGGGACGAAGTCCATCCGGCGGCGAAGCGCCGGCAATGTCGCATATGGGGCACCCTCCGGCACGGGCGCGGCTATGCTCTGACGAGGAGGTCCGCATGACCCGAGATCCTACCCCATCCCCGCCGCCGCCCGCGCAAGGAGACCGCGCGGCGATCCTGGCCTGGCGCCGCGAGGAGCGGCAGAGGCTGATCGCGGCGCGCCTCGCGATCCCCGCCGAAACGCGCAGTTCCTTCTCCCTCTCGATCGCCGCCGGCCTCGACGCCGCGATCGGCGACGTCGGCGGCAGGACCGTCAGCCTCTACTGGCCGTTCCGCGGCGAGCCCGACCTGCGCCCCTGGCTGGCGTCCGTCGGCCTCCGCGGCGGCCGAGCGGCGCTCCCTGTGGTCGTGGAAAAGGCGAAGCCGCTGGTCTTCCGCGCCTACCGGCCCGGCGATCCGCTCGAAAGGGGCGTGTGGAACATCCCGGTCCCGGCGAAAGACGAGCCGGTCATCCCGGACGTCGTGATCGCGCCGGTTGTCGGCTTCGATCCCGGCCGCTACCGGTTGGGCTACGGCGGCGGCTTCTTCGACCGGACGCTCGCCGCGCTGCCGGCGAAGCCGCTGGTGCTCGGCGTCGGCTACGCGCTGCAGGCGATCCCTACCATCCACCCCCTGCCCCACGACATTGCCATGGATCGGATCGTGACGGAATCCGGAACACGCTGAACGCCGGCGTTCACGCCATCTCGGGCTTCAGCCCCATCGCCGTACGGTCGACGACCTCGCGCAGGGCGAAGGACGAGTTGATCTTGGTGACGTGCGGCATGGCCGACAGCCATTCCTTGTGGATGCGCTCGTAGTCGGCGAGGTCGCGCGCCGCGATTCTCAGGATGTAGTCGTATTCCCCCGACATCAGGTGGCACGACAGGACGTTCGGGCAGCGCTTCACCGCCGCCTCG
The DNA here is from genome assembly GCA_012842935.1 of Hyphomicrobiales bacterium. Classification (GTDB taxonomy): domain Bacteria; phylum Pseudomonadota; class Alphaproteobacteria; order Rhizobiales; family Rhizobiaceae; genus DUSC01. The sequence continues at coordinate 24,745 of DUSC01000074.1, read as the reverse complement.
AAGTCGGACAGCGTCTTCTCGAACTGGCCCGACAGCGATATGTGCACGATCGCCGTCATCTGGTGGCCGAGTGCGGCGTTCGACAGCCTCGCGTGATAGCCGCGAATCGCGCCCGACTTTTCCAGGTTGTCGAGGCGGCGCGAGCACGCCGACTGCGACAGGCCGACCTTCTCGGCAAGCGCCGCATTGGAGATGCGGCCATCCTTCTGCAACGTGTCAAGAATCGCGATATCGATCCTGTCCAGCGCCATCCGTCGAATTTCCTTCGAAACCGATCGTTTTTCGCGCAAGGAATATCGATTTCCGTCGGACCACGCAACCGCATTCGCAAACACGTTCGAAGCCATTCGTGCTCTAATACAACGATCAGGGAACAAGGCCGCTCACGGCCGGAACAGGGAGATTTTCGGATGCGCGTCGGCTGCCCGAAGGAGATCAAGAATCACGAGTATCGCGTCGGCCTCACCCCCGGGTCGGTGCGCGAGTATGTCGCCCACGGCCATGAGGTTCTGGTCGAGACGGGTGCGGGAGCAGGCATCGGCGCCGACGACGGCGCCTACCGCGCCGCCGGCGCGCAGATCGCCCGCACTGCCGAAGAGGTGTTCGCCAGGTCCGACATGATCGTCAAGGTCAAGGAGCCGCAGCCGGGCGAGTGGGTGCAGCTGCGCGACAACCAGATCCTCTACACCTACCTCCACCTCGCTCCGGATCCGGAGCAGACCAAGGGCCTCCTCGCCTCTGGCGTCACTGCTGTCGCCTACGAGACCGTCACCGACGAGCGCGGTGGCCTGCCGCTGCTCGCACCGATGTCGGAAGTCGCCGGCCGCCTGTCGATCCAGGCCGGTGCCACGGCGCTGCAGAAGGCCAATGGCGGACGCGGCGTGCTGCTCGGCGGCGTGCCGGGCGTGCTGCCCGGCAAGGTTGCGGTCATCGGCGGCGGGGTCGTCGGCCTGCATGCGGCCAAGATGGCGGTCGGACTGGGCGCCGACGTCACGATCATCGACCGCTCGATCCCGCGCCTGCGCCAGCTCGACGACATCTTCAACGGCCGGGTCCACACCCGCTACTCGACCGTCGAGGCAGTCGAGGAAGAATGTTTCTCAGCCGACATCGTCGTCGGCGCGGTGCTGATCCCCGGCGCGGCGGCGCCGAAGCTCGTCACCCGCGAAATGCTGTCGGGCATGAAGAAGGGCGCGGTGCTCGTCGACGTCGCCATCGACCAGGGCGGCTGCTTCGAGACCAGCCACGCCACCACCCATGCCGAGCCGACCTACGAGGTCGACGGCATCATCCACTATTGCGTCGCCAACATGCCGGGCGCGGTCCCCGTGACCTCCGCGCACGCGCTGAACAACGCCACGCTGTTCTACGGCCTGCAACTCGCTGACAAGGGGCTCAAGGCTCTGGTCGACGACCCGCACCTCAGGAACGGTCTCAACGTCCACAAGGGCCGGATCACCAACCGGGCCGTCGCCGAGGCGCTCGGCTATGAAATGGCCGAGCCGAAGGCGGTGCTCGCCGCCTGACGACAACCAAGAAGCATACACTTCCTCCGACCAGTCGCCCGCCGGACCTGCACCATCCGGCGGGCTTTTCTTTGGCGGGACCGGTAATTGTCAGGCAACAAAAAAGCGGGGCCAGAAACCCCGCTTCCTCGTTCATCGAGACCCTGCTGCCGGTACATCCGCGGTCGGCACGATCGATCGACACACGGAGACTACCCTCGCATGGTTACCGAAATGTGACCGCGCCACCGCGGCCGCGCTTGCCCCATCTTTTCCCGCTTTGCACTGTCATTCCCGCCATGCCGGATTCGCTTCCCCTCCCCGCCGACGTCGCGCTCAGGCTCGTCGGCGCCTTCTACATCCTCGCGGCGGCGCTGACTATCCGCGCCGGCGCGACCAACCTGTTGCTCAACCGCGCCGTCTCCGCCATCTCCGGGAAGGTATCGAAGGAGGACTTGGTCGAGCGGCAGCGTATCGTCTTCCTCACTGGCATGGCGTTGCTGACCGGGGCCGGCGGCATCCTGCTCGCCGCGCGGCTCGACCTCGCCTTGTGGGTCTTTCTCGCCAACGCCGCGGTCTATGCGCTATACCTGTTCGTGGTCGCGCCGCGATTCTTCGATCCGTCGGACGAGCCCGACGAGAAGGGCCGGCGGCAGACGCGCAACGCCTTCTTCGTCTATCTCGCCGCGACGGTCATCGTCGCCGCGGCCTGGTGGAGCAGCGCGCTGCGCCCCTTCGCCGACGAGCACCCGGCGGTGCTGGTCGTCTGCGTCGCGGCCTTCGCGGGAATGGCGATCTACGCTTGGCGCTCGATTCGTCTGGTCCGTGGCGTCGGCGCGGCGGCGCTGGCCGGCGCGGCGAGCGGTGCCGTCGAGCCGGAACATGATCTCCCCGAGCGCGTCGTGCTAACCCCGTCCTGGCAGGGAAGCGGCCTCGTCGACGCCGGGTCGGGCGCATCGGTGCGGATCCCGGCGGGGTTCCTGCCGCCGGAACTCGAGGAACGCATCGTCGCATGGCTCGACCTGTTCCGGGAACTCGCCGACCCCGACGATCCGACGCGGCGGAAACTCAGGGATCCGGCCGACCTCGTCAAGATCGAGGCGGAAGGCCGTGCGATCCGCGAGGCGCTTTCGGCGCATTTCGGCCCCGACCGGGTAGCCTTCGAGGCCGAAGCCAGACCATGCGCCGGCGTCACCGAGTTCTCGGCGATGCAGGTCGCCGCCACCTTCGAATCCGATCCGGTCTGGGATGTCGGTGTGCGGGTACGCGGCTACGAATACTCCTGTTCCACCCACCACATCGGAATTTCCTGGAGGCTCGCCGAAGACCTGCTCGCCTGGGCGCGGGATTACGATGCCTCGTTCGCGGACGGCGACCCCGGCGGGCGCCGGACGTGGTCGCCCGAAGAGGCCGCCGAACACGACCGGAGGGGACTGGCATTGGCCCGGCGCCTGGCGGGCGAATTCGCGGCCACGGGACGGGGCGACATCCCGGTCAGCTATCAGGCCGAGGGTGCGGAACCCGTGCGCGTCGACGCCTGACCGCTTCAGCCGCGCTCGATACGGAAGGGGTAACAGTTGTCGCGCGCTGAGCGGACGTGGATGTAGCCAACGTTGGCGCGACCGAAAAGTTCCGCCGCGCGCTGGGCGATGCGCACCGTCGGCGTCACCGCGCCGGTGCCGGAGACGATGCGGTCGTCGCTCCCGTAGCCGCGGACGATGTAGTCCGGCGTGCCGGCCGCGATCGGCGGCAGCGCCTCTCCTTCCGCCGCGCGTTCGCAGGGGCCGGCGTGCAGGAAGATGGGCCCGGTCTCGGCGAAAGGTTGCCGCGCGGCAAACGGCCGGTATGCAAGCACGAGATAGGATTCGCCCGCCGCGATATGCGCCGGGCAATGGCGACAGGGCGTGCCGCCGCCGTCGGAGATGCGCCGTTCCGGCACGCGCCCGTAGTCGCCGGGCGCGCCGGACTGGAGTTGTCGGACGCGTCCGGTGGGCAGGCCGATATAGCGGATGGTCATGGCCTCTCCTCGCGGCTGGCAACGCCGAGAGATGCCCGGAAAAAGGGCCATGACCACCCGATTGCGGCGTCAGTCGATCAGCCGGTCGAGGCCGCGGAGGAGGCCCTTCGTGCCGACGACCCGGCGTACTGCGAGGAGCGTTCCGGCGACATAGGGAGCGGCCGAGGAACCTGCGTCGTGGCGGAACGTCAGCCGCTCGTCGGGAAGGCCGAACAGCACCTCGCAGGAGAGCACGAAGGAAGGCATGCGCAGCGCATGAACCTGCACGCCGGCGCCCGAACCGACGGCGGCGCCGCGCGTCGCGGGGATTCCCGAGACCTCCGACAGCGGCCTGGCGGTCGATACCCCGCGCACGGCCGAAAGCGCCTCGGCGAGTTCGCGCGCCGTCCCGGATGGCGCGTCGGGCTTGCCGGCACCGGCATAGTCGATCACCTCGACGTCAGGCACGTACTTCGCGGCCATGAGGGCGAAGCGCTTCATCAGCGTCGCCGTGATGGAGAAATTGCCGGCGGCGATGACGCCGACGCCCTTCTGCTCTGCGGCCGCGGCGATTTCGGCATAGTCGTCGGCGCCGAGGCCGGACGTGCCGACGACGACGTTGCGCCCGGCGACGATAGCCGCGAGAACATGGCCCTTCACGACATGCGGCTTGGTATAGTCGACGACGACGTCGGACGGTCTGGCGAGCGCCTGCTCCAGCGTCGCGACGACGGTCACGCCGCACGCCTCGCGCCCGGCCGCGATGCCGGCGTCGGCGCCCGCCGCGTTGCGCGCCACCGCACCGGCGAGTGCGAGGTCGGCCTCGCCGAGGATGGCCGGCACCAGCGCCCTGCCAACCCAACCGGTCGCACCGGCAACGACGACGCGAATGACCATCGCCAGATCCCTTCCCATAAGCAAGACGTCCACCACCGGCTAGCCGGAAGGCGGACGCATGACAATACGCCAGGCCGGCACGTCAGAAGGGCACGACCTGTTCGGTGATACGGCGCAGCGTGACGCGGCGATTGCGCCAGTCCTCGTTCTGCGTCGGCACGAGGAGGAATTCCTCGCCGTAGCCGACGGTCTCGAGCGACCGGCGCGGGATGCCGAACTCGTTGACCAGTACGTCCTTCAGCGATGCGGCGCGCGCTTCCGACAGCCGCAGGTTCGATCCCCACGAACCGACGGCGTCGGTGTGGCCCTCGATGAGGAAGACGTGGCGCCGGTCGCGGCGCAGGAGCCCCTCGATGGCCTCGGCGATGTTCTCGATCTTGCCGTACTGCGAGTAGGGTATTTCCGCCGAACCGAAGGCGAAGTTGATCGACTGGATGTCGATTGCCGGTGCGTTTCGGCGCAGATCGGGGCGCGTCTTGAACTCGCGGATGGTCACACGTTCTTCGGGACGCACGCGAAGACGGGGCGCCGCCTCGAGCTGGCGCTCGATCTGCAAGGCCGAGGGCATGTTGCCCTGCGGGAACGTCTCGTCGGCGTGTCTGCGGCCGGGGCGGCCGTTGCGCGGCTTGTCGACGGGCCTGCTCTCCCCGGCAACCGGAACGAAGCCGCCGGCCCGGTTCCTGGCCGACTTGGAGCCTTCGGCCGCCCTGCCGTCGAACACCCGATCCGGGCGAGCGTCGGCCGGCCCGAACGCGTCGAGCGCCGCCTTGCCAGCGGGATCGAAGGCCCCGACCGCCGGCGAAGCGACACCGTCCGCGCCGGGCTGGGAGATGTTGTCGGCAGCGGCCTTTCCGCCGGTGTCCTTCGGCTTGCGGCCGTTCTCCCGTCCTTCCGCCGGCGGGTCCTGGTCGGCAGCCTGGATATCCTCGGCAAGCTGTTCGTCCTGGCCGAAAGTCCGCTGGCGGTCTGACGCGAGCGGCAACTCGCGCAGTCCCGCCTTGATGGACGGGAACTGCTTGCCGAAGGCTGCGGAGCCCGCCGCAAGCGGCTCCGCCGACGCGATGGCCGGCACGGCGAGGGCAGCGAGAGCTGCGGCGAAGGTACGGATCGACATCTTGTTCTCCTTTAGCTGCGGCCTTCGCGGGCCGTGGACCGTTGGAGAGACAGTGCCTCCCGACGCCTGAACCATGCCTGAACGGGCGGTTCAGGAACGGCGCCGCTCAACGCATGACGCTCGTCGAGCGTTCGGTGAAGGAAAGCGGTACGACCATTTCCTTCGTCTGGCCGACGGGGGAGAAGCCGAGCTTCTGGTAGAGCGGCAGCGCCGCGGGGTGATCGAGCGTGCAGGTCTGCACCGTGACCACCGTCGGGTGGTGCGACCACGCCGCTTCGATCGCGGCGCCGAGGAACCAGCGGCCCAGGCCCTGCCCCATCGCCTGCTCCATCATGCCGAAATAGGCCAGTTCCAGCGGCCCGCCTGGCTCCGGCTTCAGGTCGAAGAAGCCGGCCGGCGCACCGTCGAGATAGAGCACGCGGATGTCGCGGCCCGGGGCATGGATCTTCGCCGACAGTTCCTCGTCGGAGAGCCTCAGAATATTGACCCAATGCCATTTGCGGCCGATGCGGTCCTGGAGATAGCGATAGAAATGCAGCGGGATGTTGCGTGTCTTGAGCAGCGCGATCTGGCGGCCGTAGGGCAGCGGCGGGTAATGCACGGGCGGCGACGCCATCTCGAGGAACGTGACCGTGACCTCGACCGGCTGAAGGCCTTCGGATGCGCCCATTCTCAGTCCTCCCCCGTGACCACGGGCGTATCGGGATGGCTGCCCCATTCCGTCCACGAGCCGTCATAGAGGCGATGGTCACCCTTGCCGAGCGAGTAGAGCGCAAAGGAGATCGTCGCCGCGGTCACGCCCGATCCGCAGGTGGTAACGACCGGTTTGGAAAGGTCCAGTCCCGCCTTTTCAAGAACGGCCCGGAGTTCGTCGAGCGGCAGGAGTTCGCCGTTGCGCGACAGCGACAGCGCCGGCACGTTCCTTGCGCCCGGCATGTGGCCGCCGCGCAGCCCGGGACGCGGTTCCGGATCGGTTGCGGCGAAGCGCCCGGCCGGCCGCGCATCGGCGATCTGGGCGGTCCCTGCCGCGACGATCTCGCGCATTTCGGCAAACGATACCACCCGCCCCGCGTCGAAGTCGGGATGGAAAACGCACGGGGCAATGCGCGTCGGTTCGGCGGTCACCGGCCGCCCTTCAGCCTTCCAGCGGTCGAAGCCGCCGTCGAGGACGAAGACCTCCGCGACGCCCATGATGCGGAACATCCACCACACGCGCGGCGCCGAGAAGAGGCCGGGGCCGTCGTAGACGACGATCGTGTCGTCGGCCGAGATGCCCATCGAACCGGCGAAGCGCGCGAAGAGCGAGGGCGACGGCAACGTGTGCGGCAGGCTCGACGCCGGATCGACGACGAGATCCTGGTCGAAGAAGACCGCTCCGGGGATGTGTCCCGCGTCGTACTCCGCCTTGGCGTCGCGGCGCTGGGCCGGCAGGTACCACGAGGCATCGACGATCGACAGGCCGGGGGTGCCGAGATGCTCCGCCAGCCAGTCGGCTTCCATGATGAACGGGCTCTTCTCGACCATCGCGGTCCCTCAGATCACCGGCGCAGGCCCGAAACGGATGCGGAAGCGCCGGTTCTCGCGCCCCTTCTTCTCGATCTTGCCGATGTGGATTTCGCCGATCTCCCCGGTCCGGGCGACGTGCGTGCCGCCGCACGGCTGGCTGTCCACGCTCGCATCCTCGCCGATGCAGACGAGCCGAATGCGTCCCGTGCCGTTCGGCGGCCGCACGTTCTTTGACTTGACCAGTCCGGGATTGGCCGCGAGTTCCTCGTCGGTAATCCAGCGGATGAAGACGGGATGATCGGCGCGCACCATCTCCATCAGCCGTTCGGTGACGAGTTCCTTCGTGTAGCTGGGGTCGGGGATGTCGAGGTCGATGCGGCTGTCGTCCTCGGCGACGGAAGCCCCGGTGATCGGGAACGGGCAGATCACCGAGACCAGATGGCAGGCGGTGTGCATGCGCATCAGGTTCAGGCGCCGCTCCCAGTCGATGGCAACGCCGACCGCCTCGCCGACCGCCGGCAGGTTGGCGTCGCCGGACGGGATATGGATGATCTCGTCCTTGGTCTCACCGGTCACCGTCGCGGCGATGGCAATCCGGCTTCCGTCGGCGCGCACGATGACGCCGGTGTCGCCCGGCTGGCCGCCCGAGGTCGCATAGAAAACGGTCCGGTCGAGGATGATGCCGCCGCGGTCGTTGACCGCAACCACCGTCGCCCCGGTTTCCTTCAGATAGGCATCGTCCCGGAACAGCGCGGCGGTCTTGAAGGTCATCAGGCAACTTGCTCGTAGGGCACGGCGATCGATCGAGCGAATTCCATCCATCCCGGCACGGGCAGGTTCTTGCCACGCAGGAACGCCGGATTGAAGAGCTTCGACTGATATCGCGTACCGTAATCACAAAGAATCGTCACGATCCGGTGGCCCGGGCCGAGTTCGCGAGCGAGCCGGACGGCGCCGGCGATGTTGATGCCCGACGAACCGCCGAGGCACAGCCCCTCCTCCTGAACCAGGTCGAAGATGATCGGCAGGGCTTCCTCGTCGGGAATCTGGAAGGAGAAATCGGGCGTGAAACCGTCGAGGTTGGCCGTGATGCGTCCCTGTCCGATTCCCTCGGTGATCGAGCTTCCTTCGGCTTTCAGAACGCCTTCGGTGTAGTAGCTGTGCAGCGCGGCCCCAAGCGGATCGGCAAGTGCGATCTTCACCGAGGGGTCCCTTTCGCGCAATCCGATGGCGACGCCGGCCAGCGTGCCGCCGGTACCGACGGCGGCGACGAAACCGTCGATACGGCCGCCGGTCTGCGTCCAGATCTCCTGCGCCGTGGTGCGGACATGGCCGTCGCGGTTCGCCACGTTGTCGAACTGGTTGGCCCAGATCGCGCCGTTTGGTTCCGTGCGCGCCAGTTCTGCCGCCAGCCGTCCGGACAGCTTCACGTAGTTGTTCGGATTCTTGTAGGGGACTGCCGGCACCTCGATCAGTTCGGCGCCGAGCAGCCGCAGCGCGTCCTTCTTTTCCTGGCTCTGCGTGTCGGGAATGACGATCACGGTGCGGTAGCCCAGCGCCTTGGCAACGACGGTGAGCCCGATGCCGGTATTGCCGGCAGTGCCCTCGACGATGACGCCGCCGGGCCGGAGCAGGCCCTTCTTCTCGGCGTCGCGGATGATGAACAGGCCGGCGCGATCCTTCACCGACTGGCCGGGATTCATGAATTCGGCCTTGCCCAGAATCTCGCAGCCGGTGTCCTCCGAGGCACGCCTCAGGCGGATGAGCGGCGTGCCGCCGATGGCATCGATCACCGAACTGTACATTGGGAGATTCCTTGCAAAGATCGCGCAAAATAGGAAGCGTCGAGTACGGCATCAAGAAACGGATTTTTCCCGGAACCGCGATTCTGGAAATGCCGTCCTCGGCGGCCGTCGATTGCGGCGACCCGGCGCGGAATGCTACCGTCTGCGGAAAAACGGAGCGGACCGAGGGACGGAAAAATGGGCCTCTACCGCGCGGATCCGGGCGATGGTGTCGCCTGGATCACCGGTGCCAGCAGCGGGATGGGTCGGGCGCTCGCGCTCGACCTGGCGCGGCGGGGATACACAGTTGCGGTGACGTCCCGCGACAAGGAACGCCTCGACGAACTCGCCGAGGAGGCCGACGGCCTGGCCGGTCGTATCCTGTCCTACCCGGGAGACGTCGCGGACGAATCGGCGATGGCGGAGATTGTCGAACGCATCGAACGCGACGCCGGACCGCTCGCGCTTGCCGTTTTCAATGCCGGAGTCTTCTATCCGACCCGCGTCGAGCGGATGCAGACTTCCAACTTCGTGCGCACCTACGAGGTCAATCTGCTTGGCGTCATCTACGGGCTGGTTCCGACGGTGGCGAGGATGCGCGTCCGGCGCAGGGGTCAGATCGCGATCATCGGTTCCATAACCGCTTTCTCGGGCTGGCCCGCCGCCGCCGCCTACGGCAGTTCCAAGGCCGCTCTCAACCATCTCGCCGAGTCGCTAAAATACGATCTCGACAAGCTCAATATCCGCATAAAGGTCATCAATCCCGGTTTCGTCGAGACGGTACTTACCGAAAAGATCAGCTTCCGCATGCCGTTTCTCATGCCCACCGAGCGCGCCGTGGAGCGCCTGTCGCAGGCACTGAGTCGTGGCGGCTTCGAAACCAGCTTTCCGCGGCGGCTGACGATACTGCTGCGCCTCCTTTCCGTGCTGCCCCAGCCACTTCGCTATGCCCTGGTCAACCGGATGACCGGCTGGGACCGGCGGCCCCTCGGCAATGGAAAGCGCGATGTCCCCGCGGCTCCCGGACGAAAGACCGCCTCGCAACCGCCATCGCATTCCGAAAACCATGGCCGAAATGGAATAGAATCGTGAAGCGCCCGCTCATCTACACTGCCGTCGCCCTCGCTGCCGCCGCCGGGTTGTTCCTCGCCGGTCCCCAGGTGGCGGCCGACACGACCCTGGTCTTCGATCCGGCCGTCATCGGCGGCGATCCGGAGGGGTATCTGGCGCGCACGGAAGCCGCCGTCGCCGGCATCCGGCCGGAACTTGCGAAGGAAATCGTCTGGGCCGACCCGGCAACGAAGGCGAGGACGCCGGTCGCGCTCGTCTACGTGCACGGCTTCTCGGCCAGCAAGGGCGAGGTCCGCCCGCTTGCCGATCGCGTCGCCGCGGCGATCGGTGCCAACCTGTTCTATACGCGACTGACCGGCCATGGGCAGGACGGCGCCGCCATGGCGAACGGTTCGGTCAACGCCTGGGTGAACGACTACGCCGAGGCGCTGGCGATCGCCCGGACGATCGGCGAGCGGGTCGTGGTGATCGGCGTTTCAACGGGGGCTTCGCTGGCAAGCTGGGCGGCGACGCAACCGGGATCTATCGGCGACGTCGCCGGTCTCGCGATGATCTCCCCCAACTATGGCGTGCAGGCCGCAGGGGCGGAGATCCTGACAATGCCGTGGGGCGCGCAGATCGCGCGCCTCGTCGCCGGCGCCGAGCGCGGCTTCACGCCCGTCAACGATCTCCACGCGAAGTTCTGGACGACGCGCTACCCGATCGAGGCGACGCTGCCCATGGCCGCGCTGACGAAACTCGCCTACGACGCACAGGTGGAGACGACGCGCGTGCCGGCACTGTTCCTGCTGTCCGACAAGGATACCGTCGTGAGGCCCGAACTGACGCGCGAAATCGCGGCGCGGTGGTGTGCACCGCACGAGATCGTCACCGTCGAAGAGAGCGGCGATCCCTACAACCATGTGATTGCCGGCGATGCTCTGTCGCCCTCGACGACCGAACCTCTGGCGGCGAAAATTGTCGAATGGATCAAGTCGCTTGGACTTTCTTCCTGAACTTCGGCGTCAGCCTTTCCGCAGCGATCGAGACGAAAGCCGCTCGTCGACGCGGTGATGCCTTCTCCCCGCGACAGGCGGAGAGAAGGCCGGAGTTGCCCTGTCGGCGAAGCCCGTGAGTGGCCGACGCCGGGGGGTCAGTTGGCCAGACGCTTGGCGATCTGCGCGAAGAGATCCAGGTTTTCCTTATCGCGCCCGACCGGTTCGGCCGTGTGCGTGATCTTGACGATCACCATGTCGTTGGCCGGGTCGATATAGATGAACTGGTGGTGCAACCCCATCGCCGCATAGGCGTCGGAACCGGCAAAGGTCCACCACTGGTACTGGTATCCGAGAGATTCGCCCGGCGCGATGGGCTCGTAGCCCTCGTCCGGCACGGTCGCCTGGCGGACCCAGTCGGCGGGCACGACCTGCTTGCCATCGGCCATTCCGCCGTTGAGGAACATCAGGCCGAAGCGGGCATGATCGCGTGCGGTGGCCGCGAGGCCGGCGCCGAAGAATTCACGCCCGACCGAGTCCGGTCCATCCATGATCCAGTAGGCGTCGCTTTCCATGCCGGCGGGCTTCCACAGCTTCTCCGACATGTATTCGGAACCGGTCTTGCCGACCGCCTTTTCGAGGATGCAGCCGAGCACGCTCGTGTCGAGCGTCGCATAGTTGAACACGGCGTTGGGGGCGTTCGGCCCGGCCTTGGACTCGTTGGCGGCGTAGTCGCACCACCGGTAGCGGTAGGCAACGAGCGAGTTGTCGTGCACTTTGGTCAACTGCGTATCGCTACCGAACTGGTAGACTTCCAGCCAGTCGACGCCCGAGCGCATGCGCAGAAGGTCCCTCACCGTCGGGCCGTCGTAACCGGTGCCCTTCATTTGCGGAAGATAGTCCGTCACCTTGTCGTCAAGGCTCTTGATCGCGCCATCCGCAACCGCCAACCCGATCAACGTCGAGACATAAGACTTGGCGACCGAGAAGGTGAGGAAGCGTGTATTGGCGTCGCTGCCGTTGCGGTAGGTCTCGTGGACGATCTTGCCGCCCTTGACGACAACGAGCGCGTTGGTGGCGGTGGCTTCGAGCGCATCCGCCAGGCCCATCGTCTTGTCGCCGATCGTATAGTCGCCATCCAGGGCGACAGGTTCGCTCGGCAGTTTCCAGACATCGCCTCCTGCCGCCACGTTTCGCGTCGCGAACATCTGGTCCATGTGCTGGAACGTCAGGTAGTTCAGGCTCGGCTCGAACATGTGAGCCCGGGCCGCGATCATCGTCGGCGTGAGCCAGCGAGAATCATCCTGCGCCAGTGCTTGCGGTAGTCCGCCAAAGGAAATGGCGGTGGCCAGCATGCCGGCGTGTGCTGCGTAACTGAATTTCGACATGAACTCCCTCCCGTGGTTTTCGGTCTCGAACGGCAGGTGGCCTTGTGGGCTCGCCGCTGTCGACGACCGCTCGGCTCCATCGATTGTTATGTGATGTAACCATCGGTAACATTGCCTGAGACGCGCGAGTCGTCAATAGTGGAGACGCGATTTCCGCCTTGGTGGATGCGCGAGCGCCGTATCCGATGCGGGCGGGTTTTCGTGTCGATGATTGGGGAAGAGGTCTTGGGTCTGTCGCAAAAAGCCGGGAAGAAGGCCAGCTATCACCATCCCGACCTCCGCACCGCCCTACAGGACGCCGCGCTCGGTTTCATCGCGGAGCGCCACAGCCCCGAATTCTCGCTGCGCGAACTCGCAGCCGCGCTCGGCGTGTCGCATCCGGCGGTGTACCGGCATTTCGCCGACAAGGCCGCCCTGCTCGAAGCTCTGGCGGAGAGAGGCTTCGGCGAACTGCGCCGCTACCAGGACATCGAGATCGCCAGGGCCGGCCCCGGCGCCCTCGAGCGGCTTTATGCGCTCAACGACGCCTACATCCGCTTCGCCGAGGAAAACCCGGGCTCGTTCTGGCTGATGTTCGGCAATCGCGGCGAGGAGGTGAGCCGCGCCAAATCGCGCGAGCGTATCAATGCGGACGCATTGAGGACGCTGATCGACGCGATCGAACGCTGCCAGGCCGAAGGCTGCGTCGTTCCTGGCGACCCATACCGGATCGCCGGCTATCTCGTCATGGCGCCGCATGGCTACGCCTGCTATTCGAGCCAGGACCGAGCGATGATCGGCATTGAAGATCACATGCTGACCGCCAGAACGCTCGGCGAGATCAGCCTCATCCCCGTTCTGACCAATCCGCCGTCGCCGCGGGAGATCGCCGGGCGTTACTTCGCCGCAGGCCCGAGGGATGCGAAAGGCTGACGGGCCGTCGGACCGGAAGTCTCAGCCGGCGATCGACGGCTTGGCATCCTTCGCCGGCAGGTAGGCAACGAGCGCGACGGCGAGCGCCGCGGCATAGAACAGGAACAGTGTGCCGTAGGCCGCCGAAGGATCGTCCGGCACCGTGGCCGCGGTCACGACCGCGCCGGTGGCGAACTGCATGGCGCCGACCCCGCCGATCGAGAAGAAGTTCATGAGCGTCACGCCCCTGCCCGTCAGATGGCCGGGGAGGAACGCGCGCGAATGTGCCATCAGCAGGCCGTAGGACCCCCCGAAAAGGCCGATGACGACGAAGGCCACGGTGGAGGCGGCGATGCTCGTCACCGGGTAGAACGCAAGCCAGGCGAGCGCCGCGACGCCGACCGCATTGCCGGCGAAGGCGACCCACTTGCGCGTGCGGAACAGCGTGTCGAGTGGTCCGTAGAGAAACGCGCCCGCGGCCATGGCGAAGGCCATGTAGAGAGTCGCCTGGCCGATCGCGATCGCGTCGGCGCCATAGGTGTCGGCGAGATAGGGGCCGGCCCACAGTGCGCGGATGCCCATCGGCGGCGCGTAGTTGAGCGCCGTCAGGGGGATGATCGCCCACAGCACCGGCATGCGCAGCAGTTCCAGATAACCGGAAAGGCCGGCGTTTTCGCTGCGGCCGTCACGCTCGGGATCGCGGACGATGAAGAGCAGGGCGACGGCGACAAGCAGCGTGACGACGCCCAGCCCCGCCATCGAGGCGCGCCAGCCGAAGGCTTCCGCCGCCGCGGCGAGCGGGGCGGCGCCGACGATGTTGCCGGTGGAGCCGAAGGCGACCATCCACGAGGCGAGCACGGCGAAACGGGCCGGCGAATAGGACTTTGCGAAGATGAAAAGCGAGGCCATCAGGATCGGCGCGCAGCCGACGCCGATCATCACCATCGCGGCGGCGATCATCCATGGCGCCGTAGCTGCGGCGAACAGGAAAGCGCCGCCGGCGCCGCCGAGCGTCATGATCGCAGCTGCCGTGCGCCGCGGGCCCAGACGGTCGAGGAAAACGCCGACCGGGAACTGGGCGAGCGCGAAGGCGATGAAATAGGCGCCAGAGGCGACCGAGAGGCCGGCCTTGTCGATGCCGAGGTCGGCGATCAGCGACGGCGTCAGTACGGCGAGGAACGACCGGTAGAACTGGGAAAGCACGTAGGCGAGCGCGAGCGTGCCGATCCCGATCATGGTGTCTCCTGCCCTGGCGTCGGCGGCGACCTCGATCGGTGCCGTTCTCCATTGGCCGCGTTAGCCCGCGGCCATCCGGCGGGCAATTGGACCACGGGGCGGGGATTTGGTCCACTTCGACCGGCGCCGCCCGGCGCGGCGCCGGGAAGGCGATCGCCGTCAGGCGGCGCGGCGCACCGCGCGCTTGCCGCCGAAGCCGCGGCGCTTGCTGCGGAACGGCTTGCGCTGGCCCTCACGGCCGCCCTCGGGGCGCTGGTCGGCCGGAGCGCCGTCGCCGCGGTGCCTGGCCTTGGCGAATGCGGGGAGCCCGCCTTCGAAGCCGGCCAACCTCGGCTGCTTGGCGAAGCCGTCGCGCGGCACCGGCTTGCCGTGTCCGGCGTGGGCGGGCTTGGGTTCAACCTGGCCGCGATGTGCCGTCTTGCGCTCGCCCTGTCCTGCGGGTGAGGGACGCCGGTCACCGTGCTGCTGGCGCGGCGTGCGGTCGTTTGCCGTCTGCAGCGCATCCACCTCGCGCGGCCGCACCGGGTCGGGCTCGCCGCTATGGTCGCGGACGACCGGCAGCCTCATGCGGATGATGCGCTCGACGGCACGCAGCTTGGCGCTCTCCGCCGGGTCGCACAGCGTGATGGCGATGCCGTCGGCGCCGTTGCGGCCCGTTCGGCCGATGCGGTGCACGTAGCTCTCCGCCTCGTCGGGCAGATCGAAATTGACGACATGGCTGATGCCCGGCACGTCGATACCGCGGGCGGCGATGTCGGTCGCGACGAGGATGCGCACGGAGCCGTCGCGGAAGCCGTTCAGCGCCTTCTGCCGGGCGTTCTGCGACTTGTTGCCATGGATGACGGCGGCGTTGAAGCCGTCGCGCTCGAGATCGCGGGTGACGCGATCCGCGCCGTGCTTGGTGCGCGAGAATACGATCACCGAGCGCATCGCCGGGTCGGCGAGCATGGCCGACAGGATGGCGCGCTTCTGCTTGGTACGGGCGATGATCACGCTCTGCGCGATCCCGGCCGCGGTAGTGCCCTGCGGCGCCACCTCGACGCGCAGCGGATCGCGCAGCAGGCTCTGGGCGAGCTGCTCGATCTCCGGCGGCATGGTCGCCGAGAACAGCGCCGTCTGCCGGGCGGCATGCGTCAGCTTGGCGATCTTGCGGACATCGTTGATGAAGCCCATGTCGAGCATGCGGTCGGCCTCGTCGAGGACCAGCCAGGTCGTCTCCGAGAGGTTGACGTCGCCTTCGCGGACCAGGTCCATCAGGCGGCCGGGCGTGGCGATCAGTACGTCGACGCCAGGACCGATCTTCTTCACCTGGCTGAAACGCGACACGCCGCCGAGCACGAGCGCGGTCGAGATGTGCGCGCCCTTGGCGAGCGTGCGGAAGGTTTCCTCGATCTGCACGGCGAGTTCGCGGGTCGGCGCCAGTACCAGCGCCCGCACCGTCTTCGGCCGGCGCTTGTTGCCGAGCCCCATGATCTTGGAGAGGATCGGCAATGCGAAGGCCGCAGTCTTGCCTGAGCCGGTCTGGGCAACGCCGAGGATGTCGCGGCCGTTCAGCTGTGCCGGGATCGCCTGCGCCTGGATCGGCTTGGGATCGGTGTAGCCGGCCGCGGTCGTGGCCTTGAGCAGGGTGCCGGTGATGCCAAGGGCGGCGAAGGCCGGCCCTGCTTCGTTGTTTTCAATCGTCAATTTGTTCTTCTTTCGCGCGGCCTTGCGCCGCGAACGTGACATGTCCGCGGGGCGCAACCCGCGGCCGATGAATTTCATGGAACGACAAGGCGGCGGGCGCCTTCGCCCGCGCGGCTGCGCTGTCGTAGCCCGGCGGCCTCATGCCGCGGGTCTCGCCTCGCCCGGGAGAATCCGGTGTGAGAAAGACGCAACCAGTCTCTTCGGAGGAGAAAGCCGGAAATGCCCGGCCCAAGCGCCTATAGGCCGCATATGGGCTATCGGCAGCCGCAAAGCAAGTTCTTTCTGCCGCATTGCAAAAGAACGGTCGGCGCTGCCGCCGCCGTCAGGCCGCCTGTTCGGCCAAGTCGCGCAGCCTGAGCACGCTGTTCCAGTTGCGTGCCGTGTTGGCGACACCGATCAGCCTGTCGAACCTTTCCGCCAGCTTCGACCGGCCGAAGCCGTGCGGGGTGTGCAGGTAGGCGACCGCTCCCACGACCTCGATGCCCTCGCCCTCGACGCAGACCGCCCTCAGTGCTTCGACCGCACCGGGCTTCGGTTCGCCGTCCAGCCAGGCTGCATGGAGGTGCTTGCCCTCCTTGAATTCCGGGAACGGGTTGTTGTCGATCACCTTTTGCCATTCGGCCAGCGTCGGCGCGTGGATCTCCTTGGCAAAGCCGAATTGGTCCCGGCAGATCCGGGCCACCGTCTCGATCACCTCCTTCTTCGACCGGTCGGTACGTAGAACGGCATTGCCGCTGTTGATGTAGGTGCCGACATTCTCGAAGCCGGCCGCGGTCAGCGCTTCCTTCAGCGGCTTCACCGGCAGCTGCGTCGCCCCGCCGACACCGCGGAAGAGCAGGATGTAGACCGTCTTTCCGCTCAAATGATCAGCCCCGCCAGCGTCTCGTTGTCGGTGATGTCCTCGTAGGCCCAGCCGGCCTCGTCGAAGCGCTTCACCAGTATGTCGAAGTTCCTGCGGTCCTTGGTCTCCAGGCCGATCAGCACCGAGCCGAAGTTGCGCGCCGACTTCTTCAGGTACTCGAAGCGGGCGATGTCGTCGTCGGGGCCGAGCAGGGCGAGGAAGTCGCGCAGCGCACCGGGGCGCTGAGGAAAGCGGAAGACGAAGTACTTCTTCAATCCCTCGAAGCGCAGCGCCCGCTCCTTCACGTCGGGCAGCCGCTCGAAGTCGAAATTGCCGCCGGAGACGACGCAGACGGTCGTGCGCCCCTTCAGTTCCCTGCGCGACAGGTCCTTCAGCGCATCGATCGCCAGCGCGCCGGCCGGCTCCAGCACGACGCCTTCGACATTCAGCATCTCGATCATGGTCGCGCAGAGCCGGTTCTCCGGCACCAGGGTGACACTGTCGGCAGGAAAGTCCTTCAGCCGGCGGAAATTCTCGCGGCCGATCTCGGCCACCGCGGCGCCGTCGACGAAATTGTCGACCTTCGCCAGCCTGACCCGCCGCTCGGCGGCGAGGCTCTGCTTCAGGCTCGGCGCGCCGGCCGGCTCGGCGAAGAGGAAGCGCGGATCGGCGCCGGCCTGACGGACATATTGGGTGACACCGGCCGCCAGCCCGCCGCCGCCGACCGGCAGGACGACGATGTCGGGTGTGACGCCGTCCGGCATCTGCGCGACGATTTCCAGCCCGACCGTCGCCTGGCCCTCGATGATGTCGTGATGGTCGAAGGGCGGCACCATGCGCCCGCCCGCCTCCTCCGCGAAGGTCTGGGCGGCCCGGTAGCAGTCGTCGAAGAAGTCGCCGACGAGCCGCACCTCGATCATGTCGCCGCCGAAGTGCCGGGTCTTGTCGATCTTCTGCTGCGGCGTCGTCACCGGCATGAAGACGACGCCGCGCCGGCCGAAATGGCGGCAGACGAAGGCGAAACCTTGCGCGTGGTTGCCCGCCGAGGCGCAGACGAAGAGATCCGGCGCGTCGCCCGCGGCGAGCGCCTTGCGGAAGAAGTTGAAGGCGCCGCGGATCTTGTAGGAGCGCACGGGCGACAGGTCCTCGCGTTTGAGGAGCACGCGCGCGCCTGTTTTCTGCGACAGGTAAAGGTTATCCTGCAGCGGCGTCGGCGGAAAGAGGACGCGAAGCGCGTCCGCCGCCTTCGCCACGCGCGACATGAAGTCCGTCATCGGCCGGTCTCGCCCCGCTTCACGGCACGTTGGTCATGGCCGCGCTTGGCGCGGCGGTGCATTCGCTTGTATGAAGCCACAGTCACCCGGCCCGAGGCAACCATGGCCGCGTGGCGAGCGCCAGCGCGATCCGGGGCCGGAGATAACATGAACAGAAGCGCAGCGCGGGCCGCCATCCACATCTCGGCGATCTTCGCGCTCTATCTGTCCGTCGCAATGCTCATCCCCGCGGTGGTCGACCTCGCCACGGGAAACGAAGACTGGCGGGTCTTCGCCTTCTCAGCGCTGTTCCTCGGCGGCCTCGCCATGGCCGTCGCGCTCGCCACGCAGGGCCGCGCCCCGCCGGCGACGACGCGCTTCGGCTTCCTCCTCGTCAATCTCCTCTGGCTGACGATGGCGATCGCCGGCGCCTTGCCGTTTCTGGCGTCCTCCGTCGAGATGAACGTCGCCGACGCCTTCTTCGAATCGGTCTCGGGCGTTACCGCGACCGGATCGACCGTGTTGTCCGGGCTCGACGATGTTCCTCCGGGACTGCTTCTCTGGCGTTCCCTGCTCAACTTCATCGGCGGGCTTGGGGTGATAGCGCTGGGGTTGTTCCTGCTGCCCTTCCTCAAGATCGGCGGGGTATCGTACTTCAAGATCGAGTCCTCCGACATCGAGGATCGCCCCTTCGACCGCTTCCAGACCTTCGCGCTCGCGCTCGTCGGCATCTACGGCTCGCTCGGCCTGCTCTGCGCGATCTGCTACGCGGCGGCCGGCATGGACGGCTTCCACGCCGTCAATCATGCGATGACGACGGTCGCCACGGCCGGCTTTTCCACTCACGACGCGTCCTTCGCCCACTACTCCGGCAATCCTGCGATTCTCTGGATCGCGACATTCTTCATGTTCGTCGGGGCGCTGCCCTTCTCGATCATGATCCTCTTCGCGCTGCGCGGCCGCCTCGACGCGCTGCGCGACCCGCAGATCCGTGTCTTCGCCGGTTACGCCGTCGTCTTCTCGACCGCGGTCGCCATCTATCTTCGCGTCAAGCTCGACATCCCCTTCTTCGACGCGATCACGCATTCCACCTTCAATTTCGTCTCGGTGATCACCACCACTGGATACGCCAGCGACGACTATGGCGCCTGGGGATCGTTCGCCGTCGCCTGCGCCTTTGTTGCCACCTTTCTCGGCGGCTGTTCCGGTTCGACGACCGGCGGCATCAAGGCCTATCGCTTCCTCATCCTCTTCGAACTGCTCGGCAACGGGCTGCGCCGGCTGGTCTACCCGAACGCGATCCAGCCGGTCCGCTACGGAGACCGCACGGTCGATCCGGACATGCAGCGCGCCGTCGTCCTCTTCATCTCTTCCTTCTTCGTCATCTGGGCGATCGCCACGATTCTTCTGGCGGCCACGGGGCTCGATCTCGTCACGGCGACCACCGGCGCGCTGACGGCGCTGACCAATGTCGGTCCGGGCCTCGGCGCAACCATCGGCCCGTCCGGCAATTTTTCCACGCTACCGGATGCCGCCAAATGGATCTGTTCGGCGCTGATGCTGCTCGGCCGGCTGGAAATCCTCGCCGTCTTCGTCGTCTTCACGCCGACCTTCTGGCGCCGCTAGGTTCCAATTCCGCCCTTTCGCATCGCCGGCGAACATGGAAAGGTTCCGGCCGGATCGGAGGATTCCTGCCATGCCCGTCACCTCGGTCGCACTCAGAACCGTCACCCTCCCCCGGTTCGGCGAACCGACGGTCCAGCCCATTGTCGGCCGCGATCTCCTCGAGCGCCGCATCGACGCCCTTCTTGCCCGCGGCGCGCGGGACGGATTCGACGGTTTCGCCATCTACGGCGACCGCGAGCATTCGGCCAACGTCGCCTATCTCAGCGGCTACGACCCGCGTTTCGAGGAAACGCTGCTCATCGTCCTGCCGGGGCGCCCGGCGAAACTCCTCGTCGGCAACGAAGGCTGGGGTTACGCCGAACTCTGCGACGGTCCCTACGAGCGGGTGCTCTACCAGACGTTTTCACTGCCGGCGCAGCCTCGCGACCGCTCCCCGGCCCTTTCCGACCTCCTCGCCGACTGCGGTGTCGGGTCGGGCCAGCGCATCGGCGCGATAGGCTGGAAGCCGTTCGGCGTCGGCGACCGCGGATTCGGCCCGACGGCGCTCGACCTGCCTTCCTTCATCGCCGACACGCTGCGCGCCCTCGTCGGCCCTCGGGGCGCGGTCGTCAACGCGGCCGATCTCCTGATGGCGCCCGCCGACGGCCTGCGCGCCGTCAACGAAGCCGAGCAGCTCGCCGCCTTCGAGTTCGCCGCCACCTTCGCCTCGCAGGGCGTGCGCAACGTGCTGGCCGGCGCCGAGCCGGGAATGACCGAACTGCAGGCGGCGCGGCTGCTCGGGCTGAACGGCCTGCCGCTCTCGGCCCATCCGATGCTTTCGGGCGGCCGCCGCGCCGCTTACGGCCTGCCCAGCCCTGGCCTCTCTGTGCTCGGCCGCGGCGATCCGGTGACAGTCGCCTGCGGCATCCAGGGCGGCCTGAGCGCGCGTGCCGGCTTCCTCGCAGAGGGGCCGGCGGACCTGCCCGCCGACATCGGCGACTATGTCGAGCGGCTGGTCGCGCCCTACTTCGCTGCCGTCGTCGACTGGTACGAGGCGATCGGCATCGGGACGACGGGCGGGACACTTTGGAAGGCGATCCACGACCGGGTCGGCGATCCCTTCTTCGGCATTTCGCTCAACCCGGGGCACCAGATCCACCTCGACGAGTGGATGCACTCGCCCGTCTTCGCCGGCTCGACGATCCCCATGAAGTCGGGTATGGCGCTGCAGGTCGACGTCATCCCTGCGACCGGGACGCGCTGGTTCACCACCAACATCGAGGACGGAATCGCGCTCGCCGACGAGGCGCTGCGCGAGGAGATCGCGGCGCGCTTTCCGGAGGCGTGGAGTCGCATCGTGTCGCGCCGCGCCTTCATGGCCGACGAATTGGGCATCCGACTCCGGCCGGAAGTGTTGCCGTTCTCCAACATCCCCGCCTTCCTGCCGCCATATTGGCTGGCCAGGAATCGCGCGATGACCGTATCCGGGCGCTGACGATAGGAAGGAATTAACGACGGTTCCGCGGTCTTGTGGACCTAGGGCGGCGCCGATCCTATTACAGTCTGGAAACCTCGGACCCCGCTTCTTGCCGATTCGCCTGAACACCCCCGCTCGCCTGTCGGTTCTCGTGGCCGTCCTGCTTGCCGTCGGCGGTTGCACGGGGACGGCCTCGCACGACCTGATCGCGACGAACGCCATCGCCGTGCCGGCCGAAGCGATCGCCGGCACGCACGCGATCTTCGTGGCCACGACCCGGGCGCCGGCAAAAAGGCGGACCCAGCTGTTCGATGGCGAACGCGGCAACACGCTGTCCTTCGCCAAGGTCGACGTGACGGTGCCTTCCGTCCACGAGACCGGCAGGCTGGAGCGTCCGCGAGGCGGCGCGAAGACCAATCCCGCGAAACATTTCGCCGCCACGCGCGCCTCTCTCTACGACGGCGACGCGGCGTTCCGCCAGGCGCTTGCCGCCGACATCGCCAGGAATGGTGGCCGCGCGCTGGTCTTCATCCACGGCTACAACACGAGCTTCGACAAGGCCGTGTACCGGGCGACCCAGATCGCTCACGACGCCGGCTATCCGGGGACCCCTGTCCTGTTCACCTGGGCGTCGGCCGGCAATCCGATCGACTACGTCTACGACAACAACAGCGCCACCATCGCACGCAATGCGCTCGGCGACACGCTGCGGCTGGTCGCTTCCGCAGGCGCCAAGCGTATCGACATCGTCGCCCATTCGATGGGAAACTGGGTGACAATGGAGGCCTTGCGCCAGGCCGCGGCGGCCGGCGACCGCGACTTCGGCGGCCGCCTCGGCGACGTCATCCTGGCAGCGCCCGACATCGACATCGACGTCTTCAAGAGCCAGTTGCGCGACTACGGGCCGCCGGACAAGCCGTTCATCGTCGTCACGTCGGCCAGGGACCGGGCCCTCAACGTTTCCGGCTTCATCGCGGGACGCAGCCGCGCGGGGGACTATGCCGACGCCCGCGACCTTGCGAGCTATGGCGTCATTGTCGCCGACCTGAGCAACGTCGACGCCGGAGACGGGCTCAACCACACGACGTTCGTGGAGAACCCGGTCATGGTGCGCATGCTCGGCGCCCGCCTGGCCGATGCCGACGGGCTCGGCAATAGCGAGTCCCAGCTGACCGAGAGCATCACGCGCCTCGCTACCGGCGTCGGACAGACCATGACGTCGGCCGCCGCCGTGGTGATCACGACGCCTGCCGCCGTGCTCAACGTCGCCATCGGCGAATAGCCGGCCGGCGCGACATCGTCGTCAAAGGAACAGGTCGACCTTCTTGAAGGTGGTCACGTCGACAAGGCCGACATCGGAGATCCTCAGTTCCGGAATGACGACCAGTGCCAGCAGGGAATGCTGCATGTAGGCGTTGTTGAGGTTACAGCCCATGCGGCGCATGGCTTCCGTCAAGGCCTGCGCCTTCTGCGCGACGATCTCGGCACGTTCGTCCGACATGAGGCCGGCGATCGGCATCTCGACGATGGCGACCTCCTTGCCCTTCGAGAACAGCACGGCGCCGCCGCCCACCTGGCCGAGACGGTTCGCGGCAAGTGCCATGTCCGCCTTGCTGGTGCCGACCACGATCATGTGGTGCGAATCGTGTGCGACCGTCGAGGCGAGTGCGCAGTCCTCCATGTAGCCGAAGCCGGAGACGAAGCCGTTGACGACGGCGCCGGTGCCGCGATGGCGCTCGACCAGGGCGATCTGGCAGATGTCGTTGCGACGGTCCATGGCGACCAGACCGTCCTCGACGGCCAGATCGGCCTCCAGCGCCCGCGTCGGCGCCTGGTTCTCGATGACGCCGATGACGCGCACGCGAACGTCGTTGGCGCCCTTCGGCGCGACGATGTCAAAATCCTTCGCCGAAAGCTTCCGCCCGAGCCTGACCGTGTTCCTGGCGTTCTGTGGATAATCGTAGGGTCCGATCTCGATGTCGAGCCGGCCGTTGCGGGCGAGACGCACGCCGCGCGCATAGACTTCGTCGATCTTCATCGCCGCCAGGTCGGAAACGACGAGGAAGTCGCCGGACCGTCCCGGCGCGATCGAGCCGATCTCGCGTCCGAGGCCGAAATGTTCGGCCGTGTTGATCGTCGCCATCTGGATGGCGGTGATCGGCTTCAGTCCCTGCGAAATCGCGTGGCGCACCACGCGGTCCATGTGCCCCTCGTTGACGAGCGTTCCCGAATGGCTGTCGTCGGTGCAGAGGATCAGGTTGCGCGGGTTGATGCCGGATTCGGTCACCGCCTTCACCTGCGCGGCGACGTCGTACCAGGCCGATCCCAGCCGCAGCATCGCCTTCATGCCCTGGCGGACGCGGGCGATGGCGTCCTCGGCACGCGTTCCCTCGTGGTCGTCCTGGGGTCCGCCGGCGACGTAGCCGTGGAACGGCAGGCCGAGGTCCGGCGAGGCATAGTGGCCACCGACCGTCCTTCCCGCCCTGAGCGTCGCGGCGATCTCGCCGACCATCACCGGGTCGTTCGCCGCCACCCCGGGGAAGTTCATCACCTCGCCGAGGCCGATGATGTTCGGCCAGGTCATGGCCTCGGCAACGTCGGCGACGCCGAGCGTCGCGCCGGGATTTTCCAGCCCCGGTGCGGAGGGCACGCAGGACGGCACCTGCACGTGCACGTTGACCGGCATCGCCAGCGCCTCGTCATGCATCAGGCGCACGCCGTCCAGGCCGAGAACGTTGGCGATCTCGTGCGGATCGATGAACATCGACGTCGTGCCGTGCGGGATCACGGCCCGGCAGAACTCGGTCACCGTGACCATGCCGCTCTCGACATGCATGTGACCGTCGCAGAGGCCGGGTACCAGATAACGTCCGCCGGCGTCGAGCACCTTGGTGCCCTTGCCGATGGCGTGGCTGGCATCGGGACCGCAGTAGGCGAAACGCCCAGCGACGATGGCGAGATCGGTCCCCGCAATGATCTCGCCCGAGTGGACGTTGACCCAGCGGCCGTTGCGCACTACGAGGTCGGCCGGTTTTCGGCCGGTCGCGACATCGACGAGCAACGGCGCGATTTCGGACCAGGCCTGAGGTTTCGGCGAAGAAAGGATCATCGTGCGACTCCTGTTTCGGCGACCTTGCCAAGGACCGGCGCGTCGCGCCAGAGGGTCGTCGCCCGGGCCGTCTTCGAGGCGGCCGAATGCCGAGAAGACCTTGACGAGGTAGGCTACGAGATCCAGCGCCGAAACGCACGGGCCGGAACAGACAAGGACGACGGGCGGCTCCTGCACGGTGATTGCCGTCGAGATCCTGCGGAAAGCTGAGAGGCCGGAGGGTGACGTGGCGATCCGGTCGGCATCGCCTCGGGGCCTCTCGTCGGCGGCGGCGGCGTCGGATCGCTAAAAATTCTTCGACGACATCCGGAGCAATGCCGCGAACGGCGCCACGAGGCCGGAATCCACCGGCGGGACCCGACGCATCCGCGTCGCCGCGGCAACCGCCGGCCTTATTGACGTGCCTATAAGG
>DUSC01000073.1 GCA_012842935.1 Hyphomicrobiales bacterium | reverse complement strand
CGCCGCGCTCGCCTACGGTACCGAAACGATCCGCCCGGTGGCCAAGATCGTCGGCCCCGGCAACGCCTATGTCGCGGCCGCGAAGCGCCAGGTGTTCGGCACCGTCGGCATCGACATGATCGCCGGCCCCTCCGAAGTGCTGATCGTCGCCGACGGCTCGAACGATCCCGACTGGATCGCCGCCGATCTGCTGGCCCAGGCCGAGCACAACACGGCCGCGCAGTCGATCCTGATCACCGACGACGGCGCCTTCGGCTGCGCCGTGGAAGCTGCGGTCGAGCGCCAGCTCGCGCTTCTGCCGCGCAGCGAGACCGCCGCCGCGAGCTGGCGCGACTTCGGCGCCGTCATCGTCGTGAATCGGTTCGACGACGCGATCCCGCTGGTCGACCGCATCGCCGCGGAGCATCTCGAACTCGCCATAGACGACGCCGAGGCGTTCCTGGCAAAGATCCGCAACGCCGGCGCCGTGTTCCTCGGCCGCCATACGCCGGAAGTGATCGGCGACTATGTCGGCGGCTCCAATCACGTCCTGCCGACGGCACGCTCGGCGCGCTTCTCGTCGGGTCTCTCCGTGCTCGATTTCGTCAAGCGCACCTCGATCCTCAAGCTCGGCCCCGACCAGCTCCGCGCGCTGGCGCCCGCCGCGATCGCACTCGCCACGGCCGAGGGCCTCGACGCCCACGGACGATCGGTGGCGATCCGGCTGAACCTGTGAGGCCGGCATGTCGCGCGTGGCCAGCGATCCCAACAGGCTGATCGACGTCGAGCTCGACGAATCGATCGGCCGATCGACGCCCGACGTCGAGCACGAGCGCGCGGTCGCCATCTTTGACCTTATCGAGGAGAACAGCTTCCGGCCGGTCGGCGATACGGGCACCGGCCCCTACCGGCTGAAGCTGTCGCTGGTCGATGCGCGCCTCGTCTTCGCCGTCTCTCGCGCCAACGGCGAGCCGGTGATCACCCACATCCTGTCGCTCACGCCGTTCCGGCGGATCGTCAAGGATTACTACATGATCTGCGAGAGCTACTACGACGCCATCCGCTCCGCGACGCCGAGCCATATCGAGGCGATCGACATGGGCCGGCGCGGGCTCCACAACGAGGGTTCGCAGACGCTGAAGGACAGGCTCGCCGGCAAGATCGAGATCGATTTCGATACCGCTCGCCGCCTGTTCACGCTGGTCTGTGTCCTGCACTGGCGCGGCTGATCGTGCCCGAGACCGCCAAGGCGATCCCGCGCTCGGTCCTGTTCATGTGTGGCATGAATTCGGTGCGCTCGCCGGTCGCCGAGCTGCTGGCGCGGCGCATGCTTCCCGAGACCACTTTCGTCGCCTCGGCCGGCGTGCGCGCCGGGGAGCGCGATCCGTTCGTCGACAAGGTGCTCGCCGAGGAGGGCCTCACGCTCGGCGAAAGACTGCCGCATACGATCGACGAGCTGGAGGACGACTATTTCGACCTGATCGTCACGTTGTCGCCGCAGGCGCACCATGTCGCGCTCGAACTGACGCGATCGATGGCGGTCGAGGTCGAGTACTGGCCGACGCCCGATCCGACGACCGCGACCGGATCGCGCGAGCAGATCATGGCAGCCTACCGCGACATGCGCGACCGCCTGAAGGCGCGGATCGCCCGGCGCTTCGGCGGCTGAAGCGGTCGGGACACGGAGACAAGCGCTGTTCACAAGTCCGCCGATATCATATAGGTTCCGCGCCAATTCGGCCTCGGCCGGAATATCACCAAGCAAAGGTATCGAATGCCGAAGGAAGAAGTCCTCGAGTTCCCGGGCGTGGTCACCGAACTCCTGCCGAACGCGATGTTCCGCGTGAAGCTCGAGAACGAGCACGAAATCATCGCGCACACCGCGGGCCGGATGCGCAAGAACCGCATCCGCGTGCTGACCGGCGACAAGGTCCTGGTCGAGATGACGCCCTATGACCTGACCAAGGGCCGGATCACCTACCGCTTCAAGTGAGCCACGGGCCGCACCGCCGTCGGCCCCTTGCGACGGGAAGAAGATGAGCGTCTTCGAGAAGCTGGTGCTCGCGTCGGGTTCGCCCCGACGGATCGAACTGCTGCAGCAGGCCGGCATCGAGCCCGGCCGCCTCCATCCCGCCGACGTCGACGAGACGCCGCTGCGCGCCGAGCATCCGCGCTCGCTCGCCAAACGCCTGTCGCGGATCAAGGCAGAGAAGGCGGCGGCGGCGCTGGCAGGCGATCCCGACGCGAAAGGATCGTTCATCCTCGCCGCCGACACGGTGGTGGCGGTCGGCCGACGCATCCTGCCCAAGGCGGAGCTGCTCGACGAGGCGGCGAACTGCCTCAAGCTCCTGTCGGGCCGAACCCATCGCGTCTATACCGGCGTTTGCCTGATCACGCCGACGGGAAAGATCCGCCAGAAGCTGGTCGAGACCAAGGTGCGTTTCAAGCGCCTGTCGCGCGAGGAACTGGAATCCTACATCGCATCCGGCGAGTGGCGCGGCAAGGCCGGCGGCTACGCCGTCCAGGGCCTCGCCGGCGCCTTCGTCGTCAAGCTGGTCGGATCCTACACCAACGTCGTCGGCCTGCCGCTCTACGAGACTGTCGGCCTGCTGACGGCGGAGGGTTTTCCGGTCCATTTCGGCTGGCTGTCGGGTCCGGGCGTCTGATCATGGTCGACGGCGCGGCGAAGATCACCCCGCTCCGACCGCGGCGGCCGTGCCCGGAATGCGGCAGGCCATCGGCGCGCGATACCTACCCGTTCTGCTCGCCGCGCTGCAAGGACGTCGACCTGAACCGCTGGCTGTCGGGCAGCTACGTCATCGCCGCGACGGAAGAAGAAGCCGCGCCCGACCGGAGCGCCGGCCTGGACTGACCCCGTCGCGACGCGGCGCGGCGTCGTCGACTCCGCGCTTCCACCCCGCCCCTCCCCGCCCCTGCCCGTCAGAACTCGCCGTAGGCGGCGACGAACGCGGCGATCTGCTGCGCGTTCAGCGCCTCGATCTGTGGCGTCGTGATCGCCAGCAACTGTGCCTGCGTCAGGCCCTGGATAGCGGTCGCCGAGAGGCCCGGAATGGCAGCGGCGCTGATCGACGCGATGTCGTCGGTGGAGAAGGCGGCGAGGTCCGCCGCGCCCAGTGCCGCGATCTGCTCGGCGGTCATCGCAGCGACCTGCGCCGGCGTCAGCGCTTCGATCTGCTCGGTGCTCATCGCGACAAGCTGGGCGGGCGACAGCCCGATCATCGCCTTCGGCTCCAGCGCGGCGACCTGCTGCGTCGTCAGGGCGGTGATCCGCTCCGTGCCGAGCGAGGCGAGCTGCACGGCGTTCAGCGCGCCGACCTGGAGGTTCGACAGGCTGGCGAGCTGCGGCGCCGTCAGGGCCCTCAGCTGATGGAAAGTCAGCCGCGATATCTGCTCGGGCTTCAGCGCAGCGAGCTGGTCGAGCGTCATCGCCTCCACGTTCGCCGGCGACAGGCCCTGCAGAGCGGTGGCGCCGATCGCGCCGACATCAGCCGCGGAGAACGTTTCCAGCGCCGCGGCCGTCAGCGCGCCGATCTGTGTCGAGGTCAGGGCGGCGATCTGCATGGTCGACAGGGCGTCGACCTGGGAGGGCGTCAGCGCGGCCACCTGCGCGGTCGTCAGCCCGGCCACCGCGTTGGTGTTGAGGGCCGCCACCTGGGCCGGCTCCAGCACCGCCACGCGGTCGATCGGGAGGGCCGCAACCTGGGCCGCGGTCAGGGCCGAGACCTGCGTGGCCGTCAGCGCGCTGACCTGCGAGGGCGTCAGCGCCGCCACCTGGGCCGGCCTGAGGGCGGCGATCTGACCGGCCGTCAATGCCGAGACCTGCTCAAGGCTGAACGTCGCGACGTTTTCCGCGGACAGGCCGCCGATCGCGGCCGTGCCGATCGCCGCGATCTCGGCCTCGGAAAAGGTCTCCAGCGCGGCGGTGCCGAGCGCGCCGAGCTGCGCGGCGGTCAGGGCGCCGATCTGTGCGGTCGACAGCGCGTCGATCTGGCTCACAGAGAGCGCGGCGACCTGGTCGGCCGTGAGGCCGGCGACGGCGCGCGGACTCAACGCCGCAATCTGCTCGTTGGAGAAGGCGGCGACCGCCTCGGTGCCGAGCACCGAAACCTGAGTCGCGGTCAGAGCGCCGATCTGCGTCGCCGACAGGGCATCGCGTTGCGCCGACGTCAACGCCGCGACCTGACCGGGCTTCAGCGCAGCGACCTGCGCCGCGGTGAGCGCCGCGACCTGATCGAGGCCGAGCGCGGCGATCCGGTCTCCCGACATTCCGCCGAGCGCGGCCGGCGTGATCGCGGCGATGTCGGCGGGCGAGAAGGTCGCCAGCGCGGCGGCATCCAGTTCGCCGACCTGCGTCGCGGTGAGCGCACCGATCTGCGCGGTGGTCAGGGCATCGACCTGGGAGGGCGAGAGCGTCGCAATCTGGGCTGCCGTCAGGCCGGCGACAGCCTTAACGTTGAGCGAGGCAATCTGATCCGTCGTCAGCGCCGCGACGATCTCGACGCTCATCGCCGCGACCTGCGTCGAGCTCAGCGAACCAGTCTGGTCGGTCGTCAGATTGGCGATCTGCGGCGCGGTGAAGGCCGCCACCTGGGCGGGTTTCAGCGCAGTCATCTGCGCCTTGGTCAACGCCGCGACCTGGTCGGAGGAAAGCGAGGCGATCGTCGTCTCGGCGATGCCGGAAAGTGCGGTCGCGGTGATCGCCGCGATGTCGGACGGAGAAAACGTGGCGAGCTCCTGCACTCCGAGTGCACCGACCTGCCGTGCGTTCAGGCCGGCGACCTGGACCGGGGTCAACGCCTCGACTTGCGCCGTGCTCAACGCGCCCATCTGCTCCGTCGTCAGGCCGGCAACCGCGCCGGCGCCGAGCGCCGCGATCTGCTCGGTCGAGAGGGCCTGAATCGCCTCGACGCTCATCGAAGCGACCTGCGCCGACGACAGTGCCTTGATCTGCGCTACCGAAAGCACGCTCGTCTGGGACGATCCGAGCGCAGCGGCCTGCGTCGCCTTCAGCGCCGCGATCTGGGTCGCGGTGAGCGCCGCGACCTGCTCGGTGGTGAGGGCCGCGACGTTCGCCGCCGTCAGGCCGGTGATTGCCGCGGGCTTGATCGCGGCGATATCGGCGGCGGAAAAGGTGGCGAGCGCCGACAGGTCGAGCGCGGCGACCTGGCTCGAGGCGAGCGCCCCGATCTGCGCCGTGGACAGCGAGTCGATCTGCTCGACGCTCATCGCCGCGATCTGCGCCGGCGTCAGGCCTGAAATGCCCTTGGCGCTGAAGGCGGCGACCTGTTCCGGCGCCAGGGATGCGATCCTTTCGGATCCGATCGCGGCGACCTGCGACCCGGCAAGCGTCTTCAGCTGCGAAACGGTCAGTGCAGCCATCTGCTCGGCCGTCAGGGCCGCGATCTGGGCGGGCTTCAGCGCCGCGACCTGCGAGGAAGTCAACGCGGAAACCTGCTCCACGGCAAGCGCGGCGATGCCCGCCCCCGTCAGCCCGCCGATCGCTGCCGGCCTGATCGCGGCGAGATCGGCCGGGGCAAAGGTCTCGAGCGCCGCCTCGCCGAGCGCCGCGATCTGGTTCGAGGCCAGCGCCCCGATCTGCGCGGACGTCAGTACGTCGACCTGGATCGGCGTCATCGCCGCGATCTGCGCCGGTGTCAGGCCGGAAATGCCCTTCGCGCTCAGCGCAGCAATCTGCTCGGTCGACAGCGCCGCCAGCTTTTCCGTTCCCAGGGCGGCGGCCTGTGTCCCGCTCAGCGTGCGCAGCTGCGCGACGGTGAGCGCGCCGGCCTGCTCGACCGTCAGGGCCGCAACCTGGGTGGTCTTCAGGGCCGCGACCTGCGCCGTCGTCAGCGCCGCGACCTGCTCCAGGCCGAGGGCGGCGATGCCGCCGGGGGTCAGGCCAAGTACCGCCGCCGGCTTGATCGCGGCGATGTCGGCGGCGGAGAAAGCGGCGAGCGCGGCCTCGCCGAGTGCGGCGACATGCTTGGCCGCCAGCGCGCCGACCTGCGCCGAGGTGAGCGCGCCGGCCTGGTCGACGCTGAGCGCGCCGGCCTGCGCCGCGGTCATGCCCGGGATCGCCTTGACGCTCAGCGCCGCGATCTGGCTCGTGGAGAGAGCGGCGATGCGATCGGTCCCGAGGGCGGCGAGCTGTGCGGAGGTCAGCGCGCCGATCTGACCGGTCGACAGGGCGGCGACATGGTCGACGGTCAGTGCGGCGACCTGGGCGGGACGCATGGCGGCGACCTGGGCCGGCGTCAGGGCGGCAACCTGCGCGACGGTCAGGTCGGCCACGGCGGCAACGGCAATGCCGGTGATCGATGTCGGCCTGATCGCCGCCATTCTGGCCGCCGAGAACGTCGCCAGCGCCTCGCCGCCGAGCGCCGCGATCTGCGTGGCGTTCATCGCGCCGATCTGCGCGGTGCTCAAGGCGCCGACCTGCGCCGTCGACAAGGCACCGACCTGGCTCGGCTTCAGCGCCGCCACCTGCGCGGCGGTCAGCGCCGCGACCTGGTCGAGGCTCAGCGCCGCGACGCCGGCAGTCGTCATGCCGGGAACGGCCGCCGGTTTCAGCGCCGCGATGTCGGCGGTGGAGAAAGCCTGCAAGGCTTCCACCGACAGGGCCGCTACCTGCCGCGAACTGAGGCTGGCCACCTGCGCGGCGGTCAGCGCCTCGGCCTGGTCGGCATCGAGCGCGGCGATCTGGGTGCTGGCGAGCGCCGCCACCTGCGCCGGGAGGAGGCCCGAGATCCGGTCCGTGCCGAGCACGGCGATCTGGTCGACGGTCAAGCCGACGATCGCGGCCGGCGAGATCGCGCTCACCTGAGCGGTCGTCAACGCCGCGACGCTGCTCGTCTGCAGGGCGCCGACCTGGGTCGACGACAGCGCCTTGACCTGAGTGGTCGACAGTTCGGCGACGTCATCTTCGGTCCATGCCGCAATCGCGGCCGCCGAAAGCGCCCGTATCTGGCTGACGGTCAGCGAAGAGATCGTCGACATAATGATCTGCCGAACGGCGAATCGCCATCGAGTCGAGATTGCTGTCGGCAAGAAAGCTTTCCGGGTAGCACCGGCCGCT
>DUSC01000007.1 GCA_012842935.1 Hyphomicrobiales bacterium | reverse complement strand
GGTTCGCCGGCCTGCCGCGCTCGACCTGGGGCACGGCGCTCGCCCATCTCGGGCTGGGCGTCACCGTTCTCGGCATCGTCGGCGTGATGTCTTTCCAGGGCGAGCGGATCGTCGCCATGCGCCAGGGCGACACGGCGGAACTCGCCGGCTACTCGCTGCGCTTCGAGGGCATGCGCACGGTCAAGGGCCCGAACTTCACGGAAGACCAGGGCGTCTTCTCGCTGCGCACCGTCGCGGGCAAGGACCTCGGCGAGATCGTCTCGGCCAAGCGCATCTATCCCGCACGGCAGATGCCGACGACGGAAGCCGGCATCCGCACCTTCGGCGCCAGCCAGCTCTACGTCTCGCTGGGCGACCTGACCGGCGACGGCGGCATCGTCGTGCGCATCTGGTGGAAGCCGATGGTGACGCTGATCTGGATCGGTGCGCTCGTCATGATGGGCGGCGGCATCGTCTCGCTGCTCGACCGGCGGCTGAGGGTCGGCGCGCCTGCGGCACGCAGGCGGCGCGAACTCGCCGCGGGAGCGGCGTCGTGAGGCTCGCCGCGCCCCGGGCCATCCTGTTCGCCGTTGCGTTGGCGTTTTCGGGCGCGGCCTTCGCCGTACAGCCCGACGAGATGCTCGACGATCCGGCGCTCGAGGCACGCGCCCGCGCGCTTTCAGCGGAGCTGCGCTGCCTGGTCTGCCAGAACCAGTCGATCGACGATTCCGACGCCTCGCTGGCGCGCGACCTGCGCATCCTCGTGCGCGAGCGGCTGAAGGCCGGCGACACGGATGAACAGGTGCTCGCCTATATCGTCGCCCGCTACGGCGAGTTCGTGCTCTTGAAACCGCGCTTCAGCCTGCGCAACGCGCTGCTCTGGGGCACGCCGGCGGTGCTGCTCGTCATCGGCGGCGCGGTGCTCGCCGTGTCGATCCGCCGGCGCGAGCGGCCGCCGACGAAGGCGCTTTCCGCGGAGGAGAAGGCAGCGCTGGCGAAGGTGCTCGACGGCGAGGGGTAGGGGAGCGATCGGCCGCTTCGTTCTTTCGGTCGGGTCGCGCGAAAGCCGGGAGGGCACCTTGTGCAGCGGCGGCAATCCCGATCCGGCGACTTCGATGAAGGTGACGGGGGCGCTGGGGCCGAGGATGTCGGCCGCGGCGACCAATGCCGAGCGCGATCCCGGCTGAGCGGCCCCCCAACATTACCAAACTTTCATGCGCCGGAAATGGCGCGGTAATGTCGGGCTCTCTATCTCTCCTGGCACCGGACGCAGGCAAACGCGTCCAGAGCCAAGAGGATATCGGACCATGACAAATGCCCCCCGTTCCGTTTCGCGTACCAGAAAACGCCTGATGGCTGCGGCCGCTTCGGTCGCGATCGCCGGCGCGATCGGTCTCGGCACCGTCACCACCGGCACCGCTCCGGTGTTCGCCGAAGCGGTCAGGGTCGAAGCCCCGCAGCAGACCTTCGGCTTCGCCGACGTCGTCGAGCGCGTCTCGCCGGCCGTCGTCAGCGTGCAGGTGAAGGCCAAGATCGAGCCCGCCTCCGACCGCGGCGCGCAGCTGTTCTCCGGCCCCGGCTTCGACGACCTGCCGGACGACCATCCGATGAAGCGTTTCTTCCGCGAGTTCCGAGGCTTCGGAGAT
Source organism: Hyphomicrobiales bacterium (assembly GCA_012842935.1). GTDB lineage: Bacteria > Pseudomonadota > Alphaproteobacteria > Rhizobiales > Rhizobiaceae > DUSC01. Next base: position 10,278 of record DUSC01000007.1, on the reverse strand, counting down.
CGTGATGGCCAGGGACGCGACGGCCGCCGCGAACGGCGCAACGCCGAGCCGCGCCCGGTGTCGCAGGGCTCGGGCTTCTTCATCTCCGAGGATGGATACCTCGTCACCAACAACCACGTCGTCGAGGGCGGCTCCACCTTCACGGTCGTCATGGACGACGGCACCGAGCTCGACGCCAAGCTGGTCGGCACCGACCCGCGCACCGACCTCGCCGTGCTCAAGGTCAACGACGCGCGCAAGTTCACCTACGTCGCCTTTGCCGACGACTCGAAGGTGCGCGTCGGGGACTGGGTGGTCGCCGTCGGCAACCCGTTCGGTCTCGGCGGCACGGTGACGGCCGGCATCGTCTCGGCCCGCGGCCGCGACATCGGCGCCGGCCCGTACGACGACTTCATCCAGATCGACGCCGCGGTGAACCGCGGCAATTCGGGCGGCCCTGCCTTCAACCTCAACGGCGAGGTGGTCGGCATCAACACGGCGATCTTCTCGCCGTCGGGCGGAAACGTCGGCATCGCCTTCGCCATTCCGGCGTCGACCGCCAAGGAGGTGGTGACGAACCTGATGCAGACCGGCACCGTCCAGCGCGGCTGGCTCGGCGTGCAGATCCAGCCGGTAACCAAGGACATCGCCGAGTCGCTCGGGCTTTCCGACAACAAGGGCGCGCTGGTCTCCGAGGCGCAGGCCGACGGACCGGCCAAGGCGGCCGGCGTCGTCGCCGGCGACGTGATCACCGCGGTCGACGGCCGCGCCGTCGCCTCGCCGAAGGAACTCGCCCGGCTGATCGGCGGCATCCAGCCCGGCAAGTCGGTGGAAGTCTCGCTGTGGCGCAACGGCAAGACCGAGAAGGTCACCGTCAAGCTCGGCGAACTGCCCGGCGCCGACAAGCAGGCGAAGATCGACCAGCCGGCCCCGGCCGACGCCAACGCGCTCGAGGATCTCGGCCTGACCGTCACCCGTGCCGAGGACGGCAAGGGCGTCGTGGTCACCGACGTCGATCCCGACAGCGAGGCGGCGAGCCGCGGCATCCAGCCGGGCGACGTCATCGTGGCCGTCAACTCCAAGGAGGTCGGCACCAGCGCCGACGTGACCGCGGCGGTCGCCGAGGCGGCCAGGGCGGGCCGCAAGGCCGTCCTCGTGCAGATCATGCGCGACGACACCAGCCGCTTCGTCGCGCTTCCGGTCGCCAAGGGCTGACCTGGAAAGCACTTCCGGCCGGCGGTCAGAACACCCCCGGGCCGCCGGCCGGGAGATGCCCGGGACCGGTGTCATCGTCAGTTCTCGCATCGGTTCCAGCGGCAGCAGGCCCCATCTCCTGCTGCCGCTCTTGTCTTGCCCGATCGCGCACCCGACATCCGGAGGACAACATGCTCGCGAACGCAGGCGGCAACGGGGAAACCGCGTATAAGACGTCCATGAAGATTCTGGTGATCGAAGACGACCGCGAGGCCGCCGACTACCTCTCCAAGGCGTTCGCCGAGGCCGGGCACACCGCGCATCTCGCCACAGACGGCGAGACGGGCTTCGCCATGGCCGAGGCCGGCGACTACGACGTGATGGTGGTCGACCGCATGCTGCCGCGCCGCGACGGCCTTTCGGTGATCGCGGGGCTGCGCGCCCGCGGCAACGCCACCCCGGTCCTGATCCTCTCGGCGCTGGGCGAGGTCGACGATCGCGTCACCGGCCTGCGCGCCGGCGGCGACGACTATCTCACCAAGCCCTACGCCTTCTCCGAGCTGCTCGCCCGCGTCGAGGTGCTCAACCGCCGCGGCGGCACGCGCGAGGTCGAGACCGTCTATCGCGCCGGCGACCTCGAGCTCGACCGCCTGTCGCACACGGTGAAGCGCGCCGGGCGGGAGATCGTGCTGCAGCCGCGCGAATTCCGCCTGCTCGAATACCTGATGCGTCACGCCGGCCAGGTGGTGACGCGCACCATGCTGCTGGAAAACGTCTGGGACTATCATTTCGACCCGCAGACCAACGTCATCGACGTCCATGTCTCCCGGCTGAGGAGCAAGATCGAGAAGGGCTTCGACAGCCCGCTGCTGCACACGATCCGCGGCGCCGGATACATGCTCAAGGCCGGCTGAACGATGGGCCGGCGTCTGCTCGCCATCATGAACACGACGGCCGCGCGCCTGTCGGCGCTCTACCTCATCCTGTTCAGCATCAGCGCCGTCTTCCTCGTCTTCTACATGACGTCCCTGTCGGTGCGCATGCTGACGGCGCAGACCCAGGAGACGATCAACGAGGAGGTGCAGGGCCTCGCCGCCGCCTACCAGCGCGGCGGCCTGCCCCTGCTCGTGCGCACCATCGAGCGACGGGCACGGCAGCCCGGCGCCAACCTCTATCTCATCGCCGACCCCAACGGACGCATCCTGTCGGGCAACGTCGAGAGCCTTGAGCCGGGCGTGCTCGACATCGAGGGCTGGACCGAAAAGCCGTTCTCCTACCAGCGCTTCGGCGAGAGCGGCGCCGAACGCGGTGCCGCCGGCCAGGCGCAACGCGCCGGCGAGACCGAGATGCGCCATGCGGCGCTGGCCCTTGTGCTCCGGCTTCCCAACCAGATGATCATCCTCGTCGGGCGCGACCTAGGCGAGCCGGAGCGTTTTCGCGCCGTCGTCCGCCGCGCCCTGATGGTCGCCTTCGGCATGATGGGCGTCGGCGCGCTGCTTATCTGGTATTTCGTCGGGCGCCGCGCGCTGAAGCGAATCGACAGCGTTTCAGAGGCGAGCCAGCGCATCATGGACGGCGATCTCGCCGGCCGGCTGCCCGTGTCGGGCGCGGGCGACGAGTTCGACCGCCTGTCGGAAAGCCTGAACGCCATGCTGACCCGAATCGCCAGCCTCAACGAGGGCCTGCGACAGGTCTCCGACAACATCGCCCACGACCTCAAGACGCCGCTGACGCGCCTGCGCAACCGCGCCGAGGCGGCGCTTGCCGGCGCCAAGGATCCCGCAGAATACCGCGAGGCTCTGGAAGGCACGATCGCCGAATCCGATCAGCTGATCCGCACCTTCAATGCCATCCTGATGATCTCGCGGCTGGAGGCGGGCTACTCGACGGAGGCGCTGTCGAAGGTCGATCTGGCCGAACTCGTCCGCGACGTCGTCGAGCTCTACGAGCCGGCGGCCGAGGAGGTCGGGGTCATACTCGAGGCCGAGACGACCGGGCCGGAGACCGTCGACGGCAACCGCGAGCTGATCGCCCAGGCGCTCTCCAACATCGTCGACAACTCCATCAAGTATTCGGCCGGGGCAGCCGAGCCGCGCGTCAGGGTGCGGCTGGCGCGCGAGGCGGCGGGCCTGCGTCTTTCGGTCGACGACAACGGCCCCGGCATTCCGGATGCCGCCGACCGCCAGCGTGCCACCGAGCGTTTCGTCCGCCTGGAGAAGAGCCGGTCGCAGCCGGGCTCGGGGCTCGGTCTCAGCCTCGCCAAGGCGGTGATGCGCTTCCACGGCGGCAGGCTTGATCTCGACGCCCGCGATCCCGGATTATCCGTCGCCATGGTGTTCCCTGACGCAAAGGAAAGCGGATGACGGCAGCCGCCTCGACCGGACGGAAGAGCGGAACCGGCTGGTTCGGCGAGGCGCCGCGGGTGCTGGCGCCGCTCGACGCCGAGGCGGCGAGGGCGCAACTTGCCGATCTGGCCGAGGAGGCGCGCGAAGCGGGGTTGCCGAGGCTCGCCGCGATGCTGTCGATGAAGGGTGCGGTGCAGGATTTCCTCGGCGCCGTGCTCGACCTGTCGCCCTTCCTGCGCGACGCGCTGCGCCGCCGGCCGTCGATCCTCGACGGCCTGTTCGACAATGCCCTCGACGACAGGCTCGCCGCGATCAACGCCGCGGCAGTGGCCGCGGGGCTCGACGCCGAGGCGAGCGAAGCGGGGCTGATGGTGCGGCTGCGCTCGCTCAAGCTCGAGGCCCACGTGCTGATCGCGCTCGACGAACTGGCCGGCGCGGTCGAGACCGAGACGACCGTGCGGCGGCTCAGCGATCTCGCCGACGCCTGCGTCGGAGCCGCCGTCTCCTTCCTCCTGCGCGACGCCCACCAGCAGGGGAAGCTCCGGCTTCCCGATCCCGCCGATCCGGCGAAGGGCTCCGGCTGGATCCTGCTCGGCATGGGCAAGCTCGGCGCCCACGAGCTGAATTTTTCCTCCGACATCGACCTGGTCGTCTTCCTCGAGCCGGACGCGCCGGCGATCCCGGACCCTTACGAGGCGGTGGACCTCTTCTCGCGGCTTACCCGCCGGCTGGTGCGCATCCTCCAGGATCGTACCGAGGGTGGCTACGTCTTCCGCACGGACTTGCGGCTGCGCCCCGATCCCGGCTCGACGCCGCTGGCGATCCCGGTGGAGGCGGCGCTGATCTACTACGAGGGCAGGGGTCAGAACTGGGAACGCGCCGCCATGATCAAGGCGCGGCCGGTGGCCGGCGACATGGAAGCGGCGGCGCGCTTCCTCAAGGAAATCCAGCCCTATGTCTGGCGCAAGTACATGGATTACGCGGCGATCGCCGACGTGCATTCGATCAAGCGGCAGATCCACGCCCACAAGGGCCACGGCGAGATCGCGGTCAAGGGCCACAACGTCAAGCTCGGTCGTGGCGGAATCCGCGAGATCGAGTTCTTCGTGCAGACCCAGCAGCTGATCGCCGGCGGCCGCTTCCCCGAACTGCGCGGCCGCCGCACCGTAGCGATGCTCGCTGAACTCGCCCGGCGCGGCTGGATCACGAGCGATGCCCGCGACGGGCTGACCCGGCAGTACTGGTTCCTGCGCCGCGTCGAACACGCCGTGCAGATGGTCGCCGACGAGCAGACCCACACGCTGCCGGAAGAGGACGAGGGCATCGAGCGCATCGCCCGGATGCTCGGCTACGCCGGGGCAGGCGCGTTCGCGGCCGCCTTCCGGGCCTCGCTGCAGATGGTCGAGAAGCATTACGCGGCGCTGTTCGAGACCGCGCCGCAGCTCTCCGCCGGCGTCGGCAACCTCGTCTTCACCGGCGACGTCGACGACCCGGACACGCTGCAGACGCTCGCCAACCTCGGTTTCGAGCGGCCGAGCGACATCTGCCGCGTCATCCGGACCTGGCATTTCGGCCGCTACCGCGCCACCCAGTCGGCCGAGGCGCGCGAGCGGCTTACCGAACTGACGCCGGCTCTGCTCCACGCCTTCGGCGAGACGCGGCGCGCCGACGAGGCGATCCTGCGATTCGACGAGTTCCTGAGAGGTCTGCCGGCGGGCATCCAGCTGTTCTCGCTATTGCAGTCCAATCCCGGCCTGCTGAAGCTGATCGCCACGATCATGGGGGCCGCCCCTCGGCTCGCCGCCATCATCACCCGGCGGCCGCACGTGTTCGACGGTCTGCTCGATCCCCTGCTGATGTCGGAGCTGCCAGACCGGGCCTATCTCGCCGGCCGCCTGGAAGCCTTCCTCGGCGAGACGTCGGAATACGAGGAGGTGCTCGACCGGCTGCGCATCTTCGCCGCCGAGCAGAAATTCCTCATCGGCGTGCGCCTGCTCTCCGGCGCGATCGACGCGATGCGTGCGGGAAAGGCGTTTTCCGATCTCGCCGACCTGACCATCGGCGCGGCCCTCGATGCGGTCCTTGCCGAATTCGCCGTGCGCCACGGCAAGGTGAAGGGCGGCCGCGTCGTCATCCTCGGCATGGGCAAGCTCGGCAGCCGCGAATTGACCGCGGGCTCCGACGTCGATCTGATCCTCCTGTATGACCATGACGCCGACGCCGAGGAATCGGATGGCGCCAGGGCGCTGGCGCCGTCGCACTATTTCTCGCGGCTGACCCAGCGCCTGATCGCCGCGGTGTCGGCGCCGACCGCCGAAGGCGTGCTCTACGAGCTCGATCTGCGGCTGCGGCCGTCCGGCAACAAGGGGCCGGTCGCCACGCACGTCAACTCCTTCCGCAAGTACCAGCGCGAGGATGCGTGGACCTGGGAGCACATGGCGCTGACCAGGGCGCGTGCGGTGGCCGGCGATCCCGGTCTCGCCGCCCAGATCGAGGAGGAGGTCCGCGAGATTCTCGCCATGCCGCGCGACTTCGCCGCAATCGCGGCCGACGCTGTCGCGATGCGCGACACGATCGAGGCCGAGAAGCCGCCCCGCGACCTGTGGGACCTGAAGCTGGTCCGGGGCGGGCTGATCGACCTCGAATTCATCGCCCAATGCGCGGCGCTCGCCGGCCACGTCGACTCACCGGGCCGGCTGACGGCGACGCGCGATATCCTCGCCCACCTGTCCCTCGACTTCGCCGACGCGCAGACGCGCGACGATCTCGTGGCGGCGCACGGGCTGTACTCGATGCTGACCCAGATCATCCGGCTGTGCCTGACCGGCCCCTTCGATCGCGCCGACGTGCCGCCCGGCCTGCGCGACCTGTTGTTGCGCTCGACCGATCTGCCCGATTTCGCCGTATTGGAGGCCCATATTGAAGAGACGTCGCGGAAGGTTCGAGAGGATTTCGACCGTCTGCTTCGAGCGAAGCGCAACCGCGGGTGATGGGAAGCCCGCACAAGCGCCTCGTCCCGCATCGGGGGTGACGATGCAAAGGAGAATGCCATGAAGAAGACCACGACAGTCGCTGCCGCGTTCCTCGCCCTCGCCGGCTTCGCTGCGGCCGCACAGGCGGCGGAAGAAAACCGGCGCGGCGACGGCCCGCGGTCCGTCGCCCGCTTCGAGGCCGCCGACGCCGACGCCAACGGCGAGATCACCTTCGAGGAGTTCGCCGAGGCGATCAACAGGCGCCTGGTCGACGCCGACGGCGACGGCAAGATGACGGTCGGCGAGATCGCCGACGCCATCGCGCGGATGCGCGCCGAGCGCATGGCGCAGCGCATGATCGAGCGGTTCGACACCGACGGCGACGGCGCGCTGACCAAGGCCGAAGTCGAATCTAGGCAGAGGAAGATGTTCGCCCTGCTCGACCGCAACGACGACGGCAAGATCGTCAGGGACGAGATGCCGCGCCGTCACGACGGGGTGGGCCGGCACAAGGGCTGGCGCTGAGGCGTCTGGCGCAGGACGGGCATCGCCCGCCGGGTTGCTTTCGCGAACGGTCTCTCCCCCGCCCGGCGGGGGAGAGGGTACGATGGCGGCGCTTCAGGCGGCTTTCTTCAATGTCCGCCGGCGGCCGGGGATGCGCACGGACACGATCGTGCCGACGCCCTCCGTCGAACGGATCTTCAGCGCGCCGCCGTGCAGCTCGGCCAGCGAACGCGAAATGGCGAGTCCGAGGCCGGAACCGGAGTGGTTCTTGGAAAACTGGTTCTGGACCTGCTCGAACGGCCTGCCGAGCTTGTTCAGGGCGTGTTTCGGGATGCCGCAGCCGGTATCCTCGATCGATAGCATCATGGCACCGGCGACGTTGCGCGCCCTGACCGTGATGTGGCCGCCCTCGCCGGTGAACTTGACCGCGTTGGACAGCAGGTTGATGGCGATCTGCTTGATGGCGCGGCGGTCGGCGTAAAGGCGCATCGTGTCGGCGATCTCGGTCTCGACCGTGATCTTCTTCTCGGCCGCCTGCAGCGCGACCACGCGGACCGTCTCGCGGATCAGCGGGCACAGGTCGATTTCCTCGCAGTCCATGGTGAACTGGCCCGCCTCGATCTTCGACATGTCGAGGATGTCGTTGATGACGCCGAGCAGGTAGGTGCCGCTCGAATGGATGTCGCTGACATATTCCTCGTACTTCTTCGATCCCAGCGGACCGAAGGGCGCCGATTCCATCAGCTCGGAGAAGCCGATGATGGCGTTGAGCGGCGTGCGCAGCTCGTGCGACATGTTGGCGAGGAACTCCGACTTCGCCTGGTTGGCGGCCTCGGCGCGCTCGGTCTCCTTCATGTATTTCTTGTTCAGCTCGGAAAGTTCGCGGGCGCGTTCCTCCTCGGCCTTGCGCGCCAGACTGAGGTCGTGGATCGTCGCCATCAGCCGCCGCTCGCTGTCCACCAGCTTCTCCTGGTGCTGCTTGATCTGGGTGATGTCGGAGCCGACGGAGACCATGCCGCCGTCCTTGGTCTTCAGTTCGGTCACCTGGAGCCAGCGGCCGTCGGCGAGCTGGCGCTCGAAGGTCTCGACGCCCTGCTGCCCGGCCGGCGTCACCAGCCGGCGCTCGGAGACGAAGGGCGCCATGCGGCGTTCGATGGTTTCGCGCGGCGTACCGGGGACGACGTCGGCCTCAGAGAGGCAATTGTCCTGCTGGTACTTGGTGTTGCACATGACCAGCTTGCAGCTGGCGTCCCACAGGACGAAGGATTCGGTGATGCTCTCGATGGCGGTGCGCAGCCGCTGGTCGGCTGCTTCCGAGCGCGCGGCGAGGTTGCGCTGCTCGGTGACGTCGACGGCGATGCCGATCAGCTGGATCTCGGGCGCGTCGGGGTCGACGACCTGGGCGCGGGCGCGCATCCACACCCAGTGGCCGTCGGCGTGCTTCATGCGGAAGACCCGGTCGATCTGGTCGGTTTCGCGCGACACGATGCTCTTGGCGAGTTCGAACAGATCGCCATCCTCGGGATGGATGATGTCTGCGACCTCGCCGAACGACAGCATCGCCTCGCAATGCTGGTAGCCGAGCATCTCGTACATCGAGCGCGACCAGTACATCTTGCCGCGCACCATGTCCCAGTCCCACAGGCCGCAGCGACCGCGCACCAGCGCCAGGTCGATTCGCTGGTGCGCCTCGACATAGATGCGGTCGGCGGACTGGGCGCGCGCGGCCTGGCTGAAATAGGCGTAGAGGATGACCAGGAGAACGGCCGCGGTGAGCACGTAGAGCGTGACGTTGAGCGAAACCGCCTTGCGCCATTCGGCGAAGACCGCATCGTGTGAAATCATCGCCACGGCGATGTTGCGGCTGGGGGTCAGCGACAGCGCCGCCATCCAGTCCTCGCCGTCGATGCGAACGTCCATCACGCCGGCACGCTCGCCGAACATGAACAGCGGCTGCCCGCCCGAAACCAGCGCGTCGAGCCGGCTGCCCTCCCAGGCGGCGCCGGACGGTCCGGCGGCGACGATCGAGAGGTCGCGATCGGCGATGGCGAGCACGGGCCGCGCTCCGATCGCGCCGTGCCGAGCGACGCTCTCGATGATCTCGTAGCCGCTCGGCCGGTCGGCGCCCGGCCTGATTTCGGCAAGTGTCAGCGCGTGGACGAGGTCGCCCGCGGCAAGGCCGAGCACGGCCCTGGCATTGCGATCGACGTCGTCGCGCCAGTTGGCGAGCGACAGCAGTCGCGCCGCCGCGACGACGATCAGAAAGATGATGATCAGCGTCGGGATCGACCGCTTCAGGATCGGCTCGGCCGCGAGCAGGCGCCTGTAGGCCGGTTCCGCGATGATCCTCGCGTTGCCCGTCGGCCCCGGTCCGGAATTGCCCCTGCGCCCGGCAAAGTCGACCCCGTCGGGCGCGCCCCACGCGTCCGTGTTCGCCATCCTGTGGCTCCCGAATTCCCGATTTCCGCCGCTGGTGATCCGGCAACGCCGCACATCCGAATCGTCAACAAGGAATCACCAGCGATTCGGCTTGTCCAGAGGCTTTCGGACGTCCGGACGAAAATGTCGGGCCTCGTGGCGGGACGGACTCAGGACAGAGTTCGCTCGACGATGTCGCGCAGGTCGGGGGAGAGATCCTTCGCCCGGGAAATCGACAGCAACGCCTCGCGCGCCTTCTGCTGGCGTACCGGCTCGAGCGAGCGCCACGAGCGCATCGCGGTCGCCAGCCGCGCCGCGATCTGCGGGTTGGTGCGCTCTACCCGGAGCACGATCTCGGCGAAGAAGGCGTAGCCCGCCCCGTCCGGGCGGTGGAACCCGGTCTGGTTGGCGCTGGAGAAGGTCCCGACCAGGGCGCGGACGCGGTTGGGATTGGTGATCGAAAAGGCCGGGTGGCGGGTCAGGGCGGCGACGGAGTCGACGGTATCGTGGCCCGGCACGGTCGCCTGGATCTGGAACCATTTGTCGAGGACGAGGTGGTCGCCGCGATACCGGCGCTCGAAGTCGGCCAGGGCGACGGCTGCCGCGTCGGTGCAGGGATGGCGATGGGCGAGCACCGTCAATGCGGCGGCGCGATCGGTCATGTTGGTCGCGGAGCGGAACTGGAGCCGGGCACGGTCGATCGCGCCCGGTTCGACCGAGAGGTAGTCGAGCAGCACGTTGCGCAGCGCGCGCCGCCCCGCGCTCGCCGCGTCGGGGCTGAAGGCGTTGCCGTCGGCGAGGCTGTCGTAGAGCCGCGAAAAGAGGCCGGCGTTCGCCGCGGCGATGGCGCGGGCCAGTCGTTCGCG